>LFSQ01000147.1 GCA_001512785.1 Syntrophomonas sp. DTU019
CCAAACTCTCCTACGTCAGTATTGCCCCGGATGAACAGCCGTTATGGCCCCGATCAGGCCGGGGTAGAAAAGCCTGCCTTTTTGGCTGCCCGGCGATTCCTGATAGCAGTAAGCCAATCATCCAGTATGGTATAAACCACCGGCACCAAAACCAGGGTCACCAGGGTAGAAACCAGCAGACCGCCAATTACCACTATGCCCAGGGGTTGAATGGCTTCGCCCCCCTCGCCCAGCCCCAGGGCTATAGGCAGCATGGCCAGAATGGTTGCCAGGGCGGTCATCAGGATGGGCCGCAAGCGCACCCGCCCGGTTTCCAGAATAGCTTCTTCGCGCTCCATGCCTTCTTCGCGCATCTGCTTCAAATAATCCACGAAAACGATAGCATTGGCCACTACAATGCCGACCAGCATGATCACCCCGATAAAGCCCGGCACGCTCAGGGTGGTTTGGGTGAGCAGCAGTGCCAAGACCACGCCAATAAACGCGGTGGGCACCGAGAACATGATCACGAAGGGATCGAAGAATGATTCGTAAAGAATCGCCATCACCGAATAGCAGAGGATTATGGCCAGTATCAAGGCCAACAGCAGGTTGTAAAAGGTCTCAATCATTTCCTGATCTGTTCCCACATATTCGACAGTGTAGCCGGCCGGGAGATTGATCTCGGCGACTCTGGCTTTGATGTCCTGCATAACGCTGTTAAGATCGCGGTTAAACAGGTCTGCAGTAATCTGGGCACTGCGCACCTGATCGGTGCGGTTTATGCTCATCGGACCCTGGGCAATCTTAAAATCAGCTACAGTGGATAATTTAACCATAATTCCAGCCGGGTTCATTATGGAGAGGTTGGTCAGATAATCCATATCTTTTTCCGTGCTGGGATCGTACCCGACCCATATATCCACCTCCTGCCCGCCGACCTTGTACTGTGTAACCACTTTGCCCTGCATGGCGGCACTGATCTCATTGGAGATCTGCAGCGGGGTCAGGCCCATAGCTGCAGCCCGGGCCCGGTCAATATGTACCTGCAGCTCAGGCTTGCCTTCGGTCAGGCTGGATACTACCTCGCGGGTACCCGGTACTTGACGCACAATGCCCGCAACCTCTTCAGAGAGCTGTTTTAGAACCCCCAGATCCGATCCGCGGATCTGCACCGCGATAGGGCTGGAGGATCCCATCATGGAAGTGACATCAGAAGGTGATACCTCTATCTTGGCACCGGCAATATCCCGGAGCGCGGTGCGCATGCGTTCCGCAACCGCATTGACATCATCCTCGCGCTCCCCTTTGGGAACCAATTTCACATAGAGTGAAGCGGTATCAGCCCCTGAACCGAAGCTCATGGTCATGCCTGCCGAACTGCCGACACTGCTGAAGACAGTCATCACCTCGGGGAAGTCCCGCAGCCTTTCTTCGACTGATCTCACGATATGGTCGGTTTCTTCCAATTGATTGCCTTTGTCTGCCTGTATATTGATGGCGATCTCACCGGAGTCCATGCCGGGGATAAACTCAGCCCCTATCATGGGTATAGCCGCACATGAAGCCAGCATGGCGACAGTCACCCCGATAACCACCAAACGCCTTCTGTTCAAAACCTTGCCCAGGAAGGCCTGATAGCGATCCCCCAAAGCATCCAGCCAATCCCCGAAACGAATGATCACCCGGGAGATAGGGTTGCGTGGATCAGGTACTGCTGCCATGGCCTGATTGGTCAAAAGGCGCGATGACAACAAGGGGATAATAGTCAACGATACGATCAATGAACAAAAGATGGCGAAACACACCGTCATCGCCAGGGGTTTAAACAGGATCGAGGCGATACCTTCCACCAATGCCATGGGGAGAAAAACCGCCAGAATTGTCATGGTGGTGGCGATAACCGCATTGCTGACCTGTAAGGCCCCTTTGCGGGCCGCTTCGTAACAAGACAAGCCCAAGGAGCGATGGCGAAAGATGTTTTCGAAAACCACGATGGAATCGTCCACTATACGCCCCAGGCCTAAGGCCAAACCGCCCATGGTAATAAGGTTGATAGTGTACTTGCTGAAATACATTACCACAAAGGTAGCGATTATGGACAAGGGGATGGAGGTAAAGATAATCAAGGTGCTGCGGCCTTTGCGCAGGAACAAAAACAGGACCAGCATGGCCAGTAGGGAGCCTTCCAAAATCATCCTTATGGTGCTTTGAATGGATTGCCGGATATACTGGGATTGGTCCATTACCACCGCAATATCCAGATCCATGTTCAAATCCTGTTTAATCCTTTCCAGTTCCTCTTTGACCGCTTCGCAGGCCTTAACCGTATTGGCGTCGCTTTGCTTGAGGCAGTGCACGCCTACTGCGGGAAGCCCGTTTACCCGGGTAAACTGTGAAGAGTCCTCAACAGTATCGCTGATGGCAGCAATCTCCCCCAAATACACCGTACGCCCGTCGGCAGTAGTGATAGCCACCTGCCTGATGTCATCCAGGGATTCAAATTGCTGCAGATTACGCACATACATCTCCCGGCTGCCCTGTTTCACCGTGCCCCCGGACATATTGAAATTCTCCATCTGCAGGACTTGATTCACCTGTGCCAGGGTCAGGCCGTGATTCTCCAGCTTGACCGGGTCTACCTCTACATGTATCTGGCGCGGGCTGCCGCCGGTGATGACGACCGAGGCTATCTCCGGGATTCTGGACAGGCGGGGTTCAATCAAATCTTCGGCCACTGACTGCAGCTGGGGCAGATCTGCCGCTCCGCTGACCCCTATTTGAATTACCGGCATCATGTTGGGATCCATTTTGACCACCATGGGCTTGGTAGCGGTGTCAGGCAGGAACCCTTCGACATAGGAGAGCTTCTCGCTGATCTCCTGGGCAGCATTGTCGACATTAACACCCCAATCGAACTGCACGACGACGACTGAACTGCCTTCAGAGGATACGGAATCAAGCTGTTTGATATTGCTGACATTGGCTATGGCGCTTTCCAGCAGCTTAGTGACCTCGTTTTCCACCTCTTGCGGACCTGCACCGCTGTAAGAGCTTATAACCGCAACCACCGGTATCTCCATATCCGGATACAGATCGACAGATAGACGCGAATAGGTGAAAAATCCCAGTATGAGGACAACCGTGACCAGAATAGTAATGGTTACCGGACGCCGGATCGAAAACTCTATAAGCTTCATGCCTTCTCCTCCCCGGCAACCACCCGCACCAGCGTACCGTCTGAGACCAGGGTATTACCTTTAGTAATTACCGGGGTTCCGGCTTCCAGCCCATCCACAATCTGAATGAGCCGATCATTGGCTATACCGGTGCTCACCTCGATGGGACGGGCCCGGTTTTCGGCATCCACGGTATAGACCACGCTCTTCTCCCCGCGGGCTATAACCGCCTCTATGGGCACACACAGGGTATTTTCAGCCTCTTCGGTCGCCAATACCACCTCGGCGAACATGCCGGGGCGCATTTGCGGTTCGGGCTTGTCCAACCCTACCCGAACGGTGAACTTGCGATTCATGGGACCGGCCATGCGGTCCACACTGATAACCGTGCCGGCAAATGGCTGGCTGCTTAAGGATGATATGTATACATTTACCTTGCTGCCGTTCTCAATGAAATTGACGTCGGCTTCACTGACCTGCACCTCAACCTGCAGCCTGGTGGTATCGCTGACATAAGCCACCGGGCTTTGCGGGCTGGCGGTATCTCCCAGGGAAACCGTGATACTCCCCACTGTGCCGCTGATCGGTGCGGTCAGATTACAGTTGTTGAGTTGGTCCTGCAGGCTGATGCGGGCTGCTTCCGCTGCCGCGACACTGGCCTCTACAGCCCCGGACTGCAGGGTCTCGTATTGCAAACGGGCCGCTTCCAGGGCGCTATCCGCAATCGCCCCGGCTTCGTGCAGCTTCTGCATGCGCTCATAATTGATGCGGGCGTTTTCCAACTGCAACTGATTGGAAACCATTTGCGCCCGGGCCGCAGCCTCGGCTGCTTCGGCCTGTTTAAGGGCTGCCTGTATATCAGTACTATCCAATACCACCAGGGTTTGCCCTTTTGTCACCTGATCCCCCGGCTGGACCAGGATTTGCGTCACTCTGCCCGGGATCTTGGCCGTTACCGGGGCTTCGTTGGCCCCCCGGATCTTGCCGGAATAGCGCGCTGTCCTGGCAATGTACTGGTTCTGCGCTACCGCAACCTCTACCGTCAATTCAGTTTCCTGAGCCGCCTGTTCTGATGAGCTGCAACCGTTAATCATAGAAAAACTGGCCAACAGAGCCAGCAGCAGGAGCCAAACCTTCCATCTCCGCCTCTTCTTCACAAAAATACCTCCGCTTCTCTCCATTGCCGACCGGCTGGTCGGTCTACCCAAATTATACATTTAAGTCATTCTTTAATACAACCATATATTCAGCACTAATACCGGTTTATCTAGTTGGAATAACGCAGGATCACTATAGCGGGTGGGAGCGGATCTGAAGGGGCATGAGCAAAAGGAACACCATGCCACAACAGCCAGTATTCCTGGCCGTTCAATGGTCCTAAGGGCTCGAGTGTTATTGATGTCCCTTGAACAGCGATATCGAAAGGTATGCGTTCCCCGCTCTGGCCGTCGAGCAGTTCAAAAGCGGATTTGACTTCAGCCCAGTTGTCAGGCAGGCCGTTAATTTCAAGGGAAACCGCTTGAGCCCTGTCCAGGTTATGGTATTCCCCGGCCAGGCGGTAATCGGGATAAAACACCGGCCAGCGGCGGGCAATGTCAGCACGGGAAAGGATAACCGTGTGCATCGCTGAGGCTATGTCGCACTCCACCGCCATGCTGTCCAGGTTCTGGGTTATGCTGAGCCAGGACTCCCAGAATTCATCGCTTCGGGCCAGTGTCAAATCTATCAGGCACTTTCCTCCCTCGACCGTGATATAGGCATGACTGCTGCCTCCAACCGGCTGGGACAACAACAGCCGGGCTGCATCCAAAGCCTCTTCAGCTTTGACTTTCAGATCAGGCTCTACCCCCTGTCGATGTATCTTGTTGCCCAGCGGGGAATAGCCCTCAGCAGTGGTCAGAAGCAGGATATGCCCATTGGACAGGGTGAAGCCCTGCTGCATAGTAGCTTTGCCGTAGGTAGTCTCGCCCACCAGCAGGGCCCGCCGGTAATCCTTCAAAGCCGCCGCCAGCAGCTCTGCAGCGCTGGCACTGTTGCTGTCTACCAGCAGGATGAGCGGTTCATTTATACGGGCCGCTTGAGGCACCACCGGCAGCTCAAGCCACTCATCCTTTTGGCGCATAGTCACCATGTTGCCGGCATTGATGAAATACCCGGCCACCTCGGCCGCTGTATAAAGATACCCGCCGCTATTGCCGCGCAAATCCAGTATCCACTGGTCAGCATCCATATCCATGGCTTTGACATAATTCTCCAATTCACTGGCGGTATCGCTGCCAAAGCTATTAATGGCCACATAACCCACCCGGTCATGCAACTGCAGTGCGTAGACTGTAGGGGCATCCAGGGCAACCCGCTTCAAACGCAGCTCAAAGCGCTGTGAACCACGCATCACGGTCAGAAGCACCTGGCTGCCTTCCTGTCCCTCAAGCCGCCTGGCTGCCTCTTCCAGGGTCAAACCGGTCAAGGCCTGATGATTAATGGAGGTTATCAAATCGCCCTTCTTTAATCCGGCCAGGTGGGCCGGTGAATCCGGGAGGGTATCCGTAATCATCAACCCTTCAGGAAACATCTCGATAAATATGCCTATACCCACGAAAGAGCCGTTTATTCCCTGCATAAAGCGTGAAAACTGCTCCGGCGTCATGTAGTGACTGAAAGGGTCGTTCAGCCCTTCCACCACCGCCCTGGCCGTTGCCCGCTGCAAAACCCCGGGATCTACAGGGTCAGGGTAGTATTCGCGAATGATCGCCACCACCTCCTGGCGGACATCATAGGCCGCCTGCAGGGGCGAGCCATTACATAATACAGCGCAGCATAATACCAGGACCAGCAGCAAATGGTTAAAGTATCTTTTCAATGTAACCTCCGGTTTGCTTTAAAAGATTTTAATTCCGCTGTCTTACTCTATTCACCACCGCTACAACTTATACCTTCCTTTCCCAATTGGGTAGGAGGCTGCCCATTACTTGAGCAGCCGACCCCCCACACCACCGTACGTGGATGTGGGCGAACACAAGACCAAGCTACTGGCGAACCAGAAGTTTGCCTCCCGCTTCCTTCAGATTCCTGGTCACCGAGGACATCCTTGGCTATGTGCTTGGCACTATCAACCCGCACTAGGGACTTTCACCCCTTAGACTGCGCCCATGCCGGGCGCACCCAAATAAAAAGGCCAGTCATCTGACCAGCCTTTTTATTATATTGGGGATGGGTTTTATTTGAATTCGAAGTGCAGTATATTGTTTGGATCAACCTTTTTAAGAGCTGCCAGTTCTTCTTCGGTTGGCGGATCCATGACCGGGACATCGGTCTGGTCTATCGTCCAACCGGTGTTTTCCTTAACCTCTTCTAAAGTGGTATACGGGAAAATACGGTCAACTTTAAGCAGCTTTTCCCCAGCCGGTTTCTTAAAGATGCACAGTGTGGTTATAACCGTAAATTCCTTATCCAGTGGAGGAGAAGTGGTTGCAAAATCTACGTGTTCAACAAAGGTGCGTTTATCATGCTGGGGTTTCCAGATGATGACCTTCTTGGTCACTGGTGTGAGGGTGGCGCTGCCGGCCCCTCCTGGGCCTCTCAATTTGGGGTTATCGTAGGTGCCACCCAGATAGGACATGGCTATACGACCGGTTTGATCCATCTGCAGACAGGACAGGAAAGCTATGTCCCCTTTGCCGGAGGCGTACAGGTCAAATATCTCGTCCAGGCCAAAGGTGGCTACCGAGCCTTCGTAGGTATTGGCAGTTAAGGTGGAAGCTACCACAGGCGGTCTGAGGTAGTCATGATCCACACCATCGGATAAAGTGACATAGGTGAAATTCTTGCCCAGGGCCTTGGCGGCTTTCATCGCCACCATCGGGGTTGAGGAAGCCAGGCCGTGAAATACAATGTCACCGTCGGATATCATTCTCATAATGGCAACAGCCATCATTTCAGGTTTGCCATATTCCATTGTTTACAGCCTCCCTTCCAGCATTGATTGCGCATATTGCACTACTTGGCCTTCTTTTACCGCTTTCTGATAGGCTTTGTGTTTAGGCCATTCCACAGCCTGGTATTCTGGATAGCATATGCCCGGTTTGGCCCCACCGGGAAGTTCAACAACCGCTTCTACCAGGAAATGGGGTATAGCTGTAAGTTTAGGCTCTTCTTTCATACGATAGGTTCCCACGATACGTTCAGTGGTAATAATGGTTTTCTTGGCTGCCCTGGCCAGCAAGGCATCCTGGTAACTAGGCCCTAGAATGCGGCAGTTGCCGTAAACGTCAGCTTCTTGTACATGGATAATCGCGTAATCAGGCACCAAGGCCTTTACGCACACTACTTCGGTGCCATCGAAGGGGCTCTTCATAGCCCGGAAAAATTCAGGTCTTAGAGCAACCAAGTCACTTCCCCACATTCCGCCCACGGGAAGAAAAGGAACTCCATAAGCTCCCGCACGGAGAGCATGAATTATCGCCGTTCAGGAGCCTTCAATAGCCCTGGCTTTAGGCTCAGCACCTTCCATGGCTTTGCGCATCCCTGGAGCCAAACCGGCCTCGTTTTCCAGGCCAAAGAAGCCAAAATATGCGGTATCAGCCTGATTGGTGGCAAATAAGATGTCTGCTGCCAGCCCGAGAGCGGTCCCGCATATCTTGAGCTCTTTTACCGGTTTTTGAGTTAAGGCCATAGAGAATATGGTTGGGGTGCGATGCATGCCGTTTCCACCTATGCCCAGCAGCATGCCGTCTTTAATCAGGTCTGTTGCCTGGTTAAGTGACATTACTTTTTCGTACATTGATTTCCCTCCTTAAACAGATTAATTACAAGTTCATGCTTTTTGCTGTCTTTTTTGCGTAAACATGACCGCAACAGCAATGACCAGGGATATCAGGCAGAACATAAAAGCTGACCTAAAGCCTGAGGAGGCAATAACCTGGTTCACTACCGGTGCCTTTTCAATAATTATAGAGGTTATTTGTTGGAAGGCAGCTCCACCAACGAAAACAAAGGTATTCAAAAATCCGGTTGCTGTACCCTGTACTGCCGGCTCCACATTTTCTTTCAAATTGCCGTACATAACCACGAACCAGCCATTGAAGAAGCCATACAAAAACATCATAACGCTGATCGTGCCCTTAGAAAGTGAATCAACCATAAATACCATGGGAAGCCACAGCAGAATGGAACAAATCAGCCCCAATACAACAACCTTCCACTTGGATTTGAGCACCTTGTCAGCGATTATGCCTGATAGAGGGCATCCAAATACCATTCCCAAGGCGATCAGGCTGATGATGCTGCCGGCTTCAGACTTGGTTAAACCATAAACATTGATCAACCAGGGACTGGCCCACAGGCCCTGGAAGGCCATGATGGTTCCATACCAGATAAAGAAGGCAATGATTATGATCCACACATTCCAACTTGAAGCGGACATTGCTATCGCTTGCCCAATGGAATAAGTAGAAGAAGCCTTCGGTTCGGGACGGCCTTCAATCTGCGCCGGAGTAGCTCCGCCTATCTCACCAGGTTTGTTGCGTATAACCAGATAAGCCAAAATAGCTACTGCTATAGATACGGCACCGACTGAGGTCATAGAGGCTCTCCAACCAATACCTGACATCAATGCCACCAGGGGTGCGGCAGCAGCTAAAGCGCCAATATTGCCCACTGCCAAAAGAATGCCGGAGTAGGTGGCGAACTCGGTGGATTTAAACCAGTCTGCCAAAAAGCGCATGGCCGGAACGTAAACGAAGCCAACACCGAATCCTACCAGGAAGCGTCCAACTAGAGCCATCGCGAAAGAGCCGGCGGCCGCGAACAGCAATGCGCCCACACCGGCTACAGCCACGAAGATGGCCAGGGTACCTCTGATACCAATCCGGTCTGCCAGGATCCCAGCCGGCAACTGGCCGACTGCGTATGCCCAGAAGTACATGGACCCAAACAAGCCCAGACTGGTAGCGCCGATATTAAACGCAGTGGTCAGTTCTGGAGCCATAACCGATGGCGATACTCGATGGAAATAAACAAAAAAGTAGGCTAGGGCTATCACCAGGAATATTACATAGCGATAGGACATAGTTTTTTGGACTGCTTGGGGTGAGAGATTAGAAGCGTTATCCATTCTAGGTCTCCCTTCTGATTAGATTTCCCAGCCTTTTGCGGGGGAGAAGTATGACTTCCCCCCTATGGCCGGAGAATTACTATTTCGTGCGCAGTGATCCGGTTTCATCCACCGCCCGGAGATTTTCCAGTTCCTCAGGAGTAGGTTCAGGAACCATTTTCACATTAGGTGAGACTTTAAGATCCCAGCCAGTATTTTCGATAATCTCCTCGACTGAGGAGAAGACAAAATAAGCGTCTAAATAAAACTCTTTGGTTACCGGATCGGGGCGTAGGATGCCTAGATTAGTAATTATCGCACTGGGACCTCCACCCGGAAAGCCGTACTTTTTGCGATCGTCGCCGCCGTTCAGGTATCCTGGTGAAGAGATGTAGTCTACTTTCTCTACGAAGCGTTTTTTCTCATGCTGAGCCATGATAATATACTTTTTGGCCCCTACAGCTATCTCATTGGCTCCACCGCTGCCGTTTAAGCGTACCCTGGGAAGAGTGTATTTTCCAACTTTCCAGGGCTGAGTGCCGTCCGCCCATATACCGGTAGTATTGACATTGCCGTACTTATCAATTTGAGCCGCTCCGATGACGGCGTTGTCAACCCGTCCGGATGCAACCAGCATACCCAGGGCATCTATGGCGTTAGTAAAACTGGTGGCATTAGCGGAGATACGGTTGTCTTCTATACCCCAGGGAAGCCCGCCTACCGGAGTAGAACCATAAACTCCGCCTTCGGTAAAAGCAATCATGTTGGGGGCATGGTTCCGCTGGGCAAAAAACCCGGCCAGCATGCTTAAGCCAACCCCGAATATTGCAAGTTCTCCGTCACTAAACTCACGTCCGGTGGCAATGGCCATCATTTCATTTTTGGTATAATCCATGGTATTACTTCCCTCCCATCAGTTCCTTAATCTCGGCGTCGCTCTTAATCCATTTACGATAGGGATCCATCAGGAAGTTGGTCACAGAATTACACAACTGGTTAACCTTTTCTTTGCCTATAACCTCCAGGTATTCTTCGGGAGTATTATAGGATTTTACATATTTTTCAATGTATTCTCCAGTGCCTTCCTCAGTCTTGAGCATTTTATTCATGTAGAACATGTGCTCTTCGTCACTGTCATAAACACCAGTGGAACAAGCCGGCCAAACGCCCATCGGCCAGTAAACCACTGCATCTACAACCAGATCGGGAATGCGAACCAGATTGGGGAATTGCCGCATGCAGTCAGTGTCAACTATATAGTCAGCCTGGATTACCACCTTTTTGGCAGCACGTGAAAGCTCAAAGCGGCTCCATTCGGTGCCGAGCATAATGCAGTTGCCGTAGATGTCTGCCATAGTGACATGAATACAGGCTACATCAGGCCTAAGTGCCTTCATAGCGCCCATGGTTACACCGGTGAAAGGACACTTAATTTCCGGAATTTTTTTAGTGTTGGGATATGCATCAGGTTCATCGGCTGAGCACCATTGCTGGTCAGAACCCCAGCTTACAAAGGTGGGAACGAAAGGCCAGCCCATTGCGCCTGCAAACAGGCGATTGGGTATACCGCCATTGGAGTAATCCTCCAGAATAGTCTTACCGCTTTCAACAGCCCTTTTTAGGCCGTTGGCAAAGCCGTAGACTTCCAAACCGGAAAACCCGACTTCCATTCTGGCTACACCACCAGCGGCGGCTAAGAGATTTGATCCCTGCGTGTTACAGTTAGAGATGAGGTTTACATCCTTTACACCCTGACGGACCATTTCACGGAAAAAGGCGATACAATCCGAACCAACCGGAAGTGCACCGCCATGAGCAAAAGTCATACCATCCCAGGTATACTGAGCAACAGCTTCTTGCATACTGATCAACTTGTTTTTCAATATAATCCCTCCCTTTTCAGGCGGTCTTTTTTGTTTTCTTTGTTCTATGGTTTGAGTAAAATATAGTATGGAATGGTTTTTTGGCTGACTGCAACCTGCAGGCGGCCTTTTTTTCACCTCCATTGGCTTTATTTATAGGGCAGCGCAGTCCCCGCTGCCCTATAATAACCACCCCTGCAGACTGGGATAACCATACTGGTAAATTTTGTGTGCTATGCCAAACCTTTGCTCTTCAGCAATGGCATTGGTGAATTGAATAGTTTATTTATACCCAATTGACCTGATTTATATCCAAAAGCCAGGCCTATTAGTTGAGTAAAATAAATAATCGGCAGGCGGAAATCTAATTCCATCGCTTTTTGGCGCATGTCCAGATTACCCTGGCACATAGGGCAGGCCACAACGATGGCTTCTGCTCCGGCTTGCCGGGCAGATTTCAGTACCTGTCCTCCCAGGTCCAGGACTATGTCAGTGTCAGAAGCTGCATATCCCCCGCCACAGCACTCCGCTTTGTGGCCCCAGGTTACAGTTTCTGCCCCAAGAGTCTTCAATAAATTGTCCAAAGACACCGGTTGTTCCGGATCATCAAATTGCGCTATCTGCCGCGGGCGGGTCAACAGGCAGCCATAATAAGCCGCCAGGCGCAATCCCTTTAAGGGTTTGACCACTTTTTCCCTTATAGCCTCCAGGCCGATTTCCTCTACCAAAAGTTGCAGCAAGTGCTCTACTTCAGGTTTAACCGGTGCCGTTACCTTTAACATTTGTTCTACTTCGGCTTTGATGTGAGGATTGTTCCTTAATTCGTGCGAAGCTGCCTTCAGCCGGCTAAAACACCCGGCACATACCGCAGTGACCTTATCAAGGTTCATCTCCTCGGCGATGCTCAGGTTTCGAGCCGATAATCCTACCGCCAGGGTATGGTTAACACTATGGGCGGCAGTAGCACCGCAACAGTTCCAATCCTCGATTTCTCTAAGGTTTATATCCAGGTGCTGGCACACCAGTCGGGTGGATACATCATATTCCCGCGACATGGAATGCAGTGAGCATCCAGGAAAATAAGCTACATTCACCTTGCTTCCCCCTTTTGCCCTGGTTTTGGTCTGAATAGCCTTCTGACTTGGTCCATCTTTTTTACCCGGGCTGGAATCGGGTTGAGTTTGCCTTTGAAAAACATCTGCGGTCCAAGCTCAGCATTTTTTAAATACTGCCTGGATTTGAGATTGTAATTCAAAATCAGATATAGTTCAGATACCCGCCCCTTCTTGTGTACCTGGTCCAGCATAAGATTGTGGAACAGCTCCACAGTAGGCCGAGTGGCTGGAATTCCCTTGGTAATAGCCTTTTCCCGCAGGTAATCCATGATACGCGGAATGTCAATCCCCGAGGGGCAGCGGTCTACACACAAATGGCAGGCCACACAGCACCAAAGTGAATCCATGTGCAGTAATCTTTTTTCATCCCCGATTTTAATCATCTGCACGATTTTACGCGGGGTGAAGTCAAATATATGGGTATTGGAACAACCCCCTGAACATTTGCCGCATTCCAGACAACGTTCAATGTCTACACCGCAATTTTCTAATATCTCCTGGCTCAAACTGCTGTCGGTCTCATCCAACTGCAGAGCCTTAAAATACTGGTTTACCGGTGAGGTTGTTGCATTCATCAGCACTTCCCCCCTAATCAGCCTGATGCAATACAGCTATAGCCTGTGCGGCTGCAGCTGCCCCCTGCTGCAAGGCACCCAGGGTCTCCACTGCAAATCCACATGACCCGGCCAGGAATACCCGCTCCTGAACCTTTACTGCCTCGAAAGGCTCGGGCTCAATAAACCCATAGGCATCAGTCTTGAGTCCAAACATCTGGGCCATTTCGGCAGTGCCCTGGCTGGGACGTATGGCTGCAGCTAAAACGATATAATCAGCCCTGACTTCCACTGGCACACCCATTAGCGTATCTTCACAGCGTATCAACAAGCGTCCATTTTCAGGAAGCACTTTGGCCGGGCGTCCCCGCACATAGCGAACATGCTTATCTTCTATAACTGAACGTACAAATTCTTCATACTCTTTCCCGCTAGCCCGGTAATCCATGTAAAACACATAGCTCCTGCCATCTGGGAACAAATCTTTAACCAGACCGGCCTGCTTAGCGGTATACATACAACAGATTTTGGAGCAATAAGGATAACCTTTAGATCTATCCCGGGAGCCTACACATTTGAAAAAGGCTACAACCGGGGGTTTTTCCGGTTTATTACCAGCTGCCCATTGTTTTAAAACCGCTTCGAACTCCAGTGAATTGAATACGTTGGCAAAAGAACCATGCCCGTATTCTCCGTATCCGGATAGATCCATCAATTCAAATCCGGTGGCTATAATAACTGCACCTACCTGAAGCTCCTCTGCAACACCTTTATTATCAATTTTGACCTGATAACCGTTTTTGACCTTCTGGCATCCGCTGACAGTGCTTTCCAATAAGATTCTAACCTTCTCGCATTTTTCGAAATCCTTAACCCGCGGCTCCACGAATTGAGCCGGGTCCTCCCAGCGCGGGAAGCTGCTGGCCAACTGATTGAGCACTCCGCCCAGCCGGTTGCTTTTTTCAACCAGAACCACAGGATATCCAGCCTGGCCTAGTACACGAGCCGCCTCGATCCCGGCTGCTCCTCCTCCGATTACCAGTGTTAGTTGCTCTTTATGAACTCCCATCACTATTAAGCTCCTTTCCCCAATCCAATGCGCTCCAATACCCCATCCAGTGGAATGGTATTAGCTTCAAATCCTAATTTATCAAGGTCAACTCCCAAGGCCAAACCGATCAGTTGGCCCAGGTCGATAACCGGGATATTGTAAGGACCAAAACCTCTTGCTGCCAGGTTATTCTGTTCGCGATCCAAAGCCACATTGCACCCCGGGCAGGTAGTGGTGATTAATTCCACTCCTTCTTCCTTGGCACTGTCAAGCTTACGGCCCAGATGAGGCTGGACCACGCTTTCTTTATGGGTAAAACCGCGTCCTACCGCATAACCGCAGCACATACGGCGTTCCTTGTAGAATACCGGGGTTGCACCCAGAGCTTCAAAGATTTCCTCATGGAAAGTGGGCAGATCTCCGTCGTCCAGTAGTCCATACTGCTGTGCCAGGTAATGGCAGCCATAATGACTGGCTACGCGGAGGCCATTAAGTGGTCGAACCACTTTAGCCCTGATTTCGTCCAAGAGCAAGTAATACAATTCCTGAACGTGGAATATCCTGACCTGGCCTTTGTATTCATAACCCCACTGCCCAATCACTTCATTAGCCATCTTCATATAGGCAGGGTGGTGTTTCAATATATGGGATAGCTCGGTATTATAACCGAAACAGCCGTTGCAGAAGCAGAACATGTCCAGACCTGCATATCTTTGTTCCACAATGGACAAATTACGGGCTGTAACTGCCAGTGAAGCCTCAGGGGTATGGCCTGAGCAGGTCAGGATATAACCTGAACAACAGGTCTGGTCTGGATCCATCACCACTTCTATCCCCAGCTTCTTTAAGACTTCTTTGATAGCGCTCTCAGTACCTGGGTACTCCATGCTGCCCGTGCAGCTGCGAAAAAGAAACACTTTTTCCGGTTTGGTACCCAGGCGCTCCTGCGGTGTAATAACCCTGGGACTATTCATTTGCAATTCTCCCTTCCAGATAGCTCAACCGCAGCGGCTTTTCCTCGGAATTCTGGATTTTCTCCATAAATTCCACAGCTCCGGTTTGTTCAAATATGGCTCGGTATTGCGCCTTGGCCTCGTCTGTGACAGTCGGCCAGGGTTCAGCCTCTACACCGGTTCTCAGCCTTTTGATCTTCTCTATTCCCTTTTGTCCGGGCACAAATGTCAGTCCATGGTCAAAAGCTTTAAAAACAAACCTGTTTATGCTATTTACATATTTTTGCCCGTACCCGTTTTCCAATGCCATATAGCGAAGCTGCATCATCAACAGGGGATAATTAATATCCACCGGGCACACCCGGTAGCAATTGGCGCACCAGAAACAGCGCCAGATTTCCTCACTATCCAACAGGCGAGTAATACTGCCTGATAATACGTCATTAATAATCGCTCTGGGATTGTATGAGGGAGTGATGGCTGCCACCGGGCAATTGCCTGTGCACTTACCACACTGCAGGCATTGCTCCAGGTTATCCACCAGGTGGTAGCGATCCACTTTCTTGTACAGTTCAGGATCCCAATCCCGGTCAGTCTCTCTCGGCATTTGCATCGCTCCTTTTTAGTTTTGGATGTTACTATGGTCGCTCCCCTACTCTTAGTGTGCATATACTATGCCAACTTTATTAGAGCCCTATTTTTCAGTAGTTTAGCCATAATGTCCATAAAAAAGTGTCAGTTTTCGGGCTATTTGTCCAAATAACTGACACTCTATAGACATGTCAAAATATATTTAACTCAATGATTGCCTTATTGAAGCATATAACAAATAAGTTAACTCATCTGTGTTATTATCCGCAATGCTGATTATGCCAAAGGAACCCCGAAATGGGTGCGAGTTGGTTTGCCATCAATATTGAGCGCTTTCATCTTATAATACAGAGTACTGCGGGGAATACCCAAAATATGGGCTGCTTTAGCTTTATTATAATTGGTTTGCTGCAATGCTTTAATTATGGCTTCACGCTCATGGTGATGCACTAGATCATCCAACTGTATAGTCTTCTCCTCTTTATGCCGACTATGACTGAACTTAGTTTTTTCAGTTTCCCGCAATACATCCATAACCCCGGCTTCTTCCAGGGATAACGGGGTTACATAATCGTCGTCCATGAGGATAACCACACTTTCCAGGAGGTTTTGCAGTTGGCGAACATTGCCCGGCCAATGGTAATCCTGCAGCATTCGCATCACTTCACTGTCAATACCTTTAATCTGGCGTCCATATTCCATCCCTAGTTTTCGTAAAAACAGCCGGGTCAGTCCAGGGATATCATCTTTTCTTTCCCTCAATGGAGGAATCTCTAAAACTACCACACTAAGGCGATAATACAAATCGCTGCGGAAGAGCTTTTGTTCAACCAGTTCTGCCATATTGCGGTTGGTGGCAGCGATAATGCGCACATCCGAGGTGATGGGTGAGGTTCCACCTACTCGATAAAACCTCTTTTCCTGGAGAACACGCAGCAACTTGGCCTGCATATCCATTGGCAGTTCACCGATCTCATCCAGGAAAAGGGTGCCTCCATCGGCAAGCTCGAATTTGCCGGCTTTGCCCGCGCGATGGGCTCCGGTAAAGGAGCCGGATTCATACCCAAACATCTCGCTTTCAAACAAAGTCTCTGGAATAGCGCTGCAGTTGATCTCTATATAGGGCTTCTTGGCGCGTTTACTATGATTATAAATAACCTGGGCCATTATCTCTTTTCCGGTACCGCTCTCTCCCTGAATCAGAACCGTGGCATCGGTTGCAGCCACCCGTTTAGCTTGCTGCAATACGCGGCGGGTCTCAGGGTTAACGGTATAAAATAGCTCACCACCCAGCAAATCCTGTGTACCTATGATACGCTCGAGTTTTCTAACTCTAGTCTGGGCTTTTTCCAGGTTATCGATCAATTTGCGAATAGGAGTGACATCCAAACTTGTACATGCCGCACCCAGTATTTCGCCATTGGAAAAAACTACCGGGACAGCATTGCGAATTATATAGACACCATTGTCCAGCTCAGTCAGAACATTCTGGTAAGATTGCATATTGGAAATAACCTTCAGCAGCAGATCATCTGGAAAATAATCAGCCAGCTTGCGGCCAATAATCTCCTTAGCAGTAATACCAAACATTTTTTCGGCGCCAGAGTTCCAAAAGCTTACCCGGCCATCGCAGTCAATCACCTGAATGGCTTCGGCAATATTCTCCAACACCGCATACATATGTTCGCCGAGCATTTCCAACTTGAAAGAAAATCCATTACATACATCCCGGGCTGTCAACAGGCCAACTACTTCACCGTTATCATTTATAACCGGGAGCCGGCCTATTTTTCTCCTGCGCATAATATCACGAGCCCGAGTCAGGTTTTCGTCTTCGGTAGTAGTTATCGTATCCTGGCTACATAAGGTTCTAATAGGCACATCCTTAGGCAACCCGTTGGTTATAGTACGCACCAGGGTCTCCCTGGTTACCAGGCACATAAACTTCTTTTCATCGTCGACAACTATCACTTCTCCCCAGTGGTTCTTGAGGATAAGATCTATTACGGTTTCCACTGGGGTATTATGGTCAACCAGACCGAATTCTTGCGTCATTGCTTCTCCAACCCGGAGATCAGTTATACGTAGATCCGGCATTGCCATCACTCCCTTGTCTTTGCCGAACCATCATTGTTACAGTTGTCACTTTCAATAATAATAACACTAAGGGTATTTTGTCCAATAAAAGCCCTAAATCATGTATGTGGCAAGACTCCGAAATTGTTGTTATGGGGGTTATATCCATCAAGGCAGGGTGATGACACCATCTATAATAAACGAAATGGTAATGGATTACTGCATGTCTTCAAACATTCCCCCTACCATAACTCCTGCTCGCAGGAATTTATGGATTAGTAAGATAACCCGTTCGTCTTGCCCCGGCTTCCTTCAGATTCCCCGTCACCGAGAACACCCTTGTCCTTGGCTATGTGCCTGGTACTATCAACCCGCACTAGGGACTTTCACCCATTAGACTGTGCCCATGCCGGGCGCACCACAAAAATAACCGGCTGTAAAGCCGGTTAATCCTGCTAAAATACTTTTTATTGACCTGCTGCTGAGGCTCCTAAATTTGAACTGGTTCCCAGCATTACGCTTAAAACCCAGGGCTTCTCGAAAACCATTTTCCAGGCTTCATGCTGGAAGGCCAGGGCATCCAGGGACTTTTGCTTGGCCTGCAAAGCCAGTTCAGCCGCCTGTACATCGGTTTTGGTAGCCATGCCAATCTCAAACTTGATTTTTGCGATGCGCAGGTCTTCCTCGGCCAGCCGCACCGCTTCCTGCAGCGATGCATACCCCTGCTCCATAGTCAAGAGATTGTTATAAAGGGTACGTATAAACTGGCTCATCTGCTCTTTGGCCTCCAGGGCGCTCAGCTTGGCCTTGCTGAGATCCACTTCTTTGACTTCATAAGGCTCCTGTCCGGAATAGGTAAAATCGTATAAATCCAGCTGAACCTCGGCAATTCTGGCGGCTTGTTCAGCCAGCCAGACTGACGGACTGGCATTCAGGGTCTGGGCAATCTTCTCTTCTATAATTACCGGTTCCAGGGGCTGAAAACCCGGTTTATCCAGCAGCATAGGCCTGTCCTCGGGCTTTAAGCCGATCAGCTGGTTCAGAGCCAAATAGGCATTATCCAGTGACTGCCGGGCGCTGTCCAGGCTGTTTTTGGCGGCCTGATATTGAACCTCAGCCGCGGTTTTATCATACAGGCTGGCCATACCCTCGGTATAGCTCAAATAGGCTATATTCTTCAGCCAGGCGGCCTGATTGAAGGACTTTTGCGCATATTCCAACTCTTGCCCGGCTTTGATAACATCAGTATATGCATTGTAGGCTGACAGTACAACCTTGTCTTCTTCCATAGTCAGGGACTTTTTGGCCATGCGGTAAGACATATCCGCAGTCACCAACCCGGTATACAGTTGACCGATCACATAATCGGTGGGGCCGCGCGGTACATAATCCAACTGGCGGGACAGATTATCGCGCAACTCCTCAGCGCGGTCCACATCATAGGCTGCCTGGCGAATCGACCTGCTGTGCAGCAGGGCCTTTTCGATGGCCTGTTCTATGGTCAACCCCTGCGGTTGCGCAGCTTCATCCCCGCTGGCGGCCAGAGCCGGCGCTATACCACTGCAGATAAGAAAAGCTGCCAGCATTAATACGATAACCCTTTTAAACACCAAAACCATCCTTCCTGGTACTATGTGTTACCTGATTATAGTCTCAAACCGACCGGCCGGTCAACTTCATATTCATCCACCCGCAGCAGCAAAAGCGGCACTTATGAGCCCTGGGGGCTCATTTCACAACAATGGTAACAGTGCGCAGGGTCGGATTCCACTGGATCGAGCCACCGAAGGCTTCTACAATGGGTGCCACCGGCAACATAGTACGCTGCTGGTAGATCTCCGGGGCCACATCCATATCGATTAAGGTGCCGTTATGATCAAGGGCTCTGCTGCCGATCCAGATCTGCACCTTATGCTCACCTTTGCTGAGCACTACCCGGCGGGCTGCTGCATCCCATTGTATGTGCCGGTCATCGATGCCCAGGCTGTAGGCTACATAGCGCACCGGCAGGTAGGTGCGCCCATCCTTGATATAAGGCTCAACGTCCATCTGCGGCTGTATTGCACCATCAATGCTGAAGAAAGGGCTGCCAATGGTGAACACCGCCTGCTGCACCATTGGTTGTGGTTCGGGTTCGGGCTCAGGATCAGGCTGGGGCAGCGGCACTTCTTTATAGGGAACCCGGGCAAACACATATTTACCCCCGCTGATGCCGGAATCCAGGGAATCGATGGTCACTTCGATATCGCCCAAATAATCCTCCACCGCAAAAACCAGCGGGATTGTCAGCCGTGCAGGTGCATCCGGATCGGCTGCGGTGATAGTGATCTCAACCGTTCGGGCATTGATCAATCTCGCCCCTACCGCGCAGTTCTGGCATATTATGTCCTCACTGTGGTAGGTGGCCACGCCGCTGGCATCAACCGCCCATTCCACTCCCGGGGGCAGTAAAAGCTCAAAGCTTTCCCCGGCTTGAATGCCATCATACAGAGCTTCATCCTCGGCTATGGTCAGATCGGTGCGGGGGTAGCCGGCATAATCCTGTTTCACTGACACCACCCGGTTAACCCCGTTTTTAGTAGCAGCCTGAGCCGAGCCTGTCCCTGCTGAAAGCATCAACAAGGATATAAACAGCACAATAATGAGATGTTTAACCGGTTTTGCCATACTTAAAACCTCCTTCACCTGATTATACGCTTCAAACGCAGTCTGCTTTCCTTATTATTCCTAATTATATCATCTACTGGTTAAAACCAGGTGTTGTTCAAACGCTTTGGTTCGCTGGGGTGGGCGGGGTAACCCTGGTTGCTGTCAACAGGGGCAGGAAGTTGCAGTGTGTTGCAACCTCAACTATAGCTACATCTCCAATGTACTTTTCTACCCTGTATCCTGTAATTATCGTTAAGGCAGATCTTACCTCAAATCTCCTATGGCCTGGTAACCGCAGGGTAATTCCCAGACCCTGCACTGGTGACCGGCATCATCGACCCGGACGCGAACTTTCATCTAATAAAATGGCCTATAGCGGCGCACTAATAAGAGAGAGGCCCGGAATCCGGGCCTCTCCTTGTTGTCAGCTTATCCTGTTGTTGCTAAATGGTGATGGTTGTGGTCTGAGTAGCTGCATCCCAGTCTACCACTGCTCCGAAGGCTTCAGCCACGAAGCGGATGGGCAGGCAGGTGCGGCCGGCAGCGGTGATCTCAGGAGCAGTATCCATAGTGATGGCTGCGCCGTTGACCAGCAAGGTGGTGCTGCCGATCTTGAGCTGAACAACCTTGTCACCCTTCATCAGGGTAACGGTCCGCCCTATTTCATCCCAGATGATTCCGTTGTCACCGATGCCCAGGCCATAGGCTACGAAGCGCACCGGCAGGTAGGTACGGTCGTTCTTGATGTAAGGAGCCTGATCCATGGCAGGCTGGTCAACACCGTTGATCTGGTATACAGTGTTGCCGATCACGAAAGTGGACACAGCATGGACG
>LFSQ01000018.1 GCA_001512785.1 Syntrophomonas sp. DTU019
ACAAAGCCCGTCCCTGCTGCACTACGTTACATGTAATGCTTTGAATTGGGCACGACTATAATCCATCATCGTAGGCAGATTGATACCCAAGCAAAGTGCAAAAAAGCTCTTATTGGGGCTTATTATACTTTGCCATTGCCCTCGGAGGGAGTTTTCGCGGTATCACTAAACACGGGCTTTTTCAATACAACCTTACTCCAGTCCACCAGGTTTAAGCTGTTCACCCTTAGATTATCGACGTTTTCCTGTACCAGTTTTGCGGTAGCGGTCTGAAAAAGCCATATGCACGGGGCATCGTCAATAATAATCTGCTCTGCTTTTTGCAGCAGTTTAACTCGCTCGTTCTCATTGTCCACCGCCTGCCGTGAGGCATCGAGCAGCTTATCCACCTGATGGTTATTGTATCCGAAGTAATTGCTATTGCCGATATGCGAGCTGTGAAAGAGGCTGTACAGGATGCTGTCAGAGTCAGGGTAGTCAGCTGACCACTCCAGGCGGAATAGAGCAAGGTTGTAACTGGCCAGCTGCTTTTTATAATATTCCCAGGTCAGTGGGGCCAACTGTATGGGTATGCCTACTTCTGACAGCTGGCTGGCAATGCTTTCCGCCACCCTCTGATGGCCTTCCCCCTGGTTGTATGCCAACATCAATGGGCTCAATCCCTTGCCACCCGGATAACCGGCCTGTTCCAGCAGCTGGCGGGCCTTTTCGGGGTCATAGCCGTATCCCGGGATGTCTTTGTTGTGCCCCGGCAGTTCAGCGGGCAGTATCCCCTTTAACGGTATATAAGCCTCTCCCAAAACATCTTTGTTGATGGCCTGGCGGTCAACCGCGTAGTTCATGGCCCGCCTCAGCAGGTAATTGCCTGCAAAAGGCTTCTTGTTCATATTGAAGCCGATGCCGTATAAGGTATACAGCGGTTTTTCCAGCAGCATCCGCTTATATTCCGGGTCATTGCGCAATTCCGGCAAGTTTTGCGGGTTTACCTTATCCAGGTAATCCAGCTGCCCTGCTTTAAACTCTGCCAGGGCCTGAGCCGGATCGTTGAACACCTTCACTTCAATGGCCTTGAGCGGGGGCATTCCCTGATGATAATTCTCGTTTTGCAGCAAAGCCAAGCGCTGTCCGTCATTTTGCTGCACTATGAAGGGGCCGGTCCCGGCCGGGGGCCTTGCGCTGTCCTGGCTGTCATATATCCAAAAAACCGGGTTGGTCAGCATATGGATAAAAGCAGCATTGGGGGCTGTCAGAGTGACCTCCAGGGTCTTTTCATTAATGGCCTTTACACCGGCTATTTCCGGGCTCTTTCCTTGTATGAAGTCTGAGCCTCCGGCTACGGGCAGAAACAGGGCCATATGGCTCCACTCTTTGCTGGATGCCAGGGTCTTCTCCCAGCAGGTTTTGATGTCGCTCGCCTGTACCTTTTTGCCATTGCTGAATTGCACGTTCTTAAGCCGAAAAACGATTTTCTGCCCATTTTCTTCATACTTCCACTCGTCAGCCAGCAGGGGTTGTATCTTGTTACCTGCTTCATCCCACCGCACCAGGCCTTCATAGAGCATGGAAGCAATCAACCGCTCTTCATGGCTAGCAATCAGAGCAGGCTCAAGGTTCTTAACTGGTGCGGTAAGCCCTACATTCAAGGCCCTGCTATCCAGGCTGGCGGTATACACCAGACGGCTCGCGGCATAGATAGTTACAACTCCTATAGCGAGAACCAGCAGCAGGAGCAACCAAACAGGGCCCGTTCTGCGCCGATAATAAATCCTCATACCACTCCCCCCTAAACCAGTTCATTTCCATTATATTGTAATTCAGAGAGTGATATGCCGCGTGTCGCAAAAGCCAACAGAAAAGACAATAGAGAGAGGTTTTTCAGCGGCCCTAAAGGCCAACCAAAACAACCTCTTAATAAACCGAGGAAAGCGGAAAGTCAATACCGCAGGACCCCAGAGGCCAACGCATTCCAACAGAGGGATGTTCTTTTTATTGCTCTCAAGAACCAGCAAAAAGAACATCGCCCTGCTGGGATTACTTATATATGGCCTGGTAAGCTTTATAATTTTGCAGGACTCTCTTCACATACTGCCTGGTTTCGGGAAAAGGAATGTCCTCCAAATGCTGCTCGCTGCCGTCCCATTTCCCGCTTGAGGCCCATTCCCTAACCCTGCCGCTGCCGGCATTGTAGGCTGCTACCACCATGGGCAGGCTCCCCGCAAATTCCCGGTTGAGGCTGGCCAGGTACCAACAGCCCATTTCTATATTGATCTGGGGCTCATGCAGGTCGGTGATATCGAACTGCTTGATCCCCCTCTGTTTGGCAATCCAGTCAGCGGTTTCCGGCATGATTTGCATTAAACCGCGCGCTCCCACCGGTGAGCGGGCACTAGTCTGAAAGCCGCTCTCCGCACGAATGATGGAGAAAATCAGGTAGGGATCAATATCATACTGCTCCGCGGCATCAAATACTATGGTTCTATGGGGTTGGGGGTAAAACAGGGTGATCCATTTGGGAAAAGTGAAAGTGATGATCATAAAAAAAATAATCGTGGCCCAAACCACAATAGTGAGACCCCGGCTTATCCATAGACGCAAACAATCCACTCCCCAAGCTCGTTTAATAAGTATACTATTCTATAGCCTGTTTGATTGCATTGAAATATCTGACAACCTGTTGTCGGGTATTGTCCAGGGTAAACCGGTTGTCGATAACCACCTCAGCCCGGCGCGCTTTTTCGTCCAGCGACATCTGGGCGGCGATGCGCCTCTCGGCATCTTCACGATCAACCCCATCTCTGGCCATCAAGCGTTTGAGCTGGGTTTCATAATCAACCCATACTACCCAGACCTGGTCACACATCTGCTCCATGTTGGTCTCATACAGCAAAGGCACTTCCAGGCCGACTATTGCCCAAGGCTGGCTGGCTCTGATGGCCTCCAGGCGGTTACGGAACTCGTTTATAACATGGGGATGAACGAAGGAGTTAAGCTTATTCAGCTCTTCAGGGTGGTAGAACACATACTGTCCCAGCTTGGCCCGGTCGATACCCTGATCCTGGTTTAGGAAATCGATGCCGAAGTGATCCACAATGTCCCGCCAGGCTGGTTGCCCCGGCTGAACCACTTCCCGGGCGATTTCATCAGCATCTATGATCAGCATACCCAGTTCCCTGAGCAACCTGGCAACGGTACTTTTTCCGCTGGCTATGCCACCCGTTATCCCTATCACATACATATTCAAACCCCTAAACCATTTCCATAATACCGATGCAAACCAGAACCACACCCGGAATCCATGACGAAATACCCTGCCAGCGCTGGCTGGCAACCCTGTGCCCCAGGATAATCCCCAGGCTGACCACCATAAATTTTACCACACCGACAGCCACGGCCGTATAGAAAATATTTATGCCCGTCATGGCCAATCCAACTCCTGCCCCCAGGGCATCCAGGGCCAGAGCCAACCCCAAAAAGAAGGCCTCCCTGGTGCTGATCTCCCCCGAGGCATCAAAATCGGCCCGTGCCGGCTCTTTTAATATCTGTACTATAATGCCCAAAAAGCGTATGGAAAAGCTGATAAAGGGCTCTTCATCTTCAATTTCCAGCCTTCGGATACTCTCCCTGAAGGCATTGAGCAGGAAATAAACCCCGACCGCAATCAGCACCAGAGCGCCTATGTTGGCTGCCCCGCGAGGCTGCAGGTAAATCATCAACCCCTGCCCGACCAGCATTGAAGCAGTGACCGCCAAACAGGAAGCAAAGGCTATAACCACCAGCGACAGCACTGGAATGCGAATCTTGTTCAATCCGTAGGAGAGCCCGACCACAAAGCCATCTGCACTGACTGCCAGCGCAAACATCACCACCACCAAGAATTCCATTTGCAAACACCTCTAGCCATTAAAATCCCTGTGTCGTAATTACTATATGGCTAGAAGTATGAATGTGTGAGGCTGGCTATTTCTGGCAGGAAGGGCAGAAATGGCTGCTGCGCCCGTTGATGACCTGGCGCACCAGAGGTTGCTGGCAACGGGGGCAGGGCTGGTCCTGATGTCCATAGACCTTGAGGTGATCCTGAAAGCTGCCCTTTTGCTTAAAACCGTCCTGGTAATCGCGCAGGCTTGTGCCGCGCTGCTCTATGCCTGATCTAAGCACCTGCTTAATAGCTTTACAAAGCCGCTGCACTTCAACCGGTTGCAGCGAACCGGCTGGCCTGTCGGGTCGAATACCGGCCTTATACAGGGCTTCATCGGCATATATGTTTCCGATGCCGCTTATCACGCGCTGGTTTAACAGCAGGGTTTTTATGGCAACCCGGCGGTTTCTAAGCAAATGTTCAAGGTGCCGGGCATTGAAACTCCGGGACAGCGGCTCTACTCCCATGGTTCTGAACATGTGATGAAGATGCTTTACCAACCATAAGCCCCCGAAGCGGCGGGCATCCTGAAACCACAATTCCTGTTCATTGCTGAGTTCCAGCACTACATGGACGTGCTTTTCCCTCTCTTTACCCCGGGGCTCAAAATAGATGCGCCCCGACATGCCCAGATGGGCTGTTAAATACAATTGGCCGGTAGTCTCAAATATCAAATACTTCCCCCGCCGGGTTATGGCTGAGATTTGTTGGCCCATATAATCAGCTGGCTGGTTCTCCCACAGGCGTATGTAATCAGGCCTTATAATATCAATATTTTCAATGGTCAACCCAACTATGCCTTGCAGCGACTCTTTTATGGTTTCTACTTCGGGCAGTTCCGGCATACAGCTTTCCTCTTTTAATCAACCTTGATTTCCTTCATGTCGTACCAGTTGGAACCCTGTTTAACGGTAACCACCAGGGGTACCACCAGCTCATAAGCGTTTTCCATATGGGTTTTGAGCAAATGGGCCACCTGTTCACAATGGGACCGCGGCACCTCTAAAAGCAGCTCATCATGGACCTGCAGCAGGAGACAGGACTCCAGCTTAAGCCGCTCTAACTCCCGGTATATCTTTATCATGGCCAGCTTGATAATGTCGGCTGAAGTACCCTGTATGGGGGTATTTAAAGCGATGCGGCGGGCATTGTTCTGCACGATGCGGTTTTTGGCGCGCAGATCAGGCAAATAGCGGCGGCGTTTCAATACCGTTTCCACATAGCCGTGCTCCCGGCCGAATTGCACGATGTCTTCCATATAGCGCTTTACGCCGGGGTAGGTGTTTAAATAATTGTCAATGTAAACCCGCGCTTCCTTGCGGCTTACCCCGGTATCATGAGCCAGGCGAAAATCCCCCATGCCGTATATGATGCCAAAATTGATGGCTTTGGCCTTGCGGCGCATCTCTGCGGTTACCTGGTCCAGGCTGACCGAAAAGATCTCCGCCGCAGTACGGGTGTGTATATCTATTCCCTGGCGAAAAGTCTCAATCAGGGTTTCATCCCGGCTGATGTGCGCCAGTGAGCGCAGATCAATTTGTGAGTAATCGGCCGATAAAATCACATGATCCTCGTCTTTGGCAATAAAGGCAGCCCGTATACGGCGTCCTTCCTCCATGCGAATAGGTATGTTCTGCAGGTTGGGTTCCACACTGGAAAGGCGTCCGGTAGCGGTCTGAGCCTGTTTAAAAATGGTATGCACCCTTCCCGTCTGGGGATGGATCATGCTTCTTAAGGCATCCACATAAGTAGTTTTCAATTTAGTGAGCTGGCGATAATTCAAAATATGGCCGACGATCTCATGCTGGTCAAGAAGCTGTTCCAGCACTTCAGCATCGGTGGAATAGCCGCTTTTGGTTTTCTTGACCGGCGGCAGAGCCAAATCCTCAAAAAGCACTCTGGCCAATTGCCGGGGGGAGTTGATGTTAAAAGCCCCTCCAGCCTGTTGAAAAATCACCTCTTCAGCGCTTTCGATACGCTGTTCCAATTCAGCTGCGATGGCTTGCAGCACATCGCCGTCAATCTTTACGCCATTCAGTTCCATTCTGGCCAGAACTGTGGACAGAGGCAGTTCTACATCGTAATACAATGAGCGTGATTCAGGCGGTAAATCATTCTGCAGGGAACGGCATAATATATGGAGCTGTCCGGCCTGCTGCCCGGGCTGATCAGCGGGAACGGTTATATTCAGGTATTTGTAGAGAACATCCGGGAATTTTTCGCCATCAAAGACCGGATCCAGCACATAGGCCAGCAGAAGGCTGTCCAGGGTAACACCTCTGAGTTTGATGCCGCAGCGCGCCAGCAGCACCTCGGCAAATTTGGCATTATGGATGAATTTCTTGACCTGGTTGGATTCCAGCATGGGTTTGAGCCATTCCAGCTTGTACTGCTGGTCTTCATTTATAACCATGCCAAAAACCTGTGATTCCGACGCCAGGTACACCTCTTCGATTTTAGCCCACATAGGGTGGTGATAGCTGGCTGTAATAAAAAGCCCGATCTCATTTCCCAACAGCTTTAAGGCTTCGTCATATTCTGCTTGGCTTTCAATCATCTTTACATCCACCTTGGGATGCTCAGGCTGAAAGCCAGGGCCAGAAGCCAGGCTTTGCTGCAAATTTTTGAGCAGGCTGTTGAATTCCAGGCGCTGGTATAATTCCGTCAGGCTCTTTAAGTCAGGGGGGCGGCGTTGATAGTCATCCAGATCATAGGTGAGATCCATATCCCGCACAATCGTGCCCAGCTCTCTGCTGGTGAAGGCCTGCTCCTGGTAACGGGCCAGCAAATCAGCCTGTTTGGCCCGCAGTTCGTCCAGGTGTTCATAAAGATTCTCCAGGCTGTGATACTGCTTTATCAGTTTTATAGCGGTCTTGGGGCCAATCCCCGGCACCCCGGGTATATTGTCAGAGTTATCGCCCATCAGGCCTTTGATCTCAACCAGCTGTTCCGGCTCCACCTCCCATTTTTCCATGACTTTTTGCACATCATAGCGCTCGATATCGGTTATCCCCCTGCGGGTCATCAAGACCGTCACTGAATCCGACACCAGCTGTAAGGTATCGGTGTCTCCGGTGAGAATCACACAGCTGTGGCCCTGCTGGGCAGCTTTGGCGCTTATCGTGCCAATGATGTCGTCAGCTTCATAGCCCTGCATTTCTATATATGGAACATTCAGGGCCTTAAGGGTTTCGCGCAGCAGCTCGAATTGCCCCACCAGTTCAGCGGGGGGTTCTGAGCGGGTAGCTTTATAATCCGCATAAATCTCATTGCGAAAAGTCTCCCGGCTTTTGTCAAAGGCAACTACTATGTGGGTAGGCTGTTCTTCGGCCACCACCCGGTTGAACATGGTTAAAAACCCGTATACCCCATTGGTATAAACGCCCTCCCGGTTATGCAAAAGGGGCAGGGCGTAGAACGCTCTAAACAGCAGGCTGTTGCCATCGATCAGCATGAGTTTGGTCTCTGTCAATAAGTTCACGCTCCAAAACGGTTTTTAATATTATAGCACCTTTGTTTTCGATAATAATAAAGTTTGGGGACAAAGGCATTGACAGGTGGAATGGCCTTTTTTTCAACAAAAAGGCTACCCCACCTGTCAAGTTATCTTTTTAAGTTCTCATTGCCTTGTTCCCTAATCCAGGCGACGCTTGATATCCTGCCACAGGCAGCGAGGGGCTTTTAAGTTATCCAGGGTACGCAGCACAAGGCAGATTTGGTTTAGCTGGGATAGCATATCCTGGCAATCCACACAAGATTCCAGGTGTGATTCCACCACCTGGGTTTCCTCGCGACTGGTCATCTTATCCCGGTAAGCCGACAATAATAGCTGCACTTGTGAGCATCCCACACCATAAGCCCTCCTCGTATGTATGACGAGGATTTCACGGAAAATGTTCCCTGTCCAGTAATTTTCTTCTCAATAATTCCCTGGCCCGGCTGAGCCTGGACTTAATAGTTCCACTGGACACATCCAGCATCTGGGCAATCTCATCGTAGCTAAATTCCATAATATCTTTGAGCAGCAAAACCATGCGATGCTCGGGCTTCAATTGGTTGAGCAAAAACTGTATGTATTCAGCCTGTTCTTTTTGCTCATATAATTCGTCAATAGATATTCCATTATCAAATACGATTGGCTTCATGTCGCTGTGTATACCCGCGACAGGCTGATCCAGGGACTGGGTTTGAATCTGCCGTTTGCGGCGGCGCATCTCATCCAAACAAACATTGGTGGTAACTCGATAAAGCCAGGTGCCAAAGCGAGAAGAGCCTTTAAATGTGCCTAAAGAGCGATAAGCCTTGATAAAAGCCTCCTGGGCCAGATCGTATGCATCTTCTTCATTGCCGCTATATCTATAACAGAGCGTATAGACCCTGTCCTGGTACTTGGCAACCAGTCGCTCAAACCCTTCCTCAACCCCCTGCAGGGCTTGCCTCACCAGTTCAATGTCCTCATCCATATGCTGCTCCTACTACTATATGATTGAAATACTAATTCTCTTAAGATCAATAATACTAATGGTTTTCGTCTTATTTCGCCATTATCCTTTGTGTATCGCCTTCCTTATTATGGTGTTAATAGTGCTTCCAGCCAAACCAGCACAACCTTGCCAGACATGGCTGTGCCCATTAGATAGCAGTAACTAAGAAACAGGCGAGGAGAAACAAAAAGGGGATCTTCCTTTGGAATAAGGTGATTACAGACTGGGTTTTAAAGGGTATTTCTCATCTTTTGATAAGTAAAGCCGGGCTACGGTTTACGGTACTATTATTGATTTTGCGGTTGCGGGATGTCATATCATCAATAAGTCCGGTGTATCTTGACGCTATCTCTGGTAACCCCCATCCTTGACAAGCCATTCAGGGCCATTTATAATTATTCTTGCCTTGATTATATAAGCCAGAGTGTCGGAATTGGCAGACGAGCGCGACTCAAAATCGTGTGCCTAATAAGCGTGTGGGTTCGAGTCCCACCTCTGGCACCATAGAAAAAATAGAGGGTTTCGGTCCTCTTTTGTTTTGTCTGGATTTTATGTGATATTCCTTTCCGATTAGTTAAATAACGCTGGCTGATTTACAGAATCTTTTGGGTCTGAAGATGGGGCTGTAAATTCCTCCGTGCGGATCCCTTGGTTTTCAAGAAACTCTGCAATTAATCTCCTATGACAATAGGCGCGGTCAGTACAAAAGCATACCAAAGCTATTACTTTCCCTTGCTGAACATGCGTCCATAATCTACGCAAGGCCTGCAATTTAACTTGGGATTGAATCTCCTCATTAAACCGTTTCATGTAATCGGGCCACCATTCCTCTGGTGGTTTATTTTTCCAATTGTTGTTATACTCATTAAACAAACTCCAACTGGGAGCTAATTCAGGCACCCATATTACTCCCGACAGTGTTTTGTCAGACCGGGTAATCTGCCATATCTCATCGCATTTTATTTGGTTTGCGTGGCGAATTGAAGCCGTTATAACATAACCTTTTCCTGTCATAAAATGTACCTTTCATGATCCATAAATCTGCCAATTAGTTACCATTATTATACCCTTTTGCGTTTTTAACGCTGGTAAAAATATATCCAGAAAACTCAGATCACCTGAGCAGAACCAGTGTGGCCTTATCACCTCGTTTTAAGCATGCCCTTGAATCCTCCGGTTACACTCCCCTCAGTCTTCAAAGCGGCACAGGCACTATTTCTATGCTTACCTGGTATGAA
>LFSQ01000143.1:0-31443 GCA_001512785.1 Syntrophomonas sp. DTU019
TATTCTTACCAAATGAAGGTGCACAGTTAAGAAAGATATAGCCAAACCATATACCGGCTGTTCAATGGAAAAGCAGCTTCCATGGAGCGAGTAGCCAGGTGGGTAACCCCTATTGTGTCTCCAGGCTGTATTGCCCGGTAAATGGCAGCCTGGTATATTAAGACGGAATGCAAAGCCACAATTATGGCAAAAAGTTGGAACAGAGACAACTGCAGGCTGTTTATATGAAAATGCCAGGGCCCCAGGTGCTTGATGGGGGTGCCAATGGGCTTGAGATAAATATTTAACATCGTGTATACATCGCTAGAAGGTACGCTCTTTGGGCAAAAGTATGGATAGCTGCCCGCTTAAGTACAGCTGTACCAAAACGATGGCCAGGATAACCCCTATACCTATAAACCATACCTGCCAGAAATATTTGAAAAATGTGGCATGCCTTTCTTTAAAAGGGGTCTTACCAGGTTTGGCCTTCCTCTTCCTTATCTCCGCTTTTTTCTGTTCCTTCAATGCCCGGCGTTCTTTTACTTTAGCTTTGGACACCGTTAATATCCCCTAACTGAGTTTTTAGATAATTATATTCTTGACTTATTTCGAACCGAATGCAAGTGCATTGTGGTTAAGATTATTCTGCATATTTTCGTTTCATGCAGGGGAATTATATATTAGAACAAAAGCTCTTAATCTTTAAATAAAGGAGGATAAGGCATGAAAGGGAATTGGATAGGCACTATTGTACGTTTTATTGTTTCTGCGATTGTATTGCTGCTGGTTGCTTATCTATTGCCGGGAATCAAAGTGGCAGGCTTCACAGGAGCACTAATTGCGGCCATTGTTATAGCAATTATCGGCTACATTGTAGAGTCTGTGTTGGGTGAAAAGATCTCACCGCGTTCCAGAGGCCTGGTAGGTTTTATCACTGCGGCTGTAGTTATCTATGTAGCCCAGTTCATCATTCCCAATTGGCTGTCAGTATCGATCCTGGGGGCTCTGCTGGCAGCACTGGTAATCGGCATCGTGGATGCCGTGGTTCCTACTGAACTCAGGTAAAACAGCACCAGGCAATTAATAGGCTGATTAAATCGGGTCGGGGGTTCATCGACCTGATTTTTTATTGGGTGCTTTGACCGCCTCTGGCAGCAGGTGCAGAAAATTGCACCACAGCCACAGTGTAAAAAGGATTGCCAAGCTTAATAAAGACAAGTAAAATGTACTGAGACGAGAAGCGGATTAGAGGTGTATTGATGTTTAACATCGGTCCCTGGGAATTGATATTGATTCTGGTTGTAGCCTTGATTGTGGTAGGACCCGGCAAGCTTCCCGAGGTAGCCAAGTCACTGGGCAAAGCCACCCGTGAGTTCAAGAAAGCAACTACCGGTATAAAAAAGGAATTTGATGAAGCCATCAAATCAATAGAAGAAACATCCCAGCCGCCTAAAGCGCAGAACCAGCCGATGCAAGAAGCTAAACCCACTGCCGAAGCGGAAAATGGCAAGGAATAAGTGCCCCATTGTGAAGCAATTGAATAAACTGAAATCTTATCAAGAGTGGTTGAGGGACGGGCCCGATGACACCCGGCAACCGCCTCTAAGCGAGGTATGGTGCTAATTCCTGCAGGAGGAGCATACTCCTGAAAGATGAGAGAGCATAAAAAGCCCTCTCTTATTGAGGGCTTTTTACATGGGTTGGCCTTTTAAGGCAAATACAAAACAAGGAGGAATCAGTATGGCTGCATTTGATGTTTCTGCGAAATTAAAAGAGAGATGCTTGGTAATGGATGGGGCCATGGGCACCATGTTGCAGAAGCAGGGAATGCAGCCGGGCATGTGCCCTGAGTTGTTCGGCCTAGAACACCCTGAGGTCCTGGCCGATATCCATTATCGCTATGTACAGGCTGGTGCCGACATTATTGAAACCAATACCTTTGGCGCCAATTATTACAAACTGCAGGCTTACGGACTAGAGAATCGAGTGGAAGAAATAAATCAGGAGGCGGTGCGCATAGCCAAACGGGCCAGCGCCGGCAAAGCCCTGGTAGCTGCCTCCGTCGGCCCTACCGGCAGGCTGTTGCAACCGATGGGAGAGCTCACTTTCGATGATCTGTACCGCATTTATCGCCAGCAGATCATGGCCTGTGAAAAAGCCGGAGCTGACCTGATCTCCATTGAAACCATGACTGACCTCGGCGAGATGCGGGCTGCATTAATAGCAGCCCAAAGCTGTACCAGGCTGCCGGTTATCGCTCATATGAGCTTTGAAAGCCAGGGACGCACTATGATGGGCAGCGATGCCAGGACTGTGCTGGTGGTTTTGGAAGCCTTAAGACCGCTGGCTATCGGAGCCAACTGCTCGGGTGGGGCCAAAGAGCTGTTGCCGGTTATCGCTGAGATGGGACGCTTAAGCGATATATACCTTTCGGTCGAGCCCAATGCCGGGCTGCCGGTATTGGAGCAGGGGAAAACGGTTTTCCCTGATTCACCTGAGGAGATGGCTGAAGCAGCCCTGCGCCTGCGCCAGGCTGGAGCCAACATCATCGGCGGCTGCTGCGGCACCACCCCCGAGCATATACAGGCCATAGCCAACACCCTGCGGGGGATGGCTCCGGCCAAAAGAAGCCCTATACCCTTGAGAGCACTCGCCTCCCGTTCCCGTGTGGTGATAATTGACAGCCGCCAGGGACTGAATTTTATCGGTGAACGCATCAATCCCACAGCGCGCAAGCTCCTGGCGCAGGACATCAAAGCCGGCAGCATGAAGCTGGTGGTAGAGGAAGCCCGGCTGCAGGTGGAGCACGGCGCTCCCATTTTGGATGTCAACATGGGGGTCCCGGGTATCGACGAAGCTGAGGCTATGAGCAAAGCGGTGATGGAGATTCAGGCTGCGGTTGACTGTCCCATCGCTATTGATTCCGCCAATCCTGAGGCCATAGAGGCGGGACTCAAACAGTATGCAGGCCGGCCGATCATAAACTCCACCACAGCTGAATACAAGCAGCTGGATGCCATATTGCCCCTGGCTCAAAAATACGGCGCTGCGGTTCTGGGATTGTGCCTGGATGAAAAGGGTATACCGGCTCAGGCTGAAGAACGCCTGGCACTGGCCAAAAGAATCCACCAGCAGGCCAGGGCTTTGGGCTTGAGGGATGAAGATATATATATCGACTGTCTGGTATCAACTGCGGGAGCGGAACAGGCCCGGGTAATGGAAACTATAAAAGCCCTGCAGGCGGTTAAACAGCAACTGGGACTGGGAACGGTCCTGGGAATCAGCAATGTCTCACACGGCCTTCCCGCCCGGGAGATACTGACCTCTACCTTTTTGGCCATGGCCTGGGTGTCAGGACTGGATCTCCCCATTATGAACCCGTTTGATGACAGAGTGCGAGATGTCACCCGGGCAGCTGCAGTGCTGATGAACCTGGATCAGGGGGCTCAAGCCTACATCGCTCATTATCAACACCGGTCGGTGCCAGGGCCATCGGCTGTACGCCATCGCATATGTAAGCAATGCAATATACCCGAGTTGTTGCAGGATGCCAGGCCGGTTAAGCAGGCTGACAGCCTTAAAGCAGGCGGCTTAAGCGCACTGGCCCGGGTGGTTTTGGAAGGGGATCAGCACAATATTCAGGCTTTGCTTGATGAAGCCCTGAAAAAAGATGATGCCCTGAAAATAATCAATCAGGACCTGATTCCGGGTATTGAGGAGGCCGGTTTGCGTTTCGAGCGAAAAGAGTATTACCTGCCCCAATTGATGATGGCTGCGGAAACCATGAAAAAGGGCTTCAATCATTTAAAACCGTTTTTAAAAGAAGAGGCCTTAGTATCCCGGGGCACGGTGGTATTGGCTACGGTTGAAGGCGACATTCATGATATCGGCAAGAACATTGTGGGCATAATGCTGGAGAACTACGGGTTTAAGGTTGTGGATCTGGGCAAAGATGTTCCCGCCAGCCGCATCCTGGCTGCAGCTCAACAGCACCAGGCCGCTATCATTGGGCTGAGCGCTCTTATGACCACCACCATGCCGCGCATGGCCGAGGTCATCGCCGGGGTTAAGGAGATGCAGCTTGACTGCAGGGTGATGGTAGGAGGAGCGGTTGTAACTAAAGAATATGCCAATATGATCGGCGCTGATGGATTCGCAGCAGATGCCCGCCAAGCAATCGCGGTTGCCAATGGGCTGCTTGATATAAACTAAGGGGGAGGAACCATGACCTATAAGAAGACTTACGAGGAAATCAACGAAAAAATTCGCCGGGGAGAAGCGGTGGTAGTAACCGCAGAAGAAGTAATTGATATTGTAGCGGAAAAAGGCTACAGCAAAGCAGCCCGGGAGATTGATGTGGTAACCACCGGTACTTTTGGCCCTATGTGCTCATCAGGGGTGTTCATCAATTTCGGCCATGCCAAACCGCGCATTCGCATGCAGAGGGTATGGTTGAACGGGGTGGAGGCTTATGCCGGCATCGCCGCTGTTGATGCCTATATCGGCGCAGCCCAGGTAGCCGAAAATGACCCGGAAAACAAGGTATATCCCGGACGCTTTTTGTATGGAGGCGGCCATGTCATTCATGATTTGGTGGCAGGAAAAGAGATCCGTCTGGAGGCCATTTCCTATGGGACCGATTGCTACCCCAACAAAAAGGTGGATACTGTAATCACCCTGGCTGATGTTAACGAGGCCTTTATGTTTAACCCCCGCAACGCTTACCAGAATTACAACTGCGCTGTAAATCTCGGGGATAAGACCATATACACTTATATGGGGGTTTTAAAACCGCGCCTGGGCAACGCGGCCTACTCTACCTCCGGGCCGTTGAGCCCTTTGTTCAATGATCCCCATTATCGCACTATCGGTATCGGCACCCGGATCTTCCTGGGGGGCGGCATCGGCTATGTGGCCTGGAACGGCACTCAGCACCATCCCAATGTGCCGCGCGGCGAAAATGGCGTACCCATGTCGCCGGCTGGAACCCTGGCCTTGATTGGAGACCTGAAACAGATGGATCCCAACTGGGTGATCGGCCTGAGCTATTTGGGCTATGGACCCACACTGGCGATTGGGGTGGGGATTCCCATACCTATTCTGGATGAGGAGATGCTGCGCTATACGGCGGTAAAAGATGAGGAGATTTTCTGCCCGGTAGTCGATTACAGTCAGGGCTACCCTTACGGCAACCATACCGATTTGGGCCATGTCAGCTTTAAGGACCTAAAGAGCGGCCGGGTCATAATCAACGGCAAGGAGGTTGTAACCACTCCACAGTCCAGTTATCCCCGGGCCCGGCAGATAGCAGCCATCCTCAAGTCCTGGATTAAAGCCGGCCAATTTGAACTGACTCAGCCGGTAGCGCCATTGCCGGGCGCAGACAGCCAGATAGAATTCAAATCACTTCCGGATCGCCAGCCTAATGGGGTACTTGCCGTGACCCGGAGCAGGAGGTAGATGATTATGAAAAACAGAGTGGTATTGTATTTTTCCGCGGTGCAGTCCGAGCAGCCTATAATATACCAGTTGATCAAGAACACCGACCTGATCGTCAATATACTCAAAGCCGATATCAACCCGCAAAAAGAAGGATACCTGGTAGTGGAATTGGAGGGGGAAAAGGCGCACTATGAGGCCGGCATCAAGTTCCTGCAAGACCTGGGAATAGTGGTGGAACCCTTGAGTCAGACAGTGGTGTGGCATGACGAATTGTGCATTCAATGCGGGGCCTGTGCCTCATTTTGCCCCACCCAGGCATTGGCTATCGAACGGGAAAGCATGCTGGTGTCCTTTGATAACTCCCGCTGTGTGGTCTGCGGCATGTGTCTGGAGTGCTGTCCCACCCTGGCCATAAAATTGCATTTTGAGCTCAAGGAGGCTGTTTAGTTTCTCAATGAAAAGTGGGCGCAGCTATGTGCAGAGAGACTACCGCGACAGGCATCAGGGACAGGATCTGAAATACTTTCAGGTGCAGATCAAACAGAGCGACCTGGCTATCGGGGTGGATGTCGACAGCTACTCCGATAGCCTGTTGAATTTATGCCGCAATTACCTGATCAAACTGCGCGGCGAACTGGAGGATTATATCAAGCTGCAGCCCCTGTTTCAGACCGCTTTGCTGCCTATCCCCCTGCTAAAGGAGGCTCCTGAGATAGCCAGGCGCATGGGGAGAGCGGCCGCATCCGCCCGGGTGGGCCCTATGGCAGCGGTTGCCGGAACCATAGCGGAACTCATGGGGGAGAAGCTGGCCCAGCGCTGCATGGAAGTAATAGTGGAAAACGGCGGGGATATTTACCTGAAGAGCACTCAGGAGAGGATCGTAGCTGTGTTTGCCGGCCCGTCCCGTTTCAGCCATCGCATCGGCATACGCCTTGAGAGCAGTGCTGATAGTGTGGGCATATGCACCTCTTCCGGGACAGTGGGCCACAGCTTGAGCCTGGGAAGAGCTGATGCGGTGGTCATCAGGGCCGATTCGGCAGCACTGGCCGATGCTGTAGCCACCGGCGCCGGTAATATGGTGTCGAGCCAGGCCGAGCTGATGAAGGCGGTCGATTTTGCCCGGGAAATACCCGGGGTAACCGGGGTATTGGCCATAAAAGGCGATAAAATGGCAGCCTGGGGTCAGATGGAAATCGTTCCCCTCAGCAACACCTGATAAACGTGATCGTCACTCTATCTGTAGCAGCCAGTAATTCCAATCCCGGGGCAGGATTCGCATAGTAGTTGTTGAATTGTATATAAACTGAGGGCTTTGACACCATCTTAAAAACCCCGGACTATGTTTTGAGGGGGTTTATTCAAGCCAGTGGCATACATTCGGCAACCGCCGATTAAAATGTACTGCAGTTATGATACACGAAATGGCTGCAATCATGGCGAGGTATAGCTGGGGCCAATCAATGCTATGAAGGAGAGTTGAACAATGAATCCGGAGGCAGTGGTAAACTACCTGGTGGAGTGGCTGCGCAATGAGGTGGCTGAAGCGGGAAAGTCCGGGGTAGTGCTGGGGGTAAGCGGCGGCGTGGATTCCGCGGTGGCGGCTTTGATTGCCAAAAGGGCTTTTCCCGACCAGATGCAGGCTTTGCTTCTACCCTGTGAAAGTGATCTGACCGACCTCTGGCACGGCCAGCTTCTGGCTGAACAGAACGATATACCGTACCAGATTGTTGATCTGGATAATCCTTACCTGCTGCTGGTACAACAGTTTGAGGCCTATCTGAAAGCAGACCAGACCTCGGGCAAATTGCTTAAAGCCAATATAAAGCCGCGCCTGCGCATGCTGGCCTTGTATTATGCGGCCCAGGCCAGGAATTATCTGGTGGTGGGAACCAGCAACAAGAGTGAACTCAGTGTGGGCTACAGCACCAAATACGGGGATAGCGCGGTGGATCTGCAGTTGCTGGGCGACCTCTTAAAAAGAGAGGTATTCGCTTTGGCCGCTTACCTCAAGGTACCGGAGGTTATAATAAACAAGCCGCCTTCCGGCGGGCTGTGGGTCGGACAGACCGATGAGGGGGAAATGGGATTTACCTATGAAGAATTGGATGACTACTTGAGCACCGGCCAGGGTAATGCAGAGGTTGTGGCCAGGATTGAAGCCATGATGAAGGCCAACCAGCACAAGCAGCGCCTGCCCCGGGTAGCGGTTTTGCCTGATTATTTGCGGCAGGGTCAATAGCAGCGATTAGCATCCGGCATGTGAAGGGATTGATGATATGAATTCCAGGCAACGCAGCGTTTTAATCAGGGTTACGATAGCGGTGGTGGTGTTTTTGTATGTGGCTTATGTAGCCAACCAGTACGTTTTGAGCGGCCGCCTGCCCAGGTTCGATTTCGTGGTTATCACCGCTTTTGTCGGCGTATATTTTATCTTCACCATAATAACGGAGACCTTGCTCTATAAAGACCCGGATGTTTTCGTAACCGAAGATGATGACCGGTGGACTTACGCCTTGCTGCAGTTGTCTTCAATTACCGGCCTGTTTTACGCTGCGATTGATTTTCTGTCAACTCACTGGACACGCCTATACAGCCTGGAGCCGGGCATTATATATTTGGGCTTTGTGTTGTTTGCCATCTCCGGTATATACCGGGGATGGGGATTGCTGGCGATAGGCAAATACTTCAACCCCCGCATTTCCATATACGAAGATCATCAGCTGGTAACCAGTGGTCCTTATCGAAAAATCCGCCATCCCTTGTACCTGGGGGTTTTAATCAGCCTGATTGCTACAGATATGGTTTTTAGTTCCTGGGGCGCATTATTAATCACTGTGTTTTTCACTCTGCCGATCTTGATCTACCGTATCAAGCTGGAGGAGGAGTTTTTGCTCAAGCATTTTGGGGATGATTATAAGGAATATATGCAGCACAGCAAGAAGCTGATACCGGGACTGTGGTAAGTCTGTTTACAAAGGGGGTCATCAAATAATGGCAGGACACTCCAAATGGGCCAATATCAAGCATAAAAAAGCGCGTTCGGATGAAAAACGCGGCAAGGAATTTACCAAAGTCGCCAGAGAGATAACCATCGCGGTTAAAAGCGGCGGCGCCGATCCGGAAAGCAATGCCAAACTGAAACTGGCCATACAAAAGGCCAAAAGCATCAATATGCCCAATGATAACATTACCCGGGCGATTAAGAAAGGCACCGGGGAGATTCAGAGCGAAACCCTCGAAGAGTTTTGCTATGAAGGCTACGGCCCCGGCGGGGTAGCGATAATGCTGGATATAGCTACCGACAACCGTAACCGCACCGCACCTGATATCAGGCATCTGTTCTCCAAGCATAACGGCAACCTGGGGGAGAGCGGCTGTGTTTCCTGGATGTTCAAGCGGGCGGGGGTAATCAGCATCAACAAAGCGGATGCGCCTGATGAAGAAGAGCTTTTCCTTTTAGCCCTGGATAGCGGTGCTGAGGACGTGCAGGATGAGGGTGACAGCTATGATATCATCACTGCTGCGGACAATTTCCTGGAGGTAAAGGAAGCCCTGGAAAAGGCCGGTCTTGCCATAGCTGAGGCGGATTTGGATATGCTGCCGGAAAATCAGGTGGAGATCAATGATGTGGATACCGCCTTAAAGGTAATCAAGCTGATCGAGCTTTTAGAGGATCATGATGATGTGCAAAATGTATACACCAACATGAGCCTTACTGAGGATGTTTTACAGAAGCTGAATTAAATAAAAAGTGACAGGTGTGATTCCTTCTTTCATCATGGGACAGTTCGTTTGTCCCTTTTTATTTGCCCATGAGCCGCAGCGAGTCAATTTCCTCCTCCCGAAAAAAGCCGCTATCAGGCTGGCATGGCCGGGCAACCGGCAGATCAGGGCTCTATAAACCGCGAACATCGGCGGCTTACCATAGCGTGTGGCGTAATAGGTTTTACCGCTGGTCATTCCCCATGCTTCCCGCAATATTGCCCTTTCAATCGCCACAGTAGTACAAACCGGCGGGGTACAGGTATAAATTTGCATTTTTTGGCAATAATAGGTCGCAGAGGTGATAAACCATGCGGCACAAGGGAACCATAGCCCTGCTGGTGGCAGCCTTGCTCCTGGGAGTGGGATTGGGCTATTTGCTCAGCCTGGGGCTTTCTTTCTATAACCTCAGTGAGCGCAAGCCGATAGCCGAGGTGCAGCCGGTACAGAGCAGGGTGGACAGTAACACTCAGGTCATATATGAGCGTGAATATCAACGCTGCGGTCATGTGATCATTTCTGAATTTCCCAATACCATTGAGCTGATCGGCAAAACCGTGGATGAGATAAAGCAGTTATACAGTGCAGAACATGGTTATGTGATTAGAAGCGAGGGCAATACCATCACCCTGCGCCAGACGGTAAATGATTGGTGCCCGGAAGAGTACGAGAAGACCCGCCTGAAGGAATACCAGGGGTACCTGGCGGTATACAAAGGGCCTGATAAGGATCATGACGAGCTTATCCGGGTCACCAGCATAAAAATCGAAGCCCTGCCGGACGAGATTGCTGCTGCGGTTCGCCAGGGTCAATACGAATTTGAGAGTGAAGCCAGCTTAAACGATGCCCTGGAGAGCCTGGACGAATATATGTAAAAGCTCTCGAACATGAGTTTGGTTTGCTAAGGCCGGTTATCTGGCCTTAGCCTTTGTTTTTCTGGGTTATTTACCAATGGCACGGCAATACGATTTCAAGTATCATAAATGTATCTATGGGTAAGGAAGTCGTGCCATGAGGGTTTTAGGACTTGATCCGGGAACAGCCCGTACCGGTTATGGCGCCGTGGAGTACTGCAGGGGGCGCCTGCGCCTGCTGGCTTACGGCCTGATAACCACTGCTGCCGATATGGAGATGCCCGCAAGGCTGCTCACCATCAACCGGGATTTGTTACAGTTGATTGAGGAAATTCAACCCGATGCGGTAGCGGTAGAACAGCTCTATTACCACAAGAACTCCAAAACCGTAATCACCGTAGCCCAGAGCCGCGGAGTAGTGCTGCTGACCAGTGCTCAGGCCGGGGTGCATGTTGCTGAATATACACCGCTGCAGGTAAAACAGGCGGTAGTGGGATACGGCGGAGCTGACAAGAAACAGGTGCAGTATATGGTGCAAAAGCTTTTAGCCCTCGAAGAGCCCCCGCAGCCTGATGATGCTGCCGATGCCCTGGCGGCTGCTATCTGCCACCTGCATTTCTACCGCTTATCCCCCATATATAAAGCTTAAGTTTGGTAAATTCAAACAAAGGTGGCCAATTAATGATTGCTTTTGTAAAAGGTGTGCTGTACCATCTTAGCGAAGACCTGGCTGTAATCGATGTAAACGGCCTGGGCTATGAGATCAATATTCATTCCCGGGTGGTTAACCGCATGCCGCCCTGCGGCCAGCCGGTAATGCTCTATACCCATCTGGCGGTTTCCGAGAATGAATGGAAGCTGTACGGCTTTCTGGATCAGGCGGAACTGGACCTGTTTCGCCTGCTGCTGTCCGTTTCCGGCATTGGTGCTAAAGCAGCCCTCAGTATTATCGGCCACATGGAACCGGGGCAGTTCTGCCAGGCGATTGCCAGCCAGGATGAAAAGGCCCTGCTGCGCATTCCCGGGGTGGGTAAAAAAAGTGCCCAGCGCCTGCTGTTCGAATTAAAAGACAAAGTGTCTAGTGATCTGGCGTTAAATACCCTGCCGGAAAAGGGCTTGCAGGCTGTGGAGGAAACCATCGAGGCTTTAGAAGCCCTGGGATACAGCCGCAGCGAGGTTTTCCCCGAATTGATGGAGTTACAAAAGCAGGGCCTGTTAGGCCAGGATGCAACTCACAATATCAAGCTGGTATTGAAGAAGAAAGCCCAGCAGCTTAAGAAATAGGAGGGAGGCAGGAGATGCGGGATGAGCGCTTAATATCGCCGCACTACATTGGGGCGGAAGACCATCAGGAGAACACCTCCCTGCGGCCGTTGCGGCTGGTGGATTATATCGGACAGAGCAAGGTCAAGCAAAACATACAGGTATTTATCGAAGCGGCCCGGGGTCGGGGGGAGAGCCTGGATCATATCCTTTTGAGCGGACCGCCCGGACTGGGCAAGACCACCCTGGCCACCATCATTGCCAATGAACTGGGCAAGCCGATTCGCAAAACCTCAGGCCCGGCTATAGAACGGCCCGGAGACCTGGCGGCTATTCTCACCAACCTGGAGCCGGGCGAGATCCTGTTCATCGATGAGATACACCGCTTGAACCGTACAGTGGAAGAGGTTATGTACCCGGCCATGGAGGATTATTGTATAGACATAGTTATCGGCAAGGGACCGGGGGCCAGAACCCTGTGCCTGGAACTGCCGCCCTTTACACTGATCGGCGCCACCACCCGGCCCGGGCTTTTGAGCTCACCTCTCAGGGACCGCTTCGGCATCAACTGCCGCCTGGATTTCTATAATGAGATGGAGCTGTTGATGATAATTGAGCGAGCCGCAGCGATTATGGGGCTGTGCATAGATAAAGAAGGGGCCCGGGAGATAGCCCGCCGGGCTCGAGGCACACCGCGCATTGCCAACCGCCTGCTGCGCCGGGTATGGGACTTTGCCCTGGTGAAAGGCGATGGGGTAATCACTGCGGGTCTGGCCAGAATGGCTTTAAACAGCCTGGAAATTGATGAATGCGGCCTGGACCACGTGGACAGAATGATACTGGAGGCCCTTATAAACAAATTCGGGGGCGGACCGGTGGGCCTGGAGACCCTGGCGGCGGTAGTGTCCGAAGAAGGGGATACTTTAAGCGATGTTTACGAGCCTTATCTGATCAAGCTGGGATTGATACAGAAGACCCCCAGAGGGCGTGTGGCCACGGAGCATGCCTATAAGCATCTGGGCTATCCGCTTGCTCCGGCCTGGAAATCGGAACTGTTCAACCTCGATGATACCGCACCCGAAGAAAGCGAGTAGTGGATAAACATATGGCCAAAGTACTCTTACATACCTGCTGTGGACCCTGTGCTACTGTACCGGTACCGGCCCTCAGAAAAGAGGGCTTTGATGTGTGGGGCTTTTTTTACAACCCCAACATCCATCCTTTTACCGAATATGAGCGGCGTTTGCAGTCCATGCAGGAGTATGCCCGCCAGCAGGGGCTGAAGATAATCGGCGAAGCAACTTATGACCCGGTAGAGTATTTTCAGCACATCACTTTCCGGGAACCCAGGCGCTGCCGGTTATGCTATCAATTGCGCTTGCAGAAGACTGCGCAGCTGGCCCGCTCCGGCAAGTTTGACTATTTTAGCACCTCGCTTTTGGTGAGCCCGTTTCAAAAGCATGAGCTCATTAAGGAGGCCGGGGAGATGGCTGCCGAACAATACGGGGTTGCTTTCCTTTACCGGGACTACCGCGCTGACTACCGGGAAACCATCATCCGTTCCAAAGCAGCCGGGCTGTACCGGCAGCAGTACTGTGGATGCCTTTACAGCGAAAAGGAGCGCTACGCTCCCAGCAAAAAGAAAAAGGAGAACCCGCAATCATGAACGGCATGGACAGTTTAGCCAGAATGCTTCTTGTCACCGGGGCTTTGATAATCCTGGCCGGGCTGGTATTATTGCTCATGGGCAAATTGGGCGGGGGAGGGTTTCGCCTCCCCGGGGACTTCGTGATTCGCCGCGGCAATTTCACGCTTTACTTTCCGCTGGCTACCGGCTTGCTTTTAAGCCTGATTCTTACTTTATTGTTAAACCTTTTCTTAAGGAGATAATACGTTGGGGGATGACAAAAAAGCCTGTTATGATCTGGCACAGTACCAGTACTATCTGCCCCCGGAGCTGATTGCCCAGTACCCGGTAGAACCGCGCGATGCTTCCCGGTTGCTGGTGGTGGAAAGGCAAAGCGGGGCTATGTATGACCGCCGTTTTACCGACCTGGTGGAGTACCTCTATCCCGGGGATGTACTGGTTTTAAACGATACCAGGGTAATTCCCGCCCGGCTGTTGGGGGTCAAGGAAAGCGGGGGAAAGGTGGAAATCCTGCTCTTGCGCAAAACCGGTCTTGAATGGGAAGCTTTGACCAAGCCGTCCCGCCGCCTGCGCCCCGGCTACCGCATATTCTTTCCCGGGTTCGAAGGCGTGGAGGCGGTTATTACCGCGGAACTGGCTTATCCCGGGGGAAGACGGCTTTTACTGCGCAACTGCGATGAGGAGCTTTTTATCTCCCAGGCGGGGCATATTCCTCTGCCTCCGTATATAGAGCGCAGTGATGAAGCAGTTGATGCGGAGCGCTATCAGACGGTATACGCCAAACACAGCGGCTCAGCCGCTGCGCCCACCGCCGGCCTGCACTTTACCACCCGGCTTTTGGAGGAAATAAAAGCCCGGGGGGTTGAAATCGCCACTGTGGTACTGCATGTAGGCTTGGACACTTTCCGCCCGGTTACCTGCAATGATATCCGGCAGCATAAAATGCACCGCGAATTTTATCAGGTCAGTGCAGAGACGGCTTCCCGGCTCAATCAGGCCCGGGAAAAAGGAGGGCGGATAACCGCGGTGGGCACAACTGTGGTGCGCACCCTGGAAACCATATATGACATAAACCGGGGCTATCAGGCCGGGCAGGGAGAGACCGACTGCTTTATCTACCCAGGTTATGAAATCAAGGCCATTGACCGGCTGATAACCAATTTTCATTTGCCGGGATCTTCGCTCTTGATGCTGGTGTCGGCTTTTCTGGGGGTGGATAAAACCCGGCAGGCGTATAGGCACGCAATCGAGCAGCAGTATCGCTTTTTCAGCTATGGAGACGCCATGCTGATATGTTAGCGGGTCAGATTAAACGGATAAATTTACAGGTACGGTTGAGGTAGCATGATATTTACTGTAGAGAAGAACGATCCATTGTGCCGAGCCCGCACGGGCTTTTTGCAAACCGGGCATGTAAATGCTGAAACGCCGGTTTTTATGCCGGTGGGCACACAGGCCACGGTTAAGACCCTGACTCCGGAAGACCTGTACCAGATCGGGGCCACCATAATACTGTCCAATACCTACCACCTTTACCTGCGTCCCGGTGAAAGCCTGATCGCGCGGGCCGGTGGACTGCACCGCTTTATGAACTGGGAAAGGGGGATTTTGACCGACAGCGGCGGATTTCAGGTATTCAGCCTCAGCGCCATGCGCAAGATCAGTGATGAAGGGGTGGAGTTTCGCTCCCATATTGATGGCTCGGCCCATTTTCTCACCCCCGAGAAGGTTATGCAGATTCAAATGGACCTGGGAGCTGACATAGCCATGTGCTTCGATGAGTGTGCTCCATATCCCTGTGATTATGAAGAAGCCCGGCAGGCTGTAGAGCGTACCACCTTATGGGCCAAAAGATGCCGGGATGCGCATCACTCCAGCCGGCAGGTGCTGTTTGGCATCGTTCAAGGCAATGTTTTCCCGGAGCTGCGATTAAAAAGCGCTCAGGATTTATTGGACCTGGACTTTGCGGGCTATGCCATCGGAGGTCTCAGTGTAGGGGAATCCAAAGAGGAGATGTATGGCACCATAAAGGTGATGGACCGGGTTTTGCCCCGGGATCGCCCGCGTTATCTCATGGGGGTGGGTGCGCCTGAGGATCTGCTGGAAGGGGTACGGCACGGCATAGATATGTTCGACTGCGTTTTGCCCACCCGCCTGGCCCGTCATGGCAGCGCTTATACCCGCCGGGGCAGGATTACGGTGCGCAATCGTGAATATGCCGAGGATTTCCGGCCTCTGGATCCGCAATGCGGCTGTGCGGTCTGTAAGGGGTTTAGCCGCGCTTATATCAGGCATCTGATCAAAGCCGGTGAGATGCTGGCCCACCGCCTGATTACTTACCATAACGTGTATTTCCTGGTAAACCTGATGAAAGAAATCCGTCAGGCCATACGCGACGGTAGTTTTATGGATTTCTATCACCAGTTTTTAAGCCTTTATCGGATAAATTAAAGGATTTTTGGCCTGAGTCGCGAATATAACCTAAGTTGATCAAATTTAAGGGGTGATTAGGATGCCTGATAGTACTCTGCTAACCTTGATTCTCTATTTTGGGGGGTTTATTGCGATATTCTATGTGTTTATCATACAACCTCGCAAAAAGCAGCAAAAACGTCACCAGGAACTACTGGATTCCTTGCGCAAGGGTGAAAAGGTTGTAACCATCGGCGGGATAAAGGGGGAAATAGCCCGCATCAAAGACAAGACCATTTGGCTCAGAGTCAACGACAACACTGAGATCGAATTCTTAAAAAGCGCGGTTGCTTACCGCAGTGATGAGGTAGAACAATGATGCTCGAAGCTGCTGATCTGATGCATGATCCCCTGGTTACCAGCTTCATCGAACAGGGAAACAGGCATCTGGAAGCCATTGGCTATACTGATCATGGCCAGGTGCATGTTAAAATGGTGTCGCGGCTGTGCCGGGAGATCCTGCTCAAGCTGGGCTACCCCGAGCGCATGGCCGAATTGGCTGCTATTGCCGGCTATCTTCATGACATCGGCAATGTTATCAACCGCAACGGGCACAGCCAGGCCGGGGCTTTGATCGCCTGGGAGCTGCTTAACCGCATGCAGATGCCGGAAGAAGAAACCGCTGTCATCTGTTCGGCGATCGGCAATCATGATGAAGGCAACGGCCATCCGGTAAACCCGGTCACAGCGGCTCTGATTCTGGCAGACAAATCCCATGTACACCGCAACCGAGTCAGGAACCATGATGTGGCTACTTTCGACATTCATGACCGGGTCAATTACGCAGTCGAATACTCCATCATCAATATTGATGAAGAGGAAAAGCTCATATCCATGGAGATCGCTATTGACACCGACATATGCCCGGTTATGGAGTATTTCGAGATTTTCATGAGCCGCATGCTGATGTGCCGTCGGGCTGCTGATGCCTTGGGCTGCGAATTCGAGCTCATTATAAATGGGGCCAAGCTAATTTAAGTAAAGTTGTGGAGGAATGATTTCAGTGAACCGAACCCTAAGTATCATAATAAGTGCAGTAATCGTCATCACCCTTGGCCTGCTGGTATTTTTCCTGTACAAGCCGCTGATAAACCACCTGGATCTGGGCCTGGATCTCAAAGGTGGCCTGCGGGTGGTGTTACAGGCCCAGGAAAAGCCAGGTGAACCGATTACTGATGACACTATTCAGAAAGCCCTGGGCATCCTGCGCGACCGCGTGGACAGCCTGGGGGTCAGAGAGACCAGCCTCTATCCACAGGGAAATGACCGGGTGGTAATCGAGATCGCCGGGGAGGACGATCCTGAGGCAGCGGTTGATATACTTAAAAACGTGGCCCAACTGGAGTTTCAGGACGAGCAGGGCAATGTCCTGGTAAGCGGCAAGAATCTGACCGATGCTCAGGCCAGGTTCAATCCGAACACTCAGGAGGCTTATGTGGAACTGAAGTTCGATAAAGAGGGAGCCGACCTATTTGCCCAGGCCACTACGGCCAATGTGGGCAAACCCCTGGTCATAGTACTGGATGGCAAGCCCATCAGCTCACCAATTGTCAGACAGCCCATAACTGATGGCAATGCTGTCATCGAAGGCAGTTTCGATACCAAGGAAGCCCAGGATTTAGCAGTATTGCTGCGCTCCGGGGCCCTGCCGGTCAGCTTCAATGTATTGGAAAAACGCTCGATTGGTCCCAGCCTGGGGGCTGATTCGCTGGAAAAGAGCCTCAGAGCTGGAGTAATCGGTATACTGGCGGTACTCCTCTTTATGCTCGGCTACTACCGGCTGCCCGGTTTAATTGCCGATATCTCCATTGTCTTATACGGCTTGCTGGTCATGGGCAGTATGGTGTTGCTCGATGCGGTGCTGACCCTGCCGGGTATTGCCGCCTTCGTGCTGTCAATAGGCATGGCGGTGGATGCCAATATAATTATCTATGAACGCATTAAAGAAGAGATAAGGTGGGGCAAGACCCTGCAGGCCGCCATTGATGCCGGTTTTAAACGCGCCTTTTGGACTATATTCGACGCCAACCTCACCACACTGGTGGCCGCACTGGTTTTGATGTATTTCGGCACCGGTACGGTAAAAGGGTTTGCCATAATCCTGTCCATCGGTTTGGTGATCAACATGTTTACTGCCCTTACCTTTACCCGCTACTTGCTGGGTCTGGCATCCAATGTGACTAAGAACACACGGCTATACGGGGTATAAGGAGGGGATTGCCATGATTATCGAACGCAGGAAGATTTTTTACATCATATCATTAATACTGATTGTTCCCGGAATAATCTCCCTTTTCATCAATGGGCTCAACCTGGGGATCGATTTCAGGGGTGGCTCCATAGTTAATGTGAGGATGGCGGCCGAGGTGAGCGCGCCGGAGGTGCGGGAAGCCCTGGCCACGGTAGGGTTGGAACAGGCCGAAGTGCAAAAGAGCGCAGACAATACCTATTTCATCCGCACCAGTGAATTGGATCAGGAGCAGACCAAGGCTTTGCTCAATGCCTTGAAGAACAGGTTCGGCGAAGTCGAGCTGATGAGCGCGGAGAGCGTCGGGGCCACTATCGGGCGGGAATTGAGCCGCAATGCCCTTTTGGCCTTAGGATTGGGTTTGGTCCTGATGCTGATCTACATCTCCTTCCGCTTTGAATGGACCTTCGGGGTGGCCGCGGTTGCAGCCCTGGTGCACAACGTTTTGGTGGTAGTAGGCGCATTCTCCATATTCCAGTGGGAGATCAATACGCCTTTTATAGCCTCCATCCTGACAGTGGTAGGTTTTACCATCAATGATACTATTGTGGTATTCGACCGGGTTCGGGAAAACCTGCGCGGCACCAAAAGGCCGGATTATCTGGCGCTGTTAAACAAGAGTATACTGCAGGTCCTGAACAGATCCATAAATACCGTTCTGACTGCGGTAATCACCCTCCTGGCTCTGCTGATTCTGGGCGGCGCGACCATCAAGTTCTTTGTAGTGGCCATGCTGATCGGTTTTGTGGTCGGGGCCTATACCTCTATCTGCATAGCCAGCCCCCTATGGTACGAGATCAAAAAGGCGGCATAAACGAAACTGTTTGACAGGACAAGGATTTGTCCCCTATACTAATGGCAATACAATAAATAAAAATACTCATTTTGGTCAGGCTTTGAGCCGGGCTCACTGAGCAGCGTAAATGCGCGGGACTTCATTGATATGAAGTCCCGTTTTTAACGAAGGGGTCGGGTTATGGATACACAGGTTAAAACCAGAGCAGCAATCATATCCGTGGCCAGCAACTTGTGCCTCATGATCGCTAAGTTTGTGGTCGGCCTTTTAAGCGGTTCAATAAGCGTTATCTCTGAGGCTATCCATTCGGGAAATGATTTGATAGCAGCCTTGATTGCGCTTTTTGCCGTTAAGGAATCTTCCAAACCCCCGGATGACAGGCATCCTTTTGGTCATGGAAAGATCGAGAACATGGCGGGAACTATTGAAGCCCTGCTGATATTCGTGGCGGCACTTATGATCATAAAAGAGGCGGTGGAAAAGATCAGGGTAGGGGGACAAAGCATCGAACCCACCTGGGGCCTCTTCATAATGGGTATTTCCGCCCTGCTGAACCTGGCCGTATCCAGTTACCTGTTGAAAGTAGGCAGAGAGCACCACTCTATTGCCCTCGAAGCGGATGGCATGCATTTGCGTACCGATGTATATACCTCACTGGGGGTTTTTGTCGGGCTGTTGCTGATCAAAATAACCGGGCTGCAGATTATCGATCCGATTGTTGCCATAATGGTGGCCTTTTTGATCATCAAAGCCGCCTATGAGCTGACCCGCAAGGCTTTTGTGCCCTTGCTGGATACTGCCCTGGAAGAACAGCATCTGCAGGCTGTACAGCATGTGCTGGCGGAGCATCAGTACCGCTATGTGGAGTACCATGATCTGCGTACGCGCCGCTCGGGGCGCGAAGCCCATATCGACCTGCATTTGGTCATAGACCCGCAGACCAGCGTGCAGGAGGCTCATAATTTATGTGATGCCATAGAGAAATCGATTAATGAACGAGTGCCCTTTTCATCCGTGCTTATCCATGTGGAACCCGGCGAGGAGATATATAGCAACGCCAAAACGGCAGAAAGGCAGGAGTTATGACAGGAAAGGCGAAATACTGCTCAAGGCAGTAAAAAAAGTTGAAAAGGGGTAAGCACATGCAGGTTTATTTAGTGGGAGCGGTGCTATTCCTGGCGGCCATGATAACCTTTATCTTTCAAAACCCTGCTGCAGTAGAGATTCGTTTCATTACCTGGAGCAGCCCGCAGATATCTCTGGCCCTGGTGGTCCTGGTAGCAGCCTTGGGCGGTGCCTTGATTACCTTCTTGTTGGATACGGTCAGGTATTTTAAGATTGCCCGTACTATTAAAGAACTTCGCAACCACAACAGCACACTACAGAAGCAGATTCAGGAACTACAGGCGCAAAAAGACAAGCTGGAGCAGCAGGTTGCCAGCTCAAGTGAAGTCACCTTATAAGACCCGTCAAGGCCATGGGAGGGGGGGCAGGTTGGTTGTCCCCCTCTCCCATTGGTGTTACCTAAGAACGGTTTACCTGTTTAATGCCTCTGGCATATGCGGGCTAGTACTGCAGCACGGTGGCATGGAAAAGCGCCCGGCTGATGTATTTTGTATATCCGCAGGCCGTTTATTGACCCTAAACAAAGTATAATGATAAGATTATCACAATTTTGAGATTCGGGGAGTTGAATAGTTTGCATCTCACAGGCACCATGAAGATAAATGGATTCGGCCATTTGGAGATAGGCGGGGTAGATACCACCAAATTGGTGGAACAGTATAAAACCCCCTTGTGGGTCATTGATGAAGCCTGTTTCAGAGAGAATTGCCGTGTTTTCCGCAATGCCTTCCAATCAACCGGTGACGGTTTGGTACTGTATGCCTGCAAGGCCTTGTGCAATACCGCCCTGTGCAAAATAGTGGCTGAAGAGGGACTGGGCCTGGATGTGGTTTCCGGCGGGGAATTGTTCACGGCTATAAATGCGGGCTTCCCCATGAAGAAGGTCTATTTTCATGGCAACAACAAATCGCCCGATGAACTGGAGATGGCGGTTACCTTTGGGGTTGGACGGGTGGTAGTGGATAACTTCCAGGAACTCAAAACCTTAAACCGGATCTGCCAGAGGCTCAAAACAAAACAGGAGATCTTGCTGCGCATCACCCCGGGGGTGGAAGCGCATACCCACGAGTATATCAAAACCGGACAGATCGATTCCAAATTCGGCTTCACCCTGCCGGGCGGTGAAGCCCTGACCGCGGTGCAGGCCGCTTTAGCCTGTGACGCCCTGGAATTGCTTGGACTGCACTGCCATATCGGGTCGCAAATATTTGAAATGCAATCCTTTGCCCACGCGACTGAACTGATGATGGATTTCATGGCTGAGGTATTTAAATTGACCGGCCATGAGTTTAAAGAGCTCGATATCGGGGGAGGTTTTGGCATATACTATTATCCTGGCGACAAACCCGGCAATCCGGTTGAATGGGCTGAAGCGGTGAGCGGGGCAGTACAGGCTAAAGCTGATCAATTTGGCCTCAAAAGGCCGCGCATCATAGCAGAGCCGGGTCGAGCCATTGTAGGTCCGGCCGGGATCACCCTTTATACAGTCGGTGCCATAAAAGAAATTCCGGGGATTCGCAAATACGTCGCGGTAGATGGGGGTATGACCGATAATCCCCGTCCCGCGCTGTATGGCAGCAGGTACCTGGCCATGGTGGTCAATAAAGCAGCCCAGGAGGCCACAGAACAGGTTTCCGTTGCCGGCAAATGCTGTGAATCAGGGGATATGCTGATCTGGGATGCATGGTTAGCCCCGGTTGAGATCGGAGACATAGTGGCGGTTTTTGCTACCGGTGCATATAACTACGCTATGTCCAGCAATTATAACCGCATTCCCCGTCCGGCCATGGTTTTGGTCAAAGACGGCCAATCGCATTTAATTCTCAAGCGGGAAACCTATCAGGACATGATTAGAAATGACCTGGTGCCCGAATATCTAAAATAACCTACTGATTAATACCGTGACAATTAAATAAAATCGGTTATTTAAAAGGGGGACCGTCACGGTTCCTCTATTGCTACTTCGAGGCTTGTGAGGAGCGAACCCTACACCCCTGGCACGCGGTGCTTGCAGCCAGGAGGTATGATATAATGCAAATATCTTGGGAAGGAAAGAAAATGTAATGGAGATTATAGTATCACATACTGCACTGGACTTTGACGGGCTGGCGGCTATGGTTGCGGCCAATTTGCTCTACCCTCAGGCGGTAAAGGTGTTTTCCGGGACACTGTCGCCTAATGTCAAGCGTTTTATGGGCCTGTATAAGGATCTGATCGATATCAGCCAGCCCCAGGATATTGACCCCAAAGCGGTTACCAGGATGATTGTGGTGGATACGGCCAATGCCAGGCGGTTGGATCAGTTGCGGGATCTGGCTTTTCAACCTGGTATGAGTATAAATATATACGATCATCATCCCCCCATGCCGAATGATATGTCGGCAGAATCCTGCAAGGTTGAGCTTTTGGGAGCCACTACCACCATTCTGGTGGAAGAGATTATTGAGCGGGGAATCGAGATTAACGCCTTTGATGCGACTATTCTGGCCCTGGGTATTTATGAAGATACGGGCAGCCTGTTGTACAGTTCAACCACTGCCAGGGATGTCAAAGCAGTGGCTTTCTTATTGGAAAAGGGTGCCAACCTCAATGTAGTGGCCAACTTTATTGATCAACCATTATCCCGTAACCAGCGGCGCTTGATGCAAGAACTGTTAAATAGCGCCATGCGCTATCATATCAAGCAGTACGATATCGTTCTGGCCAGCTGTCGCAGCCGGGAATTCGTAAGTCTGGTGACTGTGGCCGAGCGTCTCCTGACCATAGAGAACTGTGACGCGGTTTTTGTAATAGCAAGTCAGGCGGGGAGAATAAACATCATTGGACGCAGTCGCACCGCTAACATTCCGGTAAACGAAGTACTGGGAATATTTAAGGGGCGCGGCCACAGCAAGGCAGCCTCAGCCCGTTTGAAAAGCCAGGATGACAGTGAGATTATTCCCCACCTGTTAGAGGAACTCAGGGATAAAGTCAAAGCCCCGCTGGTGGCCGCTGATATAATGTCATCACCGGTAAAAACGGTTCCAGTCCATGTGACCATGGAGGAAGCGGGTAAGATTATGCTCCGTTATGGACACACCGGCATGCCGGTGGTGGACGGCACAAAAATGGTAGGGCTGATATCGCGCCGCGATGTGGACAAAGCCCGCCAGCACAATCTGGGCCACGCCCCGGTAAAAGGATTCATGAGCGCCAGGGTGATAACCGCTCGCCCGGATACCCCGGTAAGCGAAATCCAAAAGTCCATGATCAGGCATGATATCGGCCGGGTGCCGGTGCTGGACGACGAGAACAACATTGTGGGCATTGTATCCCGCACCGACATCTTACGTACCCTGCATGGCGATGATTATCCTGAAGACTATGAGGTTTTGTATAAAGCGGGCAGCAACAGCCAGGAAAACTGTCTGGATTTAATGAAAGAGCAACTGCCTTCAAACCTTCTCAGCATTTTACAGCGCATCGGGCAGGTAGCCGGGGAAGCCGGCTTCCAGGTCTACCTGGTAGGCGGGATGGTGCGGGACCTGTTTCTGCGCGTGCCCAACTTCGATGTGGACCTGGTGGTGGAGGGGGACGGCCCAACCCTGGCCCAACTGCTGGGTGAAGCCCTGCCTGCCCGGGTAAGGGTGCATCAGCGTTTCAAGACCGCCGTGCTGATAATGGCGGACGGTTTTAAAATAGATGTCGCTACTGCACGTGCCGAGTATTATGAGTTTCCAGCGGCTCTGCCCCAAGTGCAGCGCTCCTCCATCAGGGAAGACTTATACCGGCGCGACTTCACCATCAACACGCTGGCGATCGCTCTTAATCCCGAACGCTTTGGAGAATTAATCGATTTCTTCGGGGGACGGCGGGATATCGAAGAGGGTGTGATCCGCATCCTTTATAATCTCAGCTTTGTGGAAGACCCTACTCGGATTATTCGCGCCATCCGTTTCGAACAGCGCTACCGCTTTGCTATGGATGCGGATACTCTGCGTTTTGCCCGGGATGCCATTGAAAGGCGAATGTTGGGGCAACTGTCCTATGGGCGCATCCTCAATGAGCTGATCATGATACTGAATGAAAAAGACCCGCTGCCGGCCTTGAATCGCATGCAGGAGATCGGGGTGTGGAATTATGTATTCCCCGAAGTCGACCTAAAGAATCTGAACTGGAACGATATGCGCCGCATCAGAGTGCTTTTGGGCTGGTGGCAGGAACGGTACCATATTTCCGGGGTGCAGGGTTGGCTGGTTTACCTCATGGCTTTCCTGTCCACATTGAGCCGGGAGGCTGCGATTTTGGCGATATCACGCTATCCGCTAACCAAATCGGCCTTACGCTCTATAGAAGAGTCTTTTTTGGCACCTGAGTTGGTGGCCAAATACCAACAAAACCCGGATATACCCTTTAGCGCTATCGATAATGACCTAAGAAACTGGGCCTGGGAAAGTATTATATATTTGTTATGGTGCACAAAGGAGGAAGCTGCCTTCCAGAGGTTGGTCGCTTATCTGGATAAAAAGGAAAGGGTACAGGTGAGTATTAACGGGGAAACCCTGCTTAATCTGGGGATTCAGCCGGGACCGGTATTCAGCCAGATATTTGCGGAGCTGTATAAGCTGAAATTGGACGGATTAGTGAAGAACTACCAGGACGAATTAGACACAGTTAAAAACTGGCTGAAGGAGGGGCGATTTACAAATGAATTCTCTGGTTGATATGATCATATTCCTGCCCGCTATCCTAATAGCGATCACCTTTCACGAGTACGCGCACGGGCGGGTGGCCTATGCCCTGGGAGACGACACCCCGCGCCTGCAGGGGCGCCTGACCATCAACCCCCTGCCCCATATCGACTGGGTAGGATTTCTCATGCTGTTTATCTTTCATTTCGGGTGGGCCAAACCGGTACAGGTCAATCCCTACAATTTCAAAGGCATTTCCATAAAACAGGGCATGATGCTGGTATCCCTGGCCGGACCGGGCATGAACCTCCTGCTGGCCTTTATCGGCATGCTTTTGATTCGTTTGCTTGGTCCTTATCAGGCTAATGAATGGATATGGATTACAGTGCAGCTGCTGCAACCCCTGGTTACAATAAATATTATTCTAGCCGCCTTTAACCTCATCCCCGTACCGCCTCTGGACGGTTCCAAGATTTTGGCCGGGCTGCTGCCGGACAGCGGCACGCACTTCATGTATGCCCTGGAACAGTACGGTATGCTGATACTGTTGCTCTTGATCGTTACCGGTATGGCATCCAGGATTTTTCTGCCCATTGCCGGGTTTTTATACGGCTTGCTGAATGCCCTGGTATTTTTGATCTGAGTTTAAGGAGCGCGCCTATGCCCTACGTAGTTGCCCTGGAGGCTTTTCACGGCCCTCTGGATCTCCTGTTATACTTGATTGAAGAAAACCAGCTCGATATCTACGACATCCCCATCGCCGCTATTACCGACCAGTACCTGGCCTATCTGGCCGATACTGGGGATTGGGATCTGGATCGCCTGGGCGAATTCATGGTAATGGCCTCTTATCTGCTGCAGCTTAAAAGTCGCATGCTCTTGCCCAGAAGACACTTGCCGCAGTATGAACCCGAAGAGAATACAGCAGATCCCCGGGAGGAACTGGTGCAAAAACTGCTTTCTTATAAACGCTTCCGGCAGGTGGCCCAGTATCTGGCCAGGCTTGAACAAGGGGAAGTAGAACGGGTTTATTATCGCCAGGCTTATGATATCAAAGCAGAGGAAGAACTGGTGGCGGATATTAAATCCCTGGTATCAGCTTATAAAGCCCTGCGCGAGCAGATGAAGGCCAGCCAGACCCATGTGGAGATTCCCAGCGGGGATGTAGATATTGAGCTGAAAATGAGTCAGCTCATGGCCATACTAAGGCAGAAAAAAAGGAAAGGCATGGCATTTGGTGAATTATTAAAAACGGCTGCCAATCGCAAGGATCTCCTGGGCTATTTTCTGGCCTTGCTGGAGCTTTTGCGGCAGCACCGGGTGCGGGCGGTGCAGCCCCATCACAAATCGGAGATTATGATTTATCTGTGGGCAGGAACTAATCATGTTGATGCGTGAAGAGGTTAAGGCAGCTGCCGAAGCCATTCTATTTACCCGGGCAGAAGCGGTGCCATTAGAGGAACTGGTAGAAATCCTGGACGTAGGCTTACTGGATCTGAAACCCATTATGCAAGAACTGATTTTGCAGTATAATCAAGAAAAACGGGGCATACAAATTGTGGAGGTAAACGGGGCCTATCTCATGTGTACCCGGCCCGAGTTTGCCACCCTGCTGGCAGGGCTTCGCCCGCCGGCGCGCAAAAGGCTGTCCTCTGCAGCCCTGGAGACCCTGGCGATCATTGCTTATCAACAGCCGGTCACCCGCGCAGAGATAGAAGCCATACGCGGGGTGAAGATAGATCGTATCATAACCATGCTTTTGGAGCGCAACCTGATTGAGGAAGCCGGACACAAGGAGGTGCCGGGTAAACCCATATTATATAAGACCACCCCGGAATTCCTGAAGGTATTTGGCCTGGCCAGTCTTGATGATCTGCCCGTTTTAGAGGAGGAAAACCACGATGTCTGAGAAGTCCATTGAAGAGCAAGTCAAGATTAAATCGCAGCAGGCTCGCAGATTGGCCAGGTATATGAGCAGCACCGCCGACCTGGTGGAAAACCAGATTCTCAAAGCGCAGGAGCGGGGTGATTTTGACAACCTGGAAGGCTATGGCAAACCGCTGCGCTTTGACGAGAACCCCTATGAACCCCCTGAGCTGAGGATGATTTTTAAAATCCTCAAAGACAATGATTGCGCCCCGTATTGGATCGAGCTGGGCAAGGAAATCGACGCCGATCTGGAAAAACACCACCAGGAAGTGGAGAAATTCTGCAAGTATGCGGAAGTGTTCTTTAGCACCAGGCGCAACCGCCAGGCTCTGGAACGCTTTGAGAAACGCAAACAGTCCATGTATTTCGAAGAACGGGTGCGCTTGGAGCAGATCCGCAAAAAGATACTGGACTACAATCTGATGTGCCCTGTTTTCCACCTGAGCCGACCCAATATTGTGGTGGAAAAAATGATGCTGGAAGTCATCACCAGCGTTGAAGCCCATATCAAAACCCTTCGCCAGGCCTCCCGGTAAACTGCATAACCAAGCCCGGGATGGGAATAATATGGAAAAAACGGGAGATCTCCATGTGGTATCTCATCCTGGCAGCTATATTGCTGGCTGGCTTGGCCGCTTTTATGCAGCTTCCCTACACTGTAGATGTTCACTTGGTATTTGAAGCCCAGCCGTTATCCCTGCACATCGATGTCAAATCCAAATTGCACCATTTTAACAGCAGTCATCACTTTGAGGCTGAGGACATCGGCAAAGCCCTGCTCACAGCCGGAAAGAGGGATGAGTCGCCTGCCCGGCGCTTTCTGATAAACCATTTTCTAAAGCAGCTGGGGGTGCAGAAGCTGGTCTGGAGAAGCTGGATAGGCTTGGATGATGCCATGCTTACCGCCATAAGCAGCGGAGTGTTGTGGGGCTTGAAAGGAGCGGTGATCAATCATTTAAGTCGCACCAGTGTGGTCAGGGCCTTCAAACTAGAAGTTCATCCAGATTTTTGCGCCTTTCGGTGCCATTCCCAGCTGGATTGCATATTCAAAATACGCCTGGCGCATTATATCTATATAATCACCATGATCGCCTGGATGAGGCTTAAAGCGAAGGGAGAAAAGGTATGAAAGAAGGCGCTCAGAATCAGCAGCAGCAGGACAACAGCCATCCCATAGAAGGCTTGATGAAAACCGCCATGCAGAGCATTAAGGAAATGGTCGATGTCAACACGGTAGTAGGCGATGCGGTTGAGACCAATGATGGCAGCGTAATTATCCCGATTTCTCAGGTAGCTTGTGGATTTGCCGCCGGCGGCGGGGAATATGAAACACAAGGAGGCCAGCAGCAAAATGAAAAACCGTTTGCTGGCGGCAGTGGTGCCGGGGTTTCGGTAAAACCCATCGGATTCCTGGTAGTGCGCAGCAATGATGTCAGGCTGCTTTCTACCAGCGGCAATCATATTGCGGAAAGGGCTTTGGATCTCTTACCGCAATTTGTCGACAAAATACAGCAGGTCATTCAAAGCCGGGGCGGGGAACAAAAACCGCCTCAAACCATGCAATGAACAGGTGCGGGGTTCAGTTCTAATTTACCGCCACAGGACATAACCCTTTTACAAAAAGCCATAAGGGGGATGTCCCGTGCTCAATATGATCTGGTTGCTCCTGCTGGTTTCCGGCATACTGGTCGCTGCCTGGCATGGCAACATTGAGGTTGTCACCACAGCGGCCTTACAAGCAGCACGCGATGCAGTGGAGGTTTGCTTGAATCTGGTAGGGATAATGGCCTTGTGGTTGGGGATCATGAAAATTGCCGAATCCGGGGGAATGGTCAGCGTGCTGGCCAGGATGTTGAGGCCTTTGATGGTGAGATTGTTTCCCAGTGTGCCGCCTAATCATCCTGCTATGGGGGCTATCATTTTGAACTTGAGCGCCAATATGCTGGGTTTGGGCAATGCGGCTACACCTTTCGGCATGAAAGCCATGCAGCACCTGCAGGAAATAAATCCCCGACCGAATACGGCTTCTGAGGCCATGTGCACCTTTTTGGCCCTGAACACCTCTTGCATAACCCTGTTGCCGGCTACCATTATCGGGGTCAGGGCCTCCTTTAATTCCACCAACCCTGCTGAGATAGTAGGTCCCTGCATCCTGGCTACTGCATGTGCGATGCTGGTGGGGGTAACCGTCGATTACCTGTTCCGCCGGCGCAATCGCCGCCGCAGGAGACAAGACAGTGCTGGTTAACGTATTAAATGTCATTTCGCAATGGGCCATCCCCTTGCTATTGCTCTTAATCCCTCTTTACGGCTTCATGAAAAAAGTACCTGTATATGAGAAGTTTGTGGAAGGCGCGGAGGAGGGCTTTCGCACCGCGGTGCGCATCATTCCATTCCTGGTGGGCATGATGGTAGCCATTTCCGTTTTTCGCGCTTCCGGGGCCATGATGGTGTTCAGCAGCCTTTTAAAGCCGATCACGGATATGATCGCAGCTCCGGCGGAAATCCTGCCATTGGCCATTATGCGCCCGCTATCGGGCAGTGCAGTCCTGGGCATGGCCACGGAGATAATGAGGGTCCACGGGCCGGACTCGTTTATCGGCCGCCTGGCCTCGGTTATGCAGGGCACCACCGATACCACCTTTTTTGTGCTCACGGTTTATTTCGGCTCCATTGGCGTATACCGCTACCGCTATGCGGTTGTTTCCGGGCTAAGCGCGGATATAACCGGATTTCTGGTCTCACTGTATTTATGTCATCGCCTGTTTGGATAAACTAAATAGCGCAAAGCACGGCGCCACAAGCCTGTGCCCTGATATTGGCAGGGCATGAGTGTTTTGGCCAATTTTTTGTTCTGCCTTAAATAATGTGTATCTGCGGCAAATTATGATAGAATCAAACAGGGCATTGCAAAAATTGTAACAGGAGGAACTGCCATGAAAAGTGATATCGAAATCGCGCAAGAGGCCAAAATGAGGCCGATAACAGATGTTGCGGCAACTCTTGGACTAACAGATGACGACATCGAGCTTTACGGCAAGTACAAAGCCAAGGTCGCCCTTTCGGTATGGGAACGCCTCAAAGACCGGCCGGCGGGCAAACTGGTATTGGTGACTGCCATCACCCCAACCCCGGCGGGAGAAGGCAAAACCACCAACACGGTCGGTTTGGGACAGGCCTTGAATAGAATAGGTAAAAAGGCCGTGATCGGTCTGCGCGAGCCTTCCCTCGGACCCAGCTTCGGCATCAAAGGAGGTGCGGCCGGAGGAGGATACAGCCAGGTAGTCCCTATGGAAGATATCAACCTGCATTTTACCGGAGACATCCATGCGGTAACCACCGCGCACAATCTGCTCGCAGCCATGCTGGACAACCACCTCCATCAGGGCAACAGCCTGGGGATTGATCCCCGCCAGGTAGTCTGGCGCCGGGTTATGGATTTAAACGAACGGGCCTTGCGCCATATCGTCCTGGGATTGGGCGGCAGGATAAACGGTGTTCCACGGGAATCGGGATTCGATATCAGTGTAGCTTCAGAAGTGATGGCATCTTTATGTCTGGCTACCGATTTGATGGACCTAAAAGAGCGTTTTAAACGCATCGTGGTGGCTTATACATATGACGGCAAGCCGGTTACTGCCAACGACCTCAAGGCGGCCGGTTCCATGGCCTTGTTGATGAAGGATGCCATAAAGCCCAACCTGGTGCAGACCCTGGAAGGCACCCCGGCCTTTATACATGGTGGGCCGTTCGCCAACATCGCCCACGGTGCCAACAGCATCATCGCCACCCGCATGGGGATGAAACTGGGGGACTACATGATAACTGAAGCCGGTTTCGGTGCCGATTTGGGAGCGGAGAAGTTCTTTGACATAGTATGCCGCTATGGCGAGATGAAGCCTGACGCAGTGGTAGTGGTGGCTTCGGTAAGGGCTTTGAAGAACCACGGCGGAGTAGGCCAGGGACAGCTTGCCCAACCCAATCTGCAGGCTGTGGAAACAGGCTTTGCCAATCTGGAGAAACAGCTGGAGAACATCAAGAAGTTCGGCGTACCGCCGGTAGTGGCATTAAATCAATTCCCCAGTGATACTGCCGAAGAAACCGAATACATCATCCAGCGCTGCGGGGAAATGGGTGTAGAGGTGGCATTGTCCCAGGTTTGGACCAAAGGCGGGGCCGGCGGAATAGAGCTGGCGGAAAAGGTGATCAAGGCTGCCGAAGAACCGAGTGATTTCCGTTTTCTGTACCCTCTGGAGCTTCCCGTGAAAGAGAAGATAGCTGCTGTTTGCCAGGAGATTTATGGAGCAGACGGTGTAACCTACAGTGCTGAGGCCAATCGGACTATTGCCACTCTGGAGGATTTGGGTTATGGGCAGCTGCCCATCTGCATTGCCAAAACCCAGTACTCACTGTCGGATAATCCGGATCTAAAGGGCAGGCCCCGGGGCTTTAGAGTAAATGTGCGCGAGGTGCGCTTATCAGCCGGGGCTGGCTTTATTGTGGCCATAGCCGGCAATATAATGACTATGCCCGGACTGGGGAAGACCCCGGCGGCAGAAACCATAGACATCAAGGACAACGGTGAAATTGTAGGCCTGTTTTAATGATTGGGAGCACGGTGAAGGAAGTTGACGGTGGGGACAGGGGAAGCTGTTCTTCTGTCCCGACCGTAAATGGGAGGATTTCACATGCAGCACAGACCGATTGATAAGGAGAAGATTGAAAAGGCCGTATTGATGATTCTGGAGGCCATAGGGGAAGACCCCCAGCGGGAAGGCCTGGTGAATACCCCCAAAAGAGTAGCCCGCATGTATGAAGAGATCTTTGCCGGCAGTGACCAGGACCCGCGCGAGTTTTTGCGGGTATCTTTCACCGAGTATCACGATGAATTGGTTCTGGTCAAAGACATTCCGCTTTATTCCATGTGCGAACATCATCTCCTGCCTTTCTACGGCAAAGCCCATGTAGCCTACATACCCAAAGGAGGCCGGGTGGTGGGGATCAGCAAGCTGGCCCGGGTGGCCGAGGCTTATGCCCGCCGTCCGCAGCTTCAGGAGCGGCTTACCTCACAGATTGCCGACTGTATTTATGATACCGTCAAACCCTTCGGTGTGGCGGTGGTAATCCAGGCTGAACACATGTGCATGACCATGCGCGGGGTTCATAAGCCCGGGGCCTTGACTGTCACTTCGGCGGTAAGGGGCTTGTTCGAAACTCGTGCCCAAACCCGAAATGAGCTGCTTTCTCTGATA
>LFSQ01000143.1:31622-35268 GCA_001512785.1 Syntrophomonas sp. DTU019
TAAATTAACCTCTTCAGGCTTTTATTATTTTGCCGCAATGGGCTATCTTTATAGAAGTGAACCTGTTATAGTTCAGGCATAAATCCAGGGGAAAGGAGGAATGTGAATGGATTACAAAGGTATTATCGCCAAGTACAAGGATGTGCCGGGGGGAATTATCGAGGCTTTTCATGCTGTACAGAGAGAATTCAGCTATTTGCCCGAAGAGGTGATCGTTGAAGCAGCCAAGATCTTCAACATGCCGGTTGCTGAAGCGTACGGAGTGGCTACCTTTTACTCTTACTTGTCGGTAGAGCCAAGAGGTAAGAACGTAATACGCATTTGCGAAAGTGCTCCCTGTCATGTAGCAGGAGCCGCTGAGGTAGTTGAGGCTCTGGAAAGGGAACTTGGCATTATGATGGGTGAAACCACAGCTGATGGCAAGTTTACCCTCGAGTATACCGAATGTGTCGGCCAGTGCCAGGCTACTCCGGTGATTACTATCAATGGCAAACCTTATGCAGGTGTAACTCCGGCTCAGATCCCGGCAATTCTGGCGGAATATGAATAGGGTCGCGTCCGCCACTCATGATTGATGACAAATCACAGAAAGGAGGTCATTTGATGGCTGAAGAACTGCGCATCGTATTGCGTAACTACGGCAAGGTAGACCCGCTCAATATAGATACCTATATTGCTCAGGGTGGATATAAAGCACTGGAGAAAGCCCGCAGTATGGATCAGAAGGCCCTGATTGAGGAAGTAAAGCAGTCCGGTTTGAGAGGCCGTGGGGGGGCTGGTTTCAATTGCGGCCAGAAGTGGATGTTTGCATACATGGCCCAGGCAGACCAGAAGTATGTGGTATGCAATGCCGATGAAGGTGAACCCGGAACTTATAAAGACCGCTTGATAATGCAGAACGACCCTCAGTCCGTATTGGAGGGCATGGCCATTTGCGGCTATGCTATCGGGGCTAACAAGGGCTATATTTATTGCCGTGGGGAATATCCCTATGTAGTGGATGTACTCAACCAGGCCATCGCACAGGCTAAAGACAAAGGAGTTTTAGGCGATTTTGACATAGAGGTGAGAATGGGTGCCGGGGCTTATGTATGCGGCGAGGAGACTGCCTTGATCGAGTCCATTGAGGGCAAGAGGGGCGAGCCACGGTACAAGCCGCCGTTCCCGCCGGCACAGGGCTTGTGGCAGAAGCCCACCATCGTCAACAATGTTGAAACCTTTGCCAACATTCCGGTAATTGTGGATAAAGGAGCGCAATGGTTTGCTTCCATTGGAGCGCCCAGTTATCCCGGAACCAAGGTTATCACTTTGACCGGCGACATCAACAACAAGACCTTTTTCGAAGTACCCACCAACACAACTATTAGAGAGGTCATTTATAAGCTCGGAGGGGGCATCCCTGGGGACAGGAAGTTTAAAGCGGTTCAAATCGGGGGAACTTCAGGTGCCTTTATTCCCGAGGCTCAATTGGACACCCCGCTGGCTTTTGATGCCATGGCTGCGATTGGTGCGACTTTGGGTTCCGGCGCGGTATTCGTTCTGGATGACAGCCGCGACATAGTGGATGTAGTAACCCGTATTGCCGGGTTCTTTGAACATGAATCCTGTGGAAAATGTGCCCCTTGCAGAGAAGGCACCATGCGCACTGCTGAGTTGATGGAGAAGATCGAAGCAGGCCAGGGGTCAGCCGATGATATCGCTTTATTGGAGAAGTTGGGCCGGGTTATGTCGTACTCCTGTCTGTGCGGTCTGGGTCAGGCAGCACCGACACCAGTATTGAGCACTATCAAGCATTTCAAAGCCGACTACACTGCCAAATTATTGTAGGAGAGCAAAGGAGGGAAAAGAATGGTAAACGTAACTATAAACGGAATGAAAGTATCCGTTCCCGAAGGCTCAACCATCCTGCAGGCGGCACAGCAAGTCGGTATTTATATTCCTACTCTGTGTTATCACCCTGATCAGTCCATTAAAGCTAACTGCAGGGTGTGCGTTTGCGAAGTCGAAGGCCAAAGACTTTTGCAAGCAGCCTGTTCGGCCCCGGTCTATGAAGGCATGGTGGTTAGAACCAATACCCCCAAAGTATTGGAAGCCCGCAGGACCATACTTGAGTTGATCCTGGCCAACCATCCCCAGGACTGCCTGAACTGTATCAGGAACGGGGCTTGCGAACTGCAGAGCCTGGCTGAGGAACTGATTATTCGCGATAATCCCTTTGAATTAAGGGTTCGCGGCTACGAGAAAGACACCTCCACCCCGTCGCTGTTCAGAGATCCTGACAAATGCGTTTTATGCCGGCGCTGCATTGAGGCCTGCTCGGTGGTACAGAGCGTCAATGCCCTGGGTATTGAAGGCCGCGGCAACAACGCCATGGTGGTTCCTTCTATGGGCAAGGATCTCATTGACAGCCCGTGCGTCATGTGCGGTCAGTGCATACATGCCTGCCCGGTTGGCGCTATTGGTGAAATTGAAAGCATCGACAAATTCCTGGCCGCAGTAGCCGATCCGGAAACGGTTGTTGTTACCCAGATCGCCCCTGCAGTCAGGGTAGCCATAGCTGAGGAAATCGGCATGGCAACCGGTGAGCTGCCCATGGATGTATTTGTAAATGGGTTGCGGCAAATCGGTTTCGATTATGTTTTGCACACCAACTTTACCGCTGACCTGACTATCATGGAGGAAGGCCATGAGCTCTTAAAGAGGGTGAAAGAAGGCGGCACCCTGCCCATGTTCACCTCCTGCAGCCCGGGTTGGATCAATTTCTGCGAAACCTTCTATCCCGATCTGTTGGATCACCTGTCCACTTGCAAATCACCGCAGCAGATGTTCGGGGCGCTGGTGAAAACCTACTGGGCAGAAAAGATGAACATCAACCCGGCCAAGATTTTCAGTGTTTCCATCATGCCCTGTGTAGCCAAGAAATTCGAGGCCACTCGCCCCGAGATGAGGGACAGTGGTTACCAGGATGTGGATATTGTCCTGACTACTCGTGAGATAGGGCGCCTGTTCCGCCAGAGCGGTATCGATTTCAGCAAGCTGCCTCCTTCGAACTTTGACTCCTGGATGGGGGCCTACACCGGCGCAGCCGTTATTTTCGGAGCCTCCGGCGGGGTTATGGAAGCAGCCTTAAGAACGGTTTATGAAGTGGTTACCGGCAAAACCCTGGAGGATGTCAATTTCACTGCCACCCGCGGTTTTGATGGAATCAAGGAGGCCACTGTGGACCTGAACGGCCTGGAAGTCAAAGTGGCTATTGCCCACAGCCTATCCAATGCCCGCAAGCTGATGGATCAGGTCAGGGCCGGGGAGTCTCCCTATCACTTCATCGAGGTTATGGCCTGCCCGGGCGGCTGCGTGGGCGGCGGCGGACAGCCCATCACCAAGCGCAATCAGAAGCGCATTGAGCGTATTGATGCCATTTATGTTGAGGACGAAGGGCTGCCTCTGAGAAAATCCCACGAGAACCCGGAAGTCAAGATACTGTATGAGGAATTCCTGGGTGAGCCCTTGGGACATAAATCTCATGAACTTCTGCACACTCATTATCACGCCAAGAACAAGAAGTACTTATAAAAGCAATCATTCACGCAAAACTGCCCCTGAGTTTGACTCAGGGGCAGTTTTTGGTGACAAATGGGGACGGTCC
>LFSQ01000088.1 GCA_001512785.1 Syntrophomonas sp. DTU019
ATGTTTAAATGGGGTTTCGTCCTTTCGAATTTAGCCTTTGCCATCTGTTCTCTCACCTTTCCTTTCCTGTTTTACATATCCTGTAATGGTATACCATACCTTCTAGCCATGATTTCCCGAGTTTTGGATGCGGGCACCTCCGCATAGTTCTTGATCTGCATGGAAAAACTGGCTCTGCCCTGGCTGGCCGATCGCAGGGCGGTTGCGTAGCCAAAGGTTTCCGCCAGCGGCACCTCGCCTTTGATGATCTTGCTGTGACGGTTTTCTTCAAATCCTATCACCCTGCCGCGGCGAGCATTGAGGTCGGATATGATGTCTCCGACGTATTCTTCCGGGCTGACAATCTCAATGTCCATAATCGGTTCCAAAAGGACTGGCTCAGCCGACTGCAGGGATTCCTTTAAGGCCATCACGGCAGCGACTTTAAAGGCCTGTTCCGAGGAATCAACCTCGTGAAAGCTCCCTCCTTTTAAGGTCACCTCCACATCATCGACTGGATAACCGGCCAGAATCCCGGCCTGTAAACCCTCTAACACCCCACTTTCGATGGCGGGAATAAATTCCCGGGGTATATGTTCACGGTTGGATTTATCAATAAACCGCACTCCCTGGCCTTCAGGCCGGGGTGCTATTTCTAAAATCACATGAGCAAACTGCCCGCGCCCGCCGGTTTGTTTTTCAAAGCGGGCTTCAGCCTTGCCTGGCTTTTTCACTGTTTCTTTATAAGATACCTGGGGTTTGCCTACATTGGCATTGACTTTGAACTCTTTCAACAAGCGATCCACAATGATTTCCAGATGCAGTTCGCCCATTCCCGATATAATGGTTTGCCCGGTTTCATCATCAAACCTGGTTCTAAAGGTAGGATCCTCTTCTGCCAGGCGCCGTAAACTCTCACCGATTTTATCCTGGTCGGCTTTGGTTTTGGCCTCGATGGCTACATCAACCACCGGATCAGGAAATTGAATGGTTTCGAGTACGATGGTATCAGGCTCACTGCACAGGGTATCACCGGTTACGGTTTCTTTCAGCCCTACGGCTGCCACGATCTCACCGGCCAGTGCTTCCTGAATCTCCTCGCGATGGTTGGCATGCATCTTCAAGAGCTTGGTGATCCGCTCGCGGCGGTTCTTGCCGCTGTTTATCAAAGTGCTGCCGGCTTTCACCCTGCCGGAATAAACCCTAAAGTAGGTCAGTTTGCCCACATAAGGGTCAACCGCGACCTTAAAAGCCAGAGCACAGAACGGCGCTGCAACCGTAGCCTCACGGCTGACCTCCTGTCCGCTTTTGGGATCAATGCCTTTGACCGGCGGTATATCCTGTGGCGAAGGCAAGTAGTCCACCACTGCATCCAAAAGCATCTGTACCCCTTTGTTCTTGAAAGAAGAACCACATAGAACCGGTACAATTTTATTTTGAATGGTAAGGCTGCGCAAGGATTTTTGTATTTCTTCGACGCTGATTTCCTTTCCATCCAAATACTTTTCCAGGATATAATCATCAAACTCGGCTATTTTCTCCAATAATTGCTGGCGGTAGGGCAGGGCTTCTTCCATCTGTTCGGCGGTCAGCTCTTTGATCAGATAATGCTCTCCGCTTTCTTCTTCATATATATAGGCCTTGAGCGATACCAGGTCAATGACCCCAGAGAAAAGATCCTCTACCCCTATAGGGAGATGGAGCATGACCGGCTCGCTGCCCAGACCGGTACGGATCATATTTACAGCCCTGAAGTAGTCAGCGCCAATGCGATCCATTTTATTAATATAGGCGATGCGAGGGACGCCATACCTGTCGGCCTGGCGCCATACGGTCTCCGATTGCGGCTGTACACCGGCTACCGCACAGAAAATAGCAATAGCCCCATCAAGTATGCCTAACGAACGTTCTACCTCAACAGTAAAGTCCACATGCCCGGGCGTGTCGATGATATTGATAACCGCATCCCGCCAGGCACAAGTAGTAGCTGCCGAGGTGATGGTTATGCCTCTTTCCTGCTCCTGGGTCATCCAGTCCATAGTGGCGGTGCCTTTATCGACCTCACCGATACGGTGCACTTTACCGGTATAGAATAGAATTCTCTCCGTAGTAGTGGTCTTGCCCGCATCTATATGGGCCATGATGCCAATATTCCTAATTGCAGTCAAATCTGCCTTCATCATCGACCTACCCAGCATAAGTCATTACCAGCGGTAATGGGCAAAGGCCCGGTTGGCCTCGGCCATCTTATGCGTATCCTCTTTCTTTTTTACTGATTGGCCAGTGCCGTTATATGCATCCATGATTTCTGCGGCCAGCCGTTCAGCCATGGTCTTTTCGCCGCGTTTACGGGCATAGCCCACCAACCAGCGAATGGCCAGGGTCTGCCTTCTTTCCGGTCTAACCTCTACCGGCACCTGATAGTTGGCACCGCCAACCCGGCGGGCGCGCACTTCGAGTATCGGGGTGATGTTCTTCATCGCGATTTCGAACACATCCATGGGGTCTTTGCCGGTTTTCTTGGCCACTATGTCAAAAGCGGTATAACATATCTTTTCCGCCAGGCTTTTCTTGCCATCCCACATAACCTGATTGACCAGTTTGGTAAAATACTTGCTGTGGTATATGGGATCTGGCAGAACATCGCGTTTGGGTACAGGTCCCTTTCTTGGCATATCGCGCCTCCCTCCTATTTTTTCTTAGGCCGTTTGGTGCCGTATTTCGATCTTCCCCGGGCGCGGTTCTGAACCCCAGCCGCATCCAGGGTTCCGCGAATAATATGATATCTTACCCCGGGCAGGTCCTTTACACGACCACCCCGGATCAAAACCACCGAGTGCTCCTGCAGGTTGTGCCCAATTCCGGGGATATAAGCAGTTACCTCAATACCGTTGGACAGACGCACCCTGGCAATCTTACGCAATGCCGAATTGGGCTTCTTAGGTGTTGTGGTATAAACACGGGTGCACACCCCGCGCTTTTGCGGGCAACTCTTCAACGCCGGCGCAGTCGATTTCTTCTGGATTTTTTCGCGCCCTTTTCTTACCAATTGATTGATAGTTGGCACTATTGCACCTCCTTCCCCATGTTGTTGTCAAGCAATGCCACGGTTGCTGAACCCACATCAATGCCACAGGCTTCCCCCAGGGCTTTCTTGCTGGTCACCATCTCAATTTCAACCTGGTGCTGCTGGCACAGTTGCTTAATGGGTTCAACCACATGGGGTTCGGCATCACAGGCAATGAAAACCTTACTTGCTATGCCGCGGGTAATGGCCTTTTTGACCTGTTTGGCGCCGATTACCCGGGATGCTTGCTTCAGATCATCTAGTGGCACAGATAAACCTCCGAACATCAGAAAATAGGCATAAATGATTATTCGAGCTTATTTGCCGCGCACTTAAATATTTTAGCACCTGGTGGTCCCTCAGTCAATTCTAACCATGATCAATTTGGGGGGCTGCGCCAAGCAGCCCCGTCGCTTAAACCGGCTCTTCCTGCAAGGCCGGCTGATTCGCCTCAACCTGCTCTTCCAGCTGTATATTTCTATAAACTGAATACCCGGTTCCGGCAGGTATCAGCTTGCCAATGATAACATTCTCTTTTAAGCCGATCAGGTTGTCGATCTTGCCTTTGATAGCCGCTTCGGTCAACACCTTGGTGGTTTCCTGGAAAGAGGCTGCCGACAGGAAAGAATCGGTGTTCAAGGATGCCTTGGTTATTCCCAGGAGCATCGGCGAGCAAACTGCAGGCAGACCGCCCCTGGCCATGACCTTGCGGTTTTCTTCTTCAAAGCTGGAGATATCGACATAGGCCCCCGGCAGCATGGAGGTATCTCCTGAAAACTCAATCTTGACCTTCTTCAGCATCTGCCGGATCATGATCTCAATATGCTTGTCGCTGATATCGACCCCCTGGGAGCGATATACCTTCTGCACCTCCTGCAGAATGTAGCGCTGTACATCCTGCATGCCCTTGGTCTTTAAGATGTCATGGGGATTCAAGGGGCCTTCGGTCAGGGCATCGCCCACATCGACCCAGTCACCTTCAGAAACTTTAAGCCGGGAGCCGTAATGCACCAGATAAGAACCCAGCTGTTCATCATTGTCCCCTAAGATGATCACCTCGCGCCGGCCTTTATTCTCCGACAGTTTGACCCTGCCGCTGACTTCAGCCACCACGGCCTGCCCCTTGGGTTTGCGCACTTCAAAAAGCTCTTCAACGCGGGGCAAACCGCGCGTGATGTCTTCGCCGGCCACACCGCCGGTATGGAAGGTGCGCATGGTCAGCTGCGTACCGGGCTCGCCTATCGATTGTGCGGCCAGAATGCCAACCGCTTCGCCTATCTCAACATCATAGCCGGTAGCCAGGTTACGGCCATAGCACTTCTTGCATACCCCATGTTTGGTCTTGCAGGTCAAAACGCTTCTTATTTTGACTCTGTCAATGCCCAGCTCCTCAATCAGGTGGCCCATTTCGTCGTCGATCATCTCGTTCTCATGGACCAGCACTTCTCCGGTAACCGGGTGATAAATGGTATCTAAGGAAACCCTGCCTATAATGCGCTGGTGCAGGGGTTCAATCAGCTGCGATCCCTCAGTGATCTTCTCCACATAAATGCCTTCCGCTGATTCACAATCCTCTTCTCTCACAATGACATCCTGCGATACATCGACCAGGCGTCGGGTCAGATATCCCGAGTCAGCAGTACGCAGAGCCGTATCAGCCAGACCCTTGCGGGCTCCGTGAGTGGAGATGAAGTATTCCAGAACCGTAAGGCCTTCACGGAAATTCGCTTTTATCGGCAAGTCGATGATCTTGCCGGAGGGGTCAGCCATAAGCCCTCTCATCCCGGCCAGCTGGCGAATCTGCTGGAAGTTTCCGCGGGCCCCGGAAACAGCCATCATGTAAACCGGGTTATCTTCAGGCAGGGACTCTTTCAGGGCTTCGGTTACTTTATCGGTAGCCTGATTCCAGATTTCCACCACCTGCCGGTGACGCTCATCCTCAGTCATTAACCCGAAGAGGAAATCCTCTTCTATGCTGTCTACCATCTGCTCAGCCTCAGCCAGAATGTTCCCTTTGGCTTCGGGGGTTTCAAAGTCGGTAACACCCACACTGATCCCCGCTTTGGTGCTGAATTGGTATCCCAGGCGTTTAATGCCATCCAGCATCTCCGCAGTGCGGGCATTGCCTTCAAGGCGGTAACATTCATAGACGATATTGCCCAGTTTCTTCTTATCTATTACCTCATTGTGAAAGCCGATGCTGTCGGGTATGACTTCTTTGAATATCACCCTTCCCACTGAGGTCTCAACGATCTCATCATGGTGATATTCCCCATTGGCGGTAAACGACATCTTGACCCTGATCTTTTCCCTCAGCCCGATCTGCCCCAACTCGTATGCCATGCGGGCTTCCTCCGGGCTGGAGAAGCAGCGCAGCTCCTCTATCGGCCGCTTAAGCTCTTCCTCGCTCATGTAGGTCAGGTAATAAATGCCGATGACCATATCCTGTGTCGGTGTGCAAACCGGCTTGCCATCCTTGGGATTGAGGATGTTGTTGCTGGCCAGCATCAGCAGGCGCGCTTCGGTCTGGGCTTCAGCGCTCAAAGGCACATGCACCGCCATCTGGTCGCCGTCAAAGTCAGCATTGTAGGCTGTACATACCAGGGGATGCAGCTGCAGGGCCCGGCCTTCCACCAGAACCGGTTCAAAGGCCTGTATGCCCAGTCTGTGCAGGGTAGGAGCACGGTTTAGCAACACCGGATGCTCTTTGATAACATCATCCAAGATATCCCAAACCTCTTCGCGGCCGCGCTCCACCATTTTCTTGGCGCTTTTGATATTGGAGGAAATGCCGCGGTCTACCAGTTTTTTCATTACAAAAGGCTTGAACAGCTCCAGGGCCATCTCCTTGGGGAGTCCGCACTGATGCATCTTGAGATTCGGTCCCACCACGATGACAGAACGCCCCGAATAGTCAACCCTTTTGCCCAGGAGGTTCTGGCGGAAGCGGCCCTGTTTGCCTTTCAGCATATCGCTGAGGGATTTCAAGGGGCGGTTGCCCGGTCCAGTAACCGGACGGCCGCGGCGGCCGTTATCAACCAGGGCATCCACTGCTTCCTGCAGCATCCGCTTTTCATTGCGCACGATGATATCCGGGGCTCCCAGATCCAACAGGCGCTTTAAGCGGTTGTTGCGGTTGATCACCCGGCGGTAGAGATCATTCAAATCGGAAGTGGCAAAACGGCCACCGTCGAGCTGTACCATGGGGCGCAGCTCGGGCGGTATGACCGGTAACACATCCATTATCATCCATTCCGGGTCATTGCCTGACAGGCGGAAGGATTCCACCACTTCCAGGCGCTTGATGGCACGGCCTTTGCGCTGCCCGGTAGTATTGGCTATCTCCTCTTTTAGCTCCTCCGACATTTTATCCAGATCGATCTCGTTTAACAGGGTTTTAATGGCTTCGGCCCCTATGCCGGCCTTGAAAGCATCTCCGTAACGCTCCCGGTTTTCGCGGTACTCCTTCTCATTGAGGAGCTGTTTTTTCAACAAAGGGGTATCGCCCGGGTGGATAACGATGTAATTGACAAAATATATTACCTTCTCCAAAACCTTGGGAGACATGTCCAAAAGCAAGCCCATGCGGCTGGGGATACCCTTGAGATACCAGATGTGGGACACCGGGGCGGCCAGTTCGATATGCCCCATGCGTTCCCGCCTGACCTTGGAAGTGGTCACCTCCACGCCGCAGCGGTCGCATACTATGCCGCGATGGCGCACCCTCTTATATTTTCCGCAATGGCATTCCCAGTCTTTAACCGGGCCGAAAATCTTCTCACAAAACAGGCCTTCTTTTTCCGGCCTTAAAGTGCGGTAGTTAATAGTCTCGGGCTTTTTAACCTCCCCACTGCTCCAGGAACGAATCTGTTCCGGCGAAGCCAGGGAAATCTTAATCCGCTCAAAGTTATTAACATCTAACAAGGCAGACTCTCCTTTCCAGAAGATGCGTCACTGTCAACGAGCCTTTTTCTATTAATCAAGGCACTCTTCCAGTTCCTCGTTATCATCCAGGGCACCCAGTATGTCGTCCTCCAGGGCATCCTGTTCCAAGCCCTCTTCATCTAACAGGTCCGGGTTTAAAAGGTCCTCGTCTAAGTGAGCCGGGCTTTCATCCGCCATCTCATCTGCTTCCTCTGTAGTCTCCTGGGTATCATCTATATAATCACTGCCGCTCTGCCTGGAACGGGCGGCGCTGCCTTCAGGCAGTTCCAGTCCCAGTTCGCGCGCCTTTTCCTTTTCATTGACCTCATAATCTATATCCTTGATGGCAATCTCCTGATCATCTCCGGAAAGAATGCGCACATCCAATGCCAGGCTCTGCAGTTCCTTGATCAAGACCTTAAAGCCTTCAGGAACACCCGGTTCCGGGATATTATCGCCCTTGACGATGGATTCGTAGGTTTTCAAGCGCCCTACCACATCGTCGGACTTGACCGTTAAGATTTCCTGCAGGGTATAAGAAGCCCCATAGGCTTCCAGGGCCCACACTTCCATTTCCCCGAAACGCTGGCCGCCAAACTGGGCCTTGCCGCCCAGGGGTTGCTGGGTTACCAGTGAATATGGCCCAATTGAGCGGGCATGGATCTTGTCGTCTACCAGATGGGCCAGTTTCAACATGTAAACATAACCCACTGTGACCTCATGATCGAAAGGTTCCCCGGTACGCCCGTCATACAGAATCGTCTTGCCGCTGGCAGGCTTCCCGGCTTCGGACAATTTGGCGAATATATCCTCTTCATTGGCCCCGTCGAAGACCGGGGTGGCAATATTTATACCCAGGGCATTGGCAGCCCAGCCCATGTGGCACTCCAGGATCTGTCCAATGTTCATGCGGGATGGAACCCCCAGCGGGTTGAGTATGATCTGCACCGGGGTGCCATCTTCAAGAAAAGGCATATCCTCTTCCGGCAGTATCCTGGAAATAACCCCTTTGTTGCCGTGTCGCCCCGCCATTTTGTCGCCTTCGGAAATTTTTCGCTTCTGCGCGATATATACCCTGACCAGCTGATTGACCCCGGGGGGCAATTCATCGCCGTTTTCCCGGGAAAAGCGTTTAACCGCTACAACTTTGCCGGCCTCGCCATGCGGCACCCTCAGTGAGGAGTCCCTGACCTCCCGGGCTTTTTCCCCGAAAATCGCACGCAACAGCCTTTCTTCCGGGGTCAGCTCGGTCTCACCCTTGGGGGTCACTTTCCCCACCAGAATGTCATCGGCCCGCACCTCGGCGCCTACCCGAATGACTCCTTGATCATCCAGGTTTTTCAACATATCTTCGGACACATTGGGAATGTCCCGGGTAATCTCCTCAGGACCCAGTTTGGTGTCGCGGGCTTCGCATTCGTATTCCTCAATGTGAATAGAAGTGAATATATCTTCTTTTACCAGTTGCTCGGAAATGAGGATGGCGTCCTCATAGTTGTAACCTTCCCAGGGCATAAAGGCCACCAACACATTGCGCCCCAAAGCAAGCTCACCATTGCAGGTACTGGGACCATCAGCAATTATCTCGTTGGCCTCCACCTGATCACCCACTTTGACTATAGGCCGCTGATTATAGCAGGTGCCCTGGTTGGAGCGTACGAATTTGAGCAGATTGTAAACCTCAATAGTCCCGTCGTCATTATCTATAACAATGCGGTCGGCACTTACCTTGCGCACCCGTCCGGCTTTCTTGGCCAGCACCACCGCGCCGGAGTCCTTGGCGGCCTTGTATTCCAACCCGGTACCGACAATCGGCGCCTCGGTACGGATCAAGGGCACTGCCTGGCGCTGCATATTGGCCCCCATCAAGGCCCGGTTGGCGTCATCGTTTTCCAGAAATGGGATTAAGGAGGTGGCCACACTGAATACCTGCTTGGGGGAGACGTCCATGTAGTCCACCCGGTTTACCGGCACCTCCAGGATTTCCTCCCCGAAACGGGCCTCTACTCTTTCTTGTTTGAAATAGCCGTTTTCATCCAGAGGGGCGTTGGCCTGGGCTATCACGAATTCTTCTTCTTCATCTGCGGAGAGGTAGTGGATTTCGTCCAGAACCCGTCCGGTTTCTTTATCCGCTTTACGGTACGGGGTTTCGATGAAACCGAAATCATTAACCCGGCCAAAAGTGGCCAGTGATCCTATCAGCCCAATGTTGGGGCCTTCAGGTGTTTCTATGGGGCATATTCTGCCGTAATGGGAGTGATGTACGTCACGCACCTGAAAGCCTGCTCGCTCACGGGTCAGACCGCCTGGCCCCAGGGCGGACAAGCGCCTTTTATGGGTGAGTTCAGCCAGGGGATTGGTTTGATCCATGAACTGCGACAACTGCGAACTGCCGAAAAACTCCTTGACCGCAGCGGTTATAGGCCGGATATTGATGAGTATCTGCGGGGTCAGGCTTTCCACATCGTGTATGCTCATGCGCTCGCGCACTACGCGCTCCATGCGCACCAGCCCGGTACGAAACTGGTTCTGCAATAGCTCACCGATCGACCTTAAGCGGCGGTTGCCCAGATGGTCGATCACATCGGTCTTCCCTTCACCCTGTATCAGGCGCAGGAGATAACCGATGGTCGCGGTGATGTCTTTTACCGTCAGGTGCCTGGTTTCAATCGGTATGTCCAGGCCCAGCTTCTTATTCACCTTGTAGCGCCCCACGGTTGCCATATCATAGCGCCGCGGGTCGAAGAACAGGTTGTTCAGCAGCTGTTCAGCCGCATCCTCGGTAGCCATCTCCCCTGGGCGGAGGCGGCGGTAGAACTCGATTAATGCTTCCTTTTTATTGGTAGTGGTATCCTTGTCCAGGGTTTTGGCAAGGATTTCGGCCTGGTCGTATAAGGCCAGTATGGCTTCATTGCTTTCAAAGCCGATACATCTCAGCAAGACCGTTACCGGGATTTTACGGGTTTTATCTATGCGTGTATATATCACCCCGGCACTGTCCATTTCCAATTCAAACCAGGCCCCACGGTTGGGTATTATCGTGGCGCCGTATAATGTGTTGCCGGCTACGTCCACCCGGTCATTGAAATACACCCCGGGGGATTTCACCAACTGGCTGACCACAACCCTTTCTGCACCATTAATAATGAAGGTTCCCTTATCGGTCATCAGGGGAAGGTCGCCCATGTAGACCTCAGATTCTTTGATCTCTCCGGTTTCTTTATCTGTAAGCCGCACCTTCAATTTCAAGGGGGCCTGATAACTCACATCCCTTTCTTTGCATTCATGCACATCGTATTTGGGTTCACCCAAACTGTAATCAATGAAATCCAATTCCAAATTCCCGGTGAAGTCGGAAATAGGGAAGACCTCCTGCAGGGCTTCCCGTAAACCTTTTTCTATAAACCAGCGGTATGAACTCAACTGCACCTGGATCAGGTTGGGCAACTCGATGGGCTCATCGATTCTTGAGTAACTCAGTCGTTGGACACGGCCATACTGTACAACTTTTGGCATCCAGTGTTCACCCCTTTTTTATTCTGAAAAGAGTGAAAAGCAAGGCCTAATCTAAAACCTCGCTTTATACGCAACTACCCCAGCATGTATACCATAAAGCCATTTGGTTTATACTAAATGGCAATCATTAATATTATCATACGTAATAATGAAGGTCAAGGTTTTTCTACGGATTTTTGTTTTCTTCTGCAGCCTGGTTCTGATTCTCTTCAGCTGGCATTTCGGCGGGCATCTCGGTGATAACATTATCCAGGGAATACCTGGCCTCAATCAGGCCTTCCATGCGTTTGACCTGCCGTCGGTACAATATCCAGATCAGGCCCCAGCCGACCACCAGAACGGCAATAACCGATGGCACAATCTCAATGGTGATAACCGTCATCGCCAGGTTATAGCCCTCAGCCTGTGCTTGAGGAGCTATGCTAAAGGTGCCGGCAAAACCCTCCCTCCAGGTCGACTTTTCGGCTTGCGGGGCCTGCATGATCAGTCCGGGCATTTCCATTCTTACCTGGCCGGAGCCGGATTCGGTCAGCCGATAGAAAGTGCTTCCTTCCCCATAAGCCGCGGCATCGGGCTCGATCCTGGTTATCTTGATCACCAGGTAGTTCTTGGTCCTGGCTGCAACCGGTAACCGGTCCGGATTGAGGTGGTAGGCTGCCCAGCCCTCGGTCTGACGCGTGAAGGATTGAGGCTGCTCCTGGTCCTGCTGCCAGTCGCCTTCCCGATTTATCAGGTCCTGGTTATCAGTAACTATGGTTTCCGTCAGCATCTCACCGCCTTGCCAGGTCAGGGTCCAATTGAAATCAGCTGCCAGGACTTCTACAGGATATGCCAGCAAAAACGCCAGCAGCAAAAACAACCCCTTGAGTCTCATTAAAATCATCCCCCTATACCCGCTTGCTAAACCCTTAATATATCCCCGGACCACCACGCCTAATATAATCTTAATACTCATCGGGCAATAAAAAAAGGTGCTGGGCACCTCAGCACCTTTTTCAGTGGGCTTTGATTATTTGATTTCCACGCTTCCGCCGGCCTCTTCGATCTTGGCTTTGATTTCGGCAGCTTCCTGCTTGGAAACCTTTTCCTTGATGGGTTTGGGAGCAGAGTCAACCAGATCCTTGGCTTCTTTGAGCCCCAGGCTGGTCAGCTCACGGACTACCTTGATAACATTGACTTTCTTTTCGCCGGAAGAGGTCAGGATTACGTCGAACTCAGTCTGTTCTTCTTCAGGCTCAGCAGCAGCGGCCGGGGCTGCAGCAACCGCAACCGGGGCCGCAGCAGTTACGCCAAATTCATCTTCCAGGGCCTTTACCAATTCGGCCAGTTCCAATACGGTGAGTCCTTTAACAATATCAATAACTTCCTGTACTTTACTCATTCTGAAAAACCTCCTTATTATATCTCATATCATAGCTGACAGCAGTTGCTGTCTCATCTTAGCCGGCTGCCTTTTGCAGGCGGATTTGGTCAATCACCCGGGCCAATCCAGTCAGGTTGGCATTAAGCACATAAACCAGGCTGGAGATAGGAGCCTGCAGGGTTCCCACTACCTTGCCCAAGAGCACCTCTTTAGGCGGGAGTTCAGCCAAAGCCTTGAGCCTGTCAGGGTCTACTACCTGCCCCTGCAGGATGCCTATTTTTACCTCCAGTTTCTTGCGTTCCTTCATAAAATCATAGATGGCTTTGGCCGGGGTTACCAAATCATCATCGCTGAACAAAACCGCATTAGGGCCTTCCAGCTGATTGGCGATGTCCTGGTAACCGGAGTTTTTCAGGGCGAACCCCATCATGGTATTTTTGACCACCCGGTATTCTACCCCGGGAATGCGCAGCTGATTGCGCAAAGCGGTCATCTCTTCAACATTCAGGCCGCGATAGTCGGTGAAAACAATCAAACCGGCTTTATCGATCCTGTCTTGCAGCTGCTTGACCACCTGCTGTTTTTCTTCCAATTTCGGCATGCCACTTCACCCCCTTATAATCATTTGGGCTACAAATCAAAAACCCCTGCAGCCTGTGCAGAGGTTATCCAATAGTCCATAGCAAGAAATCTATTCGATAATAACCTCGGCTGGCGAACGCTGTTCTTTAAGGTTTCCCACCGGCTGTCTACGGTTTTGATTTGCAGTTTTGGTATAAAGATCAGGATTGTTTGCTCATAGCCACCAATGCCAAGGGGTTGATCTTGACCCCTGGCCCCATAGTTGAACAGACCGTCACAGAGCGCATGTACTGCCCTTTAGCCGCAGCTGGCCGGGCCTTTATCAGGGCTTCGGCAAAAACCACCAGGTTTTCCCGCAGCCTGTCAACATCAAAGGATACCCTGCCAATGGGGGCATGCACTATGGCGCTTTTGTCCACGCGGTATTCAATCCGTCCGGCTTTGAGCTCCTTGACGGTGCGCTCGATATCGAAAGTCACGGTGCCTGATTTGGGGTTGGGCATCAGGCCGCGAGGCCCCAACAACTTACCTAATTTGCCGACCACCGCCATCATGTCCGGTGTAGCCACCGCAACATCGAAGTCGAACCAGCCGCCCTGAATCCTTTCGGCAAGTTCTTCGGCACCGACAAAATCGGCTCCGGCATTTTCAGCCTCTTTAGCTTTTTCCCCTTTGGCGAATACCAGCACTTTCCTGGTTTTGCCGGTTCCGTGCGGCAGGCTGACCGTTCCTCTGACCTGCTGGTCAGCGTGGCGGGGATCGACCCCCAATTTGATGTGCACTTCTACGGTCTCATCGAACTTGGCCTTGGCAATGTCCTTGACGATTTGCAGGGCCTGGACCGGCTCGTACAGTTGTGTTCTATCAAACTGTTTGGCAGCATCTTGATAGGCTTTGCCTCGTTTCATTAAGTATACCTCCTCGTGGTTGGTGCGGATTTAATCCTCCCACTTCAGTTGCTCAGTCTACAATCTCCAATCCCATACTGCGTGCGGTTCCTTCGATCATGCGAATAGCAGCCTCCAGATCGGCCGCATTCAAGTCGTCTTTCTTGGTTTCAGCTATTTCTACAATCTTGGCCCGGGTTACTTTGCCGACCTTTTTCTTATTGGGCTCACCGGAGCCTTTCTCGATGTTGGCAGCCTTTTTTAAGAGGTCTGAGGCCGGTGGGGACTTCAATACAAAGGTAAAGGAGCGGTCTTCGAAAACAGTGATCTCAACCGGAATGATATAACCGGTTTTATCAGCTGTCTTGGCGTTATAATCCTTGCAAAAACCCATAATATTGACACCAAATTGTCCTAATGCAGGCCCGACTGGCGGGGCCGGGGTTGCCTTCCCAGCGGCGATCTGTAATGATATCTTGCCAATTACCTTTTTAGCCAACTCTTCACCTCCTTATAATTTCTCTATCTGCTCATAATCCAGCTCAACCGGGGTTTCCCTGCCGAACATGGAAATATTGACCCTTACCTTACCTCTATCCGGGAGCAGTTCCTTGACAACACCCTCGAAGTTGGCAAAGGGCCCGGTGCGCACCCTGATGCTCTCCCCAATCTCGATATCGACGAATTTGGGTTTGCTTTCTATCAAGCCCATCTGACGCAGGATTTTGTTGATTTCATCCTCTTGCAGGGGAATGGGTTTGCTGCCGCTGCCCACAAACCCGGTGACACCAGGGGTATGGCGGACTACGTACCAGGAATCCTCACTCATTATCATATTGACCAGCACATAGCCGGGAAACACCCGCTTGCTGGTGACCTTTTTCTTGCCACCTTTGTACTCGACCTCTTTTTCCTCAGGAATCAAGATATCGAAGATCTTATCCTGCATATTCATGGATTCGACCCTTTTGGCCAGGTCCACCTTGATTTTATTCTCATAGCCTGAATAAGTATGAACCACGTACCATTCTCCCCGAGGTTCCGGGGTAGCCTCTGCAGCAGTTCCAACCTCTTCCGGTGGCGCGGAATCAACTTTTGATGAGCTCACGGGAACTACCTCCTTTAAGCAAAGGCCTTAAACAATCTGTCCAGGACAAAGGATAAGCCCATATCGAAAATCCAGAGGAGTATGGCTACAAAGGCAACCGAAATCAAGACCACGCCGGTATAGGCCAGAAGTTGCTGACGGTTAGGCCAGTGAACCTTTCTCAGTTCATACCACACACCCAAAAGGAATCCTTTGGCTTGTTCCCATTTGCCTCTGGCGTTTTCATCCTTTTTGGCAGGACTGCTGTTCTTGGTCAAAACTTTCACATCCTGATTCTACTTAATTTCCCTGTGAACAGTATGAGTATTGCAGAATTTGCAGTATTTTTTCAATTCAATTCTCTCGCTGTGCTTCTTTTTATTCTTGGTGGTTGTGTAATTGCGCTGCTTGCACTCAGTGCAGGCCATAGTAATACCTACTCTCATGCTTATAATACCTCCATCCTGGTACACAGAAATCCTAGAATACTCTATCACACTGCAGGCAAGGTGTCAATGTTGCCAGATTTGGATACAGAAATAAAGCAGGGGGTTCATCCCTGCTGTTGATCCCGGGTTGGCGGGCCTGATTAGTCGAAGATGGCTGTGACCACGCCGGCACCTACGGTGCGGCCGCCCTCACGAATAGCGAAACGCAACCCCTGCTC
>LFSQ01000128.1 GCA_001512785.1 Syntrophomonas sp. DTU019
AGATGTGTATAAGAGACAGGTATGTTGCTGAGGCAAAAACCAATATTATGCGGCAGTGGCGGAATTGGCAGACGCGCTAGATTCAGGATCTAGTCCCGTTACGGTGGTGGGGGTTCGAGTCCCTTCTGCCGCACCATAGGTAAAACGGGAGGTTTAAGCCTCCCTTGATTATCTGGAGATATCAAACAGGCACGCTGGACTATGCGCGTGCCATTTCTGTCCCCGGGCACGAAAAATCTCTTGTCATCTTTATTTACAGGGATGAACAACCAGAGGCGACATCTGAGTCTGTGTTGCAGGACATGGGCACAGTCCCGGAGGGTGGTATAGGCATCTGCGTAGCCGAACCAATGTCTTGCTTAGCCTATCCTAAAACTGGGATCGACATGCGATTTAAGTTGTCTTTAGGAAATTTCGATTACATTAATATTAAATATATATAAGAAATAAATAGGAAAACAGTCTAGCCATTGATTGTTAGAGAGGGATTTACCAACTTTTGCTGAAGTAATACTGTCTATGGAATTTTAGGCTAATGGAGAACTGCCATGCATGATGCAAAGCTGGAAATAACAACGCTGGGGAAGTTTGAGGTCAGACGAGCCGGGCAATTATTATCTCAGGATAGTTCTTATCGAGTATGGGAGTTATTTAAGTATATCATAACCAACCGCAACACCGGCATAGTACCAGAGTTAGCCCTAGAAAACCTTTGGCCTGATCAGGAGTACTCCGACCCCCGCGGCGCTGTTCGGGCCCTCATTTTCCGCTTGCGCAAATCCCTGGGCAAAGCTTCGGCCAAGGACCAGGATTATATAATTTTCTCCCAGGGGTGTTATCGCTGGAATAATAGTGTTGATTACTGGCTGGATGCAGAAGAGTTTGAAAACAAGGCCCAGCAGGCCTTTAATTTAAAACAGAGCCAACCGGAGCAGGCTGAAGATCTGCTGCTGCAGGCTTTTAACCTGTATGGAGGGGAATACCTGCCGGAAAGTTATTACTGCCAGTGGACCATCCCGATGCGAAACTATCTTTATACCCTGTACCTGCAGGTGGTCTTGGAATTGATGGAACTGTTGGCCGCCCGGCGGGACAATGCAAAGATTATAGCCGCCTGTGAACAAGCCCTGCTCACTCATCCCTACGAAGAAGATATTCACCGTTATTATTTAAAAGCCTTGGTTAATGAAGGCCGGATCAAACAAGCCCGAAACCACTATACCTATACCACTAACAAATTTTACCAGGATCTGGGGATAAAACCTTCCCCCGATCTGCATAGAATAGTGCAGGCTGCGGGCAATAGGCATCCTGAAGGCCTGGATCTGAACAACATTCAAAACCATCTTCAGGAAAAGGCTGATAATCAGGGAGCTTTTGTCTGTGAGGTTGAAGTTTTTAAGGAGATATACAAACTGGAACGATGCCGGGGAGAACGCTCAGGCCTGTCAGTTTTCATGGCTCTGCTATCTATCCAGGATGACACTCAACAGAATGATGCCAGCATGATAGAAAAAGGTATGGAGCAGTTAGAATCGGTTCTGTTAAACAACCTGCGCAAAGGCGATGTTATAGCCCGTTGGAGCAGTAACCAATATGTGCTTATGCTGCCTGGATTGGCTTACGAGCACGGTGAAAAAGTAATGCAAAGGATTAAAAATGCCTTTAACCAGACTAACCAGTATTTAACCCTGACTACCGAAATTCAACCCGTCCTGCCCCCGGATCTGTCAAAGCTTATATGAATATTTACAAATGATATGTAGCTTTTTTCCACCCCCTCTTCGAACATAACTGTTAGTTGTGCCGGGATAAGGCCGCAGTTTGGTATTCGCTTCGTTCATTCATCAAACACATCCGTTGTAAAAAAGTACAACATATTCATCAAAGCCTTCATCGGAAAGCCCTGGCAACCTTGCGCCATTGCCGGTGATAAGCCTCAATAACATAAGATGTACGTTTTTGAGGACCTTGCTTTTTTATCCTCGCCAAGCCTTATATCCAAAATAAAAAAGCAGGAAATACATCCTGCTTTTCTGCGTAAAACCGTTTTAATCTAGGTTTATTTGTTGATCAGAAGATTACCCCAGCCAACTGACAGATTTTTGCCGCTATAGCTCACTTTTACCGGCTGATCAGCATAATTCTGAGCTATGTGCGAAGGTGACAGCTCCACTAAATTGTCCTTGCCTTCCTGTGGATAGATATCAAAGGTGGGATCTACAGCGATCCAGCCGTAATCCTTAAGATAAACCTCTGCCCAGGAATGCCGGAATCCCTGAAGAGACACTTCCTGACTCCGCGAACTCCAACTGGCACCGGTTAATTTGGGATCCGCAAAACCATTGACCTGGCGGGCTGGTAAGCCGGAAGCCCTGGCCAGGGCTACAAAAAGAGCGGCATAATCTTCGCAAACACCTTCACCGTTTTGCAGAGCACTGATAGCCCCCTTGTTTTTATGAGGAGAATCCAGTTTGTAACTCATGTGTGAGTTTATAAAACTGCCAATCTTATTGACTTTGGCTAATTCACATTTGGTAAAGGCGGTGAGCTGTTTTGCTTTAGCAACTATCGCGGGATGATTGCTTTCAATTTTTTTGCCAGGCTTTAAAAACTGCTGCAGNNTGCTGCAGAAGCCTTCAGACCGCCGTTCGGTTTAATCTGCAGGGCGTAATTAACCTTAATAGTTTCACTTTGCCCCGGGGCTATGGAGTCTATGATGATATGAGCGATACGGCTTCCCGCCTCGCCTTCAACGATTTTTTCGACTTTGTGATTAAATGTTTCTTCAATGGTTTGCTGGTACTGGGAATCGGCGCTGATGAGCGGAAGCTGCACTTTTACACTGCGGGCCGTCTGCAGGCCTGAGTTGGTTACTTTGACCGCTATTTGAACATTACGGTTCAGAGAATTGTCGCCAACTGCTGCACCCCAGGCCATATGGGGCAAACAGGTTATACAAAGAAGAGCTAGCACGATAATTTGGGCAGTGGCTATTTTTAAACCCTTGCGAAACAACAAAATCCCTCCTGTGAGGGACCGACAAAAGGGTTTAAATGAATATAAAACCCTGTCTTCGGCAGCCTGGCGATCATGACCCCTTGTGGAGTGTTAGACCCATGGCTTTGCGTCCTTGCCTTTCGGCAAGTTTGCCTTTGTCGGTCAGGTTCAGTTTTAAGGATAAAATTTGCTTAATCAGTTTAATTATAAAAATAAGTCCTAAATTATTGCAAGAGTTTTTCAAAATTAGGACCTATGGTTATTTATGCTGATATTTATTATAGATAGAAGAGACCGCCAGCCGTTACAG
>LFSQ01000082.1 GCA_001512785.1 Syntrophomonas sp. DTU019
GCTCAGGAAATACCGAGCAAAATAGTATATCAGGATGACCATTTGATTGCCATTGAGGATATCAACCCTGTGTCCCCGATCCATATCCTGCTGATACCCCGAAAGCATATTCCTTCTCTTAATGAAGCTGGCCTGGACGATGCCGCTTTGCTGGGTCACTTACAACTGGTTGCCGCTCAAGTCGCACAGGACCAAGGTTTTGCTGGGAATGGCTATCGCTTGGTAAACAACTGCGGGAAATGGGGCGGACAGGAGGTTATGCATATTCATTACCATTTGCTCAGCGGTAGAAAGCACCAGTGGCCCCCGGGCTAATCTTGACGGCATAGTCCGGGAATAGTAAACTATAATGGCATTTATGAGATTGGCGCGGGAAAACCCCGGAATTTATTTCTGTGGTGAGAGCGCAGTATCCAGCCACACTGACCTACATAGCGGAAGAAGCTGGTAGGCGTAAACATCAGGCTCGGGCGGAGCCTTCGGGGATGGTCGTGCAGTAGCCGGTCGCGTGAACCGAGAAACCCCTGATCTCAATCTGGGGGTGTCGTCACTTCAGCCCAGTTGCATGAGGGGAGGGAAACAA
>LFSQ01000057.1 GCA_001512785.1 Syntrophomonas sp. DTU019
GCTTTTTATTTTTTATTCGGACTTTTTCAGTGGTCTCGGACGCGTTCCTCGTGTCATTTTTATTTAAAAATGACACGAGGAACGCGTCCCCTTGTGTCATTCGGCGTCCCCTTGTGTCATTGCACGCATGTTAAAGCTGTGCGATTTTGGCATCCAGGGCTTGCTTTACCACCCCGGGAACCAGTGAACTCACATCACCGCCTAAAAGGGCTGCTTCCTTGACCGCACTGGAACTGACAAAAATATAGTCGGTGTTGGACATGATAAAAATGGTATCGATCTCGGGAATGAGCATTTTATTTATCATACCCATATGCATTTCATACTCGAAGTCGGTAACCGTGCGCAATCCCCTGATAATGGCGCAGGCCTGCTTTTTCCGCAGGTAGTCGGCCAGCAGGCCATAAAAACAATCCACTTCAACATTTTTGATATGCTTGGCGCTCTCTCTGATTAAGTGCACCCTTTCATCAAGACTGAACAAAGCGCTTTTGGTGACGTTATGAATGACTGCAACTACTATTTTGTCAAACAACTTGCTGCTACGTTCCAGGAGATCAATATGCCCGTTGGTTACCGGATCAAAACTCCCTGGATATACTGCCAGACGCAACTTGTCTACCCCCTCAGCTATTCTATACTGAATCGAATTAATATGTGTTCGCTTTTGTAAGGCCAATTCCCTTCCCCCAGGCGGTAGTTTTCTCAGTTTTTGGATCTATTTTGCCCTGTTTGGCCAAAAAGAGCCATATTGAGCAGGACAATTATTTATCGAATTGACCTTTTGCTCCTCATAAGAACGGGTTGAACGAACTGCACCGGCATTAACCGCCTGTTTTATCCGCCAAAACTGAAGATGCAGGATAGTGTTTGACGATAATAAAAACAATACCTAAGGAATGTTATGATAGATGCGATTGGTTTTTTAAGCTGTTTTAATCGGGTATAATGCAATTAAATCAAGAAAGGAAATTGGCATGATTACCACAGACTATATGCTGAAAGCCCTGGATGCCAGCGGCGGGGTCAAAATAGTCCTGGCAGCTTCAACCCGCCTGGTGGAATATGCCCGGCAGCGCCATAATACCTCAGCAACAGCCTCGGCTGCCCTGGGCCGGGTGTTGACCGCTGCTTTGCTGATGACCCATGATTTCAAAGCTTCTTCCGATGTAGTGAGTATTCGCTTTACCGGGGATGGTCCGGCCGGGGTCATCATAGCTACGGCTACTGGAGCCGGTACCGTTAGAGGCTATGTTTCCAATCCGCAGGCCGACCTGCCGGCCACCCCCTCGGGCAAGCTGGATGTAGGCGGTCTGGTAGGACGTGAGGGCTATGTTGAAGTGGTTAAGGATATCGGCTTAAAACAACCCTTCAGCGGCAGGGTGCCTTTAGTATCAGGAGAGATAGCTGAAGATCTGGTGAATTATTACATGTATTCCGAGCAGATTCCAACCCTCCTGGCCCTGGGTGTTTTGGTTGATGTGGACTTGAGCGTGAAATCAGCCGGCGGCCTTATGGTACAGGCCCTACCCGGGGCTGATGAAGAGGTGATAGCACAGATAGAGAGCCAGGTGCTGGCCGGCGGCAATATAAGTTCCAGCTTATTAGAGGTCGACAGCCTGGAGACTTTGCTGCAACGCATCATGGGAGAACTGGATTATCAAATTATAGGCAAACAGGACCTGGAATTCTGCTGCACCTGTAACCGGGAACGCCTGCAGGTAATCCTCTCCAGCTACAGCCGGGAAGAAATCGAGGGTTTATGTGATGATAATGGCATTGTGGAAGTAACCTGCAACTTCTGCAATGAGCAGTACCATTATACCCCGGAACAGATAATAAAAGCCAAAAAGCCTCAGCCATAAGACTGGGGCTCTTTTTCAAGGCCTGAAGGTATTTATAAAGCCCGCTGTACTTTTCCCGAACGCAGGCAACGGGTACAAACGCTGATCTTTTTGGGTGTATTGTCTACAATCGCTTTAACCCGCTGAATATTTGGCTTCCATTGCCGATTGGTTCTTATGTGGGAGTGGCTGTAGGTTTTTCCGAATGAAATGCCTTTCCCGCAAACATAACACTTGGCCACCATTCTTGCCCCCTCTCTTCATGAATGCACTTAAACATTTTACCAAATGGGCAGATAAAGGGCAAGAAGCAGGAATAGATATTGTGTTGTAGAATTAACTAAGTCAGACAGGAGGGACTGGAATGCATAAGATCAAGAATACTGAGAACGGCGTTATTCAGGTATCCAAAGAGGTTATTCAGACCATCGCCGGGCTGGCCGCAGTTGATTGCTATGGCCTGGTAGGTATGGTGTCACAGGATCTGCAAACCGGGATCAGCGGCATTTTGGGCCGGGAAAACGTGCGCAAAGGGGTCGATGTGCATTATACTGAGCAGGGATTTGTGATCGACCTCTATGTTATGATGGGATACGGAGTCAAAATGAAAGAAGTGGCCAGCAGTGTGATTCAGAAAGTGACCTATGTTTTAACGCATATAGCTGGCATACCGGTAGCGGCAGTAAACGTCAATGTTAAAGGGGTAAAAGTTCCCGCGAACAGGTAGGGGAGGACATAAGGTTGAGTTTGTTGTTTATTGATGGAAGTGATTTTGTAAGGGCTATCAAAGGGGGGACTATTAAGCTGGAAAGCCAGCGCGACAAGGTTGACCAGCTCAATGTATTCCCGGTTCCAGATGGAGATACTGGAACCAATATGTTTCTCACCCTGCAGTCTGCGGTCAGAGAAGGGGAAAAGGTGCAGGATCAGTCCCTGGGCAAAGTGGCCAAGGCGGTTTCAGTCGGCTCTCTGATGGGGGCCAGGGGCAATTCGGGAGTAATTCTATCGCAGATCTTCAGAGGTTTGGCCATTTACCTGGAAACCAAGGAAAAGGTCAATGCCAGGGAATTGGCCGCAGCCTTCACGGCCGGGGCCCGCACTGCCTATGAAGCGGTCATGAAGCCGGTAGAAGGCACCATACTCACGATCATAAGGGAAATCGCCCGCGGCTGTGAAGAAGAAGCCAGAAAAAGCGATGATATAGTCAAAGTAGTGCTGGCCGGGATACGTACCGGATTCAATACATTGGAAAAAACCCCCTTGATGCTGCCGGTGCTTCGTGAAGCCGGGGTGGTAGATGCCGGAGGGCAGGGGCTGTTGTACTTCATGGAGGGTTTTGCTGAGGCTCTGGCTTACGATAATGAGCTCAGTCTGGAATGGTTGCGCCTGGGCGGCAAAGAGGCTGATGAAGTAAGGCCAGCAGCGGAGCCTGTTCCTCAGCTCAGTTTTCGCTACTGCACTGAATTGCTGTTAAAGGGCCAAAGACTGGATCTTCAGCAGATTAAAGACAACCTCATCAGCCTGGGGGATTCCCTTTTGGTGGTGGGGGACGAAAAACTGGTCAAAGTACATGTACACACCAACCATCCCGGCAGGGTCTTGGAGTTTTGCGTCCAATTAGGCAGCCTCAACGATATAAAGATCAATAATATGCAGGAAGAAGTGCATCAACACCGGAATAACTGGCCGGAACAGGACGACCAGGCACAGCCGCTACCGGCTAGCGGCCCTAAGGTTGGCCTGGTAGCAGTTGGCAGCGGCTCCGGGGTCATAGAGATTCTCAAGAGCCTGGGGGTGAACCAGGTGGTGGAAGGCGGCCAGACCATGAATCCCAGTACCGAGGAATTGCTCAAGGCCTGTGAGGAGATCAATGCGCCGGCGGTAATCATCCTGCCCAACAACAGCAATGTTATCCTGGCGGCTCAACAAGCCGCATCACTGGCGAAAGAGCAGGTGGTCAAAGTGGTTCCTACCCGCTCGGTTATGCAGTGTATTTCTGCTTTGATCGCTTTTCAGCCTGATGGAGAAATAGATGAAATGGTGGCTGCCATGGAAGAAGAGATCAGACGGGTCAAATATGCGGAAATTACCCAGGCGGTCAGGGATTCGGCAGTGAACGGATTGAATATAAAAGATGGCGATGTCATTGGCATCATCGGGGACGCTATTGAGGTCAAGGCTGAAGATAATCAGCAGGCGGTAGCCCGGGTTTTGGAGCAGATGGTAGATGAGGATAGCGAGTTGATCACCCTGTTTTATGGGGCCGACGTCACTGAAGAGGAGTCTCATGAGCTCATGACCGCCCTGCAGGGTATTTACGCAGACTATGAGATACAGATGCATTACGGCGGGCAGCCGCATTACCGCTACTACATCTCGGTGGAGTAATAGGCAGTCTTCATTTAATCAGCGGTTCTATGCATCATTTTGAATGTTGGCGATATTGTTTATAAGCGGGCTGGTAACCCGCTTATCGCTTTAATAGGGGACTCAGGTATGGATGTTTTGCGCAGAGAGGTTCAATTTCTAAAAGGGGTCGGCCCAAGGCGCAGCGCGTTCTTGAAGCGGGTCGGGGTGAGCACCGTTTTCGATCTGCTGTGGTACATACCCCGCAGCTACTACAGCCGCAATCAGGTGCAAAACATTGCTGAATTGGAAGACGGGCAGAATTGCCAGGTCAAAGGCACAGTGACTGCGGCTAGTCTGAAACGTAGCCGCCGCGGCATGAGCATTCTTCAAGTGCTGTTGCGGGACAGCACCGGGGTAGCGACCGCAGTCTGGTTCAATCAACCCTTTTTGCTCGACCACATGAAAAAAGGCCAAGAGATCTGGATAAAGGGCAAGGTTAAAGCCGCATACAGCTGGGTGGAGATCCATGTGCAGGAATATGACCTGATGGACCAGGATAGCATTAACCGCCCGGTGATTCCGGTTTACGCCCTTACTGAGGGACTGACCCAAAAGGCCTTGCGGCGGTTGATGGAAACGGTCTTGAGCGAATACCTGCCCCATTATCCTGAATTGTTAGGAGAGGAGATGGCGCGCCGCTTCGAACTGGTAGACATTCATCAGGCCTTCTTAAATATTCATTTTCCGGCTGACCGTACAGCCTACCAGAAAGCCCGGCGGCGCCTGGCATGCGAAGAATTGCTGTTGTTTAATCTGGGCCTCAAGCAATTCAAAGCCAGCCACCAAACACAGCGGGGATATATTCATCGGGAGCAAGACCAATTGGTGGAACAGGTAAAGCAGCAGCTGCCTTTTCAGCTTACTGCTGCTCAACAAAGGGTGTGCCGGGAGATCTTTGCTGATATGGAGGCCGCCCGTCCGATGAACCGTTTGCTGCAGGGGGATGTTGGTGCAGGCAAAACAGCGGTAGCGGCCCTGGCTGTAGCCAAAGCGATTTCCAGCGGCTTTCAGGCTGCTATGATGGCCCCCACCGAAATCCTGGCCCAGCAGCATTTCAACAGCATGACCCGCTTTTTTCATGGTCTTAACCGCAGTCTGGCCTTATTAACCGGCTCCACCGGTAAGGCCCAGCGCCAGGAGATCCTGACTGCAGCCAGCAACGGGGAAATCGACCTTTTGGTAGGCACTCATGCTCTCATTCAGGAACAGGTTCGCTTTGCTGCCCTGGGCCTGGTTGTCGTGGATGAACAACACCGCTTTGGGGTCAGACAGCGAGCCCTGCTGGGAGATAAGGGAATCAGCCCGGATATCCTGGTAATGAGCGCCACTCCCATACCCCGCACCCTGGCCTTGACCGTATATGGAGACCTGGATTTGTCTATAATTGACGCTCTGCCCCCGGGCCGCAAGCCAGTGCAGACCGTTTTCTTAAAAAGGGAACAGCGCTTCAAGGCCTATAATTTCATGGCTAAGCAGCTGGCTACAGGAGCACAATGCTATGTGGTTTGTCCGCTTATTGAAGAGTCAGAAAAACAGGATCTGCTGGCAGCTGCCACCCTTTATGAAGAATTACGTGACAGGCTGGCACCCGGGTTCAAGGTGGGCTTATTGCACGGCAAGATGAAAGCTGCGGAAAAAGCGGCCATAATGGATAGCTTTAAAGGCGGCAGTATTCAAGTACTGGTTTCCACCACGGTGATCGAAGTGGGTGTGGATGTGCCCAATGCCTCGATTATGATCATTGAACAGGCCGAGCGCTTCGGCCTGTCGCAGTTACACCAGCTGCGCGGCCGGGTAGGCAGGGGAGAGCGAGCATCAATCTGCTTTCTGATAGGCGATCCCAAAAGCCCTGAAGCCCTGCGGAGAATGTACCTGATGACCCGCATACACGATGGTTATCGCCTGGCTCAGGCAGATTTGTCCCTCAGAGGTGCCGGGGACTTCTGGGGGGTCAGGCAGCACGGTCTGCATCAACTAAGGGTTGCCGATCTGGCCCGGGATAGTGACATAGTGGAATTGAGCCAAAAACTGGCACAAGGCTTTGCCGGTTTGAACCCCTGGCAGCAGGATTATTTTAATATGAAATTTAAAAAATCCCCCCATATAGCCGCTAATTAACTGCATTAATTATTTGTGCCTTATTAATTTGATAATAAAATACTCATGCTATTAGTGATATTTATTGGTGCAGTGGTTATTGGGCTGCATACAAGCTAGTGGAGGTGCTGTAGTTGAGCCAGAGAGATAAAGAACTCAAAAAATTTGAGCATTTGAAATTCGAAGTCGCCCAGGAGATGGGCATTAAAGGCGGTGATAAATCACCCCCACCCCAGAAAGAAATTAAAAAGTCATGAAAATACTTCTAGCATATAAGTAAAGCCTGGGGACAGAATATGACTACAACACAAAGGAGGTGAGAATAAAATGGCAAGAAGCAACAGAAGCAACCGGATCTTGGTTCCCCAGGCGCAAGCCGCTATGAACCAATTCAAGATGGAGGCTGCCCAGGAGGTTGGCGTGAATCTGAAAGATGGCTACAATGGCGATTTGACCTCCCGCCAGGCCGGCAGCATCGGCGGCCAGATGGTTAAGAAAATGATTTACGATTACGAACAACGCCAAGCAGGTGGGGCAGGCCAGGGCCTTAACATGACTCAGGATCTGAACAAGATTAAACAGCAGAACCAGCTCAGCTAGCCTCATATAAGCACAACGTAATCATTCTAGGTTAAACAAGCGGAAGATTAATTTCTCCGCTTGTTTTCATGATCAGGCCATGAGGCATAATAAGGCCATCATCAGGTGGCGTACAATTCCAGCTGTTCCTGCGCTATGCCGGGAAACAATGATTTGCCAACCCCCATCGCCAGGATGCGCGAGGTATTTTCCACAATATCGTCGATCTCCTGCGGGGTTACCCCCAGATTTCCCCCGAACCGGGACAATACGGCTTTGGTGGCTTCCACAGCCTGAATATCGTTGAACATGGCCCCGCTGTTCAAACAGAACTTGCGTATGGCTTCATGGGCAATAATGCTGGCATTTACAATAGTCGGGCATCCTATGGCAATCACCGGAATACCGAGGGCTTCTTCGGTTAAGGCCACGCGGGCATTGCCAACTCCAGCCCCGGGCTGAATGCCGGTATTGGCCATTTGAATGGTTGTGCCGATGCGGTCCACATTGGTGGCCGCCAGGGCGTCTACCACAACCATAGCAGCCGGTTTGACGTTTTCCACTACCCCTTTGATCACTTCAAAGGTTTCCAGGCCGGTAATGCCCAACACCCCCGGGGCGATGCCGCACACCGGGCGCATGCCCTCCACCAGGGCTTGGGGCGCGTGTTGATGGTAATGGCGGGTAATAGGGCTGTATTCTATGAATTTTGGACCCAAAGAATCGGGTGTAGCCCGCCAATTGCCCAGGCCCACCAGTAGAACCGTGTCCCCGGGCTTAAGCCGATTGCCCAGCAGGCTGTGCATGCTTTTCTCCATGACCTCGATGATTTCGCTTTTGACATAAGGATCATTGATTTTTAAAGGGGGCGATTCGATGGTAACGTAGGTTCCGACTGGTTTTCCCATCCTTTTAGCGCCATTCTCATCCTTGATGATTATGGTGTTTACCTTAACATATTCACCTTGCCTGACCTGTTCGATTACCCCCGGGACCTCTTCATCCGCCGCTCCCCGCAGCAGCTCGTGGGCTTCTACCGCCAGGTCTATGTTCAACCCGAAAGCAGCCAAAATATCTTTCATAATATCACCTCGCTAGTTAGTCTGCGCCCCTTATGGAAATATATACGAAGATTAAAATGGCGACTCGCGTCGCCATTTTGGGGAGAGGAGAATTTTGTAAAGTTGTTGGGGAGGGTTTGTTACCAGAATTCATCTGGCTATTGATAGCTTTGCCCCTAAATTAGGATTATATACAATATTTTTAAAAATTTTTTTTGTGCTAAAATAGATGCAATGATATGGTCGAACGGCATTTGGCCGGGAAGGGAAGGGAACAGTGCGGGTTATCGCCGGCTCTGCTAAAGGAAAACGGCTGAAGGCGCCATCTGGCAGGGAAACCAGGCCTATAACCGATATGGTTAAAGAGGCTTTATTCAATGTACTGGGGCCCGGTATCAAAGATGCCCGTTTTCTGGACCTTTTTGCCGGCAGCGGCAGTGTAGGCATTGAGGCATTAAGCCGCGGAGCGGCCATAGCGGTCTTCGTTGACAACAATCCTAAAGCAGTGCGAATCATCTATGAAAACCTGGATAACTGCGGTTTTGGCGATAATTATGAAGTATACTGCAACGATGTTTTACGGGCGCTGACCATATTGGATAAGCGCAAGGCGAAATTCGATTATATTTATGTAGATCCTCCCTTCAATGTTGAAGGGATTTTTATGGATGTGATGAAAAAGCTGGATCAGGTTGAGATTATGGCACCACAAGGTATTATAATCATCCGCACCCGTCGGCACAAAGAACTCCCCGCTAGCTTCAATTGTCTAAAGCGCTACAGATTGAATTATTATGGGGAGTCCGCTTTGCACTATTATTCGTTGATGGCATAGAGGAGGCATAGGCAATGATGGAGGTTTTTAAAATCCTGGATGAATTGGAATCATTGGTAAGGAAATCCAAGAAAATGCCTTTTTCCAACACCAAGGTGGTGGTTGAAAGTGACTTGCTTTTAGATAGGGTAGATCGTTTGCGTGCTGTGTTGCCTGAAGAACTGGAAACGGCTCGTTTAATCATAGCCGAGAAACAGCGTATCATCAAAGAAGCCTGTGGTCAGGCTGACGAGTATTTGGAGCAGTCCAGGGAAAGAGTATCCCGCATGATAGACGAAAACGAGATTACCAGGAACGCCATGAAGATGTCGGAGGAGATTCTGGCCAAAGCCGAAGAGGTTGCCAAAGAGATCAGGGCTGAGGCCAATGAGTACGCTGAAAACCTGTTGAATCATATGGAAAGGGTCCTCAAAAAAGGCCTTGAAAATATCAGTCAGGGAAAAGAAGAGCTTCGTATGGAAATGCAGCGTGAGCCTTAATCATTCTTCAGCCAGGCGATACATAACAAGACACCGACCAGGAGCGCGAATAAAGCCATACAGTAAAGTGACCAGTGCCAGGCAGGTATGGTGTAAAAGGGACTGGGCAGAAGTACAGGGTTGGATACCGGGGATGATGCGGCAACCCAGTATTTATATCCTATCATGGTTATGGCTACCGAGATTGCGCACTGCAGCAGGCGGGCTTTAAGATAAAAGCCCAGTCGCACCGGTGTGCCCACCATCACCCCCATGACCTGGGTGATGATGCACAACCCGCTGAAAGACAATACCGCACTCACTGCCAGCAGTTGGTGCAACAGGGTTGCGTCACTGGCCTGGGCTATGAAATTGGAGCCCAGGGTGATTTCGAACAGTCCCATCCCCAGGCCATAGGCAACCTGATAGGACAGATCGAAAAAGCCCAATAAAGACCTGATCGATCGCGCCAGGATCTCCATGAAGCCCCAATCCGACAGCATGGAGGTAATTACCGAGAAAGTGATGATATAACCGCCAATGGCCAGGATATTGGTAATGCCCGTGCTGATGGCTGTGGCCAGGCGTTTGGATAATCCTTCCTGATTCATGGCCAGAAGCAATTCCATTACCGCATTGCGCCACCGTTCTCGTCGGCCCAGCTTAACTGCTCCAGGCACTGCGCGGGCTTTGAAGCGGTACAGCAATCCCACCGTTAAATTGGCCAAATAATGAGAAATAGCCAGGAGCCAGCCCAGCTTGGGCGAGCCGAACATACCCATGCCAACCGCGCCGAGAATGAAAAGCGGGCTGGAGTTATTGGTAAAGGACACCAGGCGTTCTGCTTGCTCCGCGCTCAGCATAGCCTGATCATATAAACGCCTGGTCAACAGAGCACCAACCGGAAACCCCGAGGTAAAACCCATGGCAATGACCAGCGAACTGCATCCCGGCAGGCGAAAAATCGGCTGCATAACCGGTTCGAGCAATACTCCCAAAAACCTGACCAAACCCATGCTCACCAGCAGTTCCGCCACGATAAAGAACGGCAGCAGGGCCGGAACGACAACCGTAGCCCAGAGCTTTAGGCCGTAGGCTGCGGAGGTCACTGCTGAACTGGGCTCAGCCACCATGAAAACAGCCAGGCCGACCAAACCCAACAGGATCCAAAACTGAGTGTTTTTCAGCATAGTGCCGTGCAAATCGCTTGCCTCCCCTTAACTTGACAAGGTTTCCAGTTCAATATATGTTGTTATGGATGGGGTTTAGAAGCTTAAACCAGGCCATTGATGCGGTAATACAGCATTTTAAGGAGGTGACCGGGTGTCTCAGTCACCCAAAATCGCTCTGGTGCTTGGAGCAGGCAGCGCGCGGGGTTTGGCTCACATTGGGGTTCTGCAAGTCTTGGTGGAAAACCGGATTCCGTTCGATTGCATCGTGGGATGCAGCATGGGCGCTATGGTAGGCGGCTTGTATGCCTGCGGCACTGATATGGTCATGTTGGGGAGAATGATCGACAGCATGGACCTGAGGGTGTTCTTCGATGTGCGCCTGCCTCGTTTCGGCTTCATCGCCGGTAAAAAGCTGGACAGCCTTTTAGCATTGCTCACCAAAAGAATGGACTTTGAGGAAACCCTTTTACCGGTGCATATGGTAGCTACCGATCTGATAAGCGGCCAACGGGTTATTCTGGAATCCGGGCCGGTTGCAGAGGCCATACGGGCCAGTGTTTCCATTCCCGGCGTATTTACCCCGGTAAAAAAGGAGAATATGATCCTGGTTGACGGCGCGGTATGCGACGTTTTGCCTGTAGATGTAGCCCGCAGCCGTGGAGCGGACCTGGTTATAGCGGTTGATGTGATGTTCGGGGACAGCCTGGAAACCAATATCAAGAACACCCTGGATGTGATCATCACCTCCCTGGACCTCATGCAAAAAGTCCGCTTTGATCAGGTTAAAGACCACACCGATATTATGATACAGCCGAAGGTAGGCTGCTTTTCACCGCGGGCTTTTGACAAAGCGAGGGACATTATTGAACTGGGCCGTCAGGCCGCAGAGGAAAACCTTGAACAAATCACTTCAAAAATCTCCGCTCTGGGCAGGATTTAATTCTATCACCTGGCGCAGGAAATCCTGACCGGCCTGACGCTGACCGGGGTCGGGGATCAACAGGCTGAACACATCTGAGGATTTAATATCTAAAGCCAGCATATGTGAAGCGATGTGCCGGGGATGGTTTTTTATCAATTTGGCGATATGGCTGCCGGTGCTTAAAAGCGGCAAAATTGAATTATTTTTGACTTGTTGCAGGAATTTGCGACCCTGTGACGAAAATCCTAACAGGCGTAAGTACTGAGGCCCGGCCTGATCGAAAAGGGCTATTTGGTTCTTTGATACAGAGAATAGCGAGTACAGGAGCATACGGTTAACTCTGGTCAGGTTATAGCGTTTGCTTTTTATTGAGTTGCGCAGTTCAGGAAGAGTACCACTTTGCCGGGCAGCCGTGAGCAGGCGATTCTCCAGGCCTTCGTTTATTTCATAGACCTCCTGCAGCCGTTCTTTGGTGGCCAGTCGCAGCTGGATGAGTATAGCCAGTTCCAGGCCATCAACCGGTATCGGCGCACGTCCCGCTTGGACCTCTTCCTGCAGGATATTGAGGCTGGCTTCGGGCAGGGCCGGGGTTATTTGGTTGAGGAGGCCTTGATATATGGCGTGGCGTATGGCCGTAGCACTGGCTAGCTCTGATACCTCGAGATCATGGTAGGTAGCCCCTCGCCTGGCATAGGTTACAGGTATCAGCTTTAAACCGAATTCCTTAATAACACGCAGGTATTCGATAGCCAGTATATTGTTAGGGCCGGATAAAAGACTGCTCATTTCAGGGCTGTCATCATGCAGGATGTGTTTTACAGCACAGGCCCTGGCAGCAGGATAGCTTAAGCCCCGCGATAGTGCCGATTTAAGCTGCTGCTGGTAGGCGGTGGTTTCATCGACCAGCAGGCTGGCTACTCTGTTCAGGGCAGTTAAATTGCCGCTTTCACTGCCGAACACCACATGGGTGGCTCCAGCCGCTTGCAGTATCCGCAAAGCCCCAGAGGCGAAATAATAAGCACTGCGGGCTGCAAAACAAAACGGCAGCTCTATAACCAGATCTGCACCTCCGGCTAAAGCCATGCGGGTACGGGCCCACTTGTCACAAATAGCGGGTTCGCCCCGCTGCACAAAGGAACCGCTCATTACACAAATGATCGCTTCAGGTTGCAGTTTTGAACGGGCTTCCTCCAACAGCCAACGGTGTCCATTGTGAAAAGGGTTGAATTCGGCAACGATGCCAACAACAGCCATGTTTCCTACTCCTTGCATGTATCAATGGTGCCAATAATTATACACTCTGCAGCACGTTTATGCTAGAATTAGAACAGAATGTGAACATTGCAACAATCTAAGAACAAGGTGAATTATTGGGAGGGAAAAGAATGAGTTTACTAGCGCAAATTAGAGAAAAGGCAGCAACCAAAGGGAAAACCATAGTGCTTCCGGAGGGAACCGAAGAGAGAACCCTTAAAGCTGTCAGGGCAATCGTAGACAACAAGATTGCCAATCCAATTCTTTTGGGTGATGAAAGCGCGATCAGGGGGTTAGCAAGCAGCATTGGAGCCGACATATCTGGTGCCGAGATAATCAATCCGGCTACCTCATCGCTGTTGGATGACTATGTGCAGGTCTTTTATGAAATGCGCAAGGACAAGGGCGTCACTTTGGACAAAGCCAAAGCCACCATGCTGGATCCGCTATTTTTCGCTTCTATGATGGTAAAGATGGGCAAGGCCGATGGTGAGGTGGCGGGAGCCGAGAATACCACCGGCAACGTTCTGCGTCCGGCTCTGCAGATCATAAAGACCGCACCGGGTATCTCAGCCGTATCGGGTGCGTTTATTATGATATGCCCCAACAAGGATTACGGAGAAGACGGGCTGTTTGTATTTGCTGACTGTGCGGTAACCATCGAACCCACTGCCCAACAAATGGCAGAATTTGCTAAAGCCTCAGTGGAAACAGCGGTCAGTGTATGCGGATTCAAAGATCCCAAAGTCGGCATGCTGTCTTTTTCCACCAAAGGAAGCGCCAGCCATGCCTTTGTTGACAAAGTTGTTGAGGCTGTACAGATCGCTAAAGAAAAATTCCCCGAAATCAAAGTGGATGGCGAATTCCAGGCTGATGCAGCCATCGTTCCTAGCGTAGGGGCGTCCAAAGCACCCGGCAGCGAGATTGCAGGTTCGTGTAACATACTCATATTCCCTGACATCAATGCCGGTAATATTGGCTACAAGTTGGTACAGAGACTGGCTAAGGCCGAAGCCATTGGGCCTATTCTTCAAGGTATGGACAAACCGGTTAACGACCTTTCCAGGGGTTGTAGCGTAGAAGACATAGTAAATGTAGTAGCCATGACTGCCTTGAAGGCCTAATCCTGGATTCTTTTTTGCATCCCAGCCGGGATCAAAGATAATTGAGGGAAATTGAAGAAATTGAGGAGGTAGGAATTTAATGAAGGTTTTGGTGGTTAATGCCGGTAGTTCTTCGATAAAGTATCAAATTGTAGACATGACTGATGAAACCGTTCTGGCGGTGGGGTTAGTAGACCGTGTAGGCATACCGGGAAGTACTCTGGAACATAAACCCCTGGGCAAAGAAGCGGTTTTAATCAAAAAGGATCTTCCTGACCACACTGCAGGTATGGAACTGGTTCTGGAAGTTTTGGTCAATCCCGAATACGGTGTTGTGAAAAACATGGACGAGATCGGGGCTGTCGGGCATCGTGTAGTACACGGCGGCGAGAGCTTTGCCGAATCAGTAGTCATCGATGATAATGTCCGCAAGGTTATCAGGGATTGTTTCGACATTGCGCCGTTACATAATCCGCCCAATCTGATGGGAATTGAAGCCTGTCAGAAGCTTATGCCCAATGTCAAACATGTGGCGGTATTTGATACTGCGTTCCACCAGACTATGGAACCTGCCAATTACATGTACGCACTGCCTTATGAAGCCTACGAAAAATATCGTATCAGAAGGTACGGCTTCCATGGCACCTCACATTACTATGTTTCCCATCGGGCAGCAGAGATGTTGGGCAAACCGTACGAAGACTGCAAGATTATCACCTTACATCTGGGTAATGGTGCCAGCATGGCAGCCATAAAGAACGGAAGAGTAGTCGAAACCAGTATGGGATTCACTCCCTTAGAAGGACTGGTAATGGGCACCCGCTCCGGTGACATCGACCCCGCTATCGTGTTCTTCCTGATGGAGAAACTGGGTATGGATTCTGCAGAAGCCAACAATTATTTCAACAAGAAATCAGGTATGCTGGGGCTTTCAGGGGTATCCAACGACTTGCGCGATGTTGAGGAAGCTGCTAGGGCCGGAAATACCAGAGCACAAATAGCCCTGGATGTATACTACAATGCTGTAAAGGGTTATATCGGCAACTACTTTGCCAAGCTGAATGGCTGTGACTGCTTGGTATTCACTGCCGGTGTAGGAGAAAACGGCATTGATATCCGTCGTCATATATGCGAGGATCTTGATGCACTGGGAATTAAGATGGATCCCGAGAAGAACAAAGTACGCGGCAAAGCGGTTGATGTGGCTGCTGACGACTCCAAGGTACGCATCTTCATTATTCCCACCAATGAGGAACTGGTTATCGCCAGGGATACCTACAGACTGGCACAATAGTATATCGATATCCACTGGAGGCGGGCGGCGCCCGCCTCTTTGGTTTTTGCTATAAAACCTGGCAATGCTAACCTAGAAAACCGATATAATTACTGCCTTTGTTGACAATACTAACCGGTGAAGAATATAATTAATCTGGTGTTTTTTAGGGGTGCGATCATGATAATTGACCTTAAACAACTCAGGCTTCAGCCACAACAAGGCGAACAATTTTCCTTTGTGGAGTTTTACCCCGACGAACTGGTCCAAGGGTTGGGAGCCCGGTTTGCTGATCCGGTTAGGGTCGACATAGAGGTGGTATTCACTGGACAGATATATGTCGGCACTGGAAGAGTGATAACCAAACTAATAGTGCCCTGTTCTCGTTGTCTGGAACCTTCTCTAATTGAGGTTTCGGAAGAATTGAGTATCACTATTATAGATGCCGGCAGCCGAAAACCGGAAGAGTTCAAGGATGATGTATTAGTGGCTGAGCAGGGTGAGGTTGATATTGAACCGGCGGTAATAGAAGCCATATTTTCCGCTATCCCTTTAAGTCCGCTCTGCAATTCGGAGTGCCAGGGTCTGTGCCCGGGTTGCGGTGTAAACAAAAATATGGAGGCTTGCCGCTGCAGTGAGGAAAATATTGATCCGCGCTGGGAAGCCTTAAAAAAATTAACCCGGGAAGGAGGGGAACACATTGGGAGTTCCTAAGAGGAGACAATCGCATTCAAGAAAGAATATGAGGCGTGCCGAATGGCGCAAGCTGGACAAGCCGGGATTGGTTGAATGTCCTCAATGCAAGGAGCTTAAATTAGCACATCGGGCCTGCTTGAATTGCGGATTTTATAAAGGTAAAAACGTAATGTAAGCTGTACAGGTTGGACAAAAGGTAAGGTATAGGCGCACTTTTAGGCCCATAGCTTACTTTTTGTATTTCTTGCTGAAACGAGGGGGAACAGGATGAGGATTGCAGTTGACGTAATGGGCGGAGATTTCGGGCCAGGCGAGGTTATTGCAGGTGCTTTGAGCTGGCTGGAGAAAGAAACTGAGGCCTCTGTTATTCTGGTAGGTGCGGCGGAGCAAATTGAGCCGATATTAAAAGAACTAAATTATGACCCCTCAAGGCTCAGCGTAGTCAATGCCACACAGGTAATCGGCATGGAAGAGTCGCCCGCCATAGCCATGCGCCGCAAGAAGGATGCCTCCATCGTAGTTGCTACCGGCCTGGTTAAATCCGGCCAGGCTGATGCGATATTGTCGTGCGGAAGCACCGGGGCCCAGATGGCAGCGGCTTTGTTTATTCTGGGAAGAATGGAAGGTATAGAACGTCCCCCAATCGTCGGCGAATTGCCCAATATCTCCGGTTCAAGCTCGCTGCTCATCGATGTTGGGGCCAATGTGGACTGCCGCCCATCGCAACTGGTCCAGTTCGCTGCCCTGGGGAGCGCCTATGCGGCTGCCATTCTGGCTGTACCCAGTCCCCGTGTCGGCCTGCTTAACAACGGCCTGGAGGAGACTAAAGGCAATGCCGCGGCAGTAGAGGCCTTCGCTCTGCTGCGCCAGCAGCCCAGGCTCAATTTTATTGGCAACGTGGAGGGGCGCGACATTTTAGCCGGCAACTGCGATGTTATCGTATGCGATGGCTTTACCGGCAACATACTGCTGAAATCCATGGAAGGCTTAGTGCTCTTTTTGGCCCAGCACACCTTAAAAGAGCTGGGCAAACTCCCCGCTATTTATCAAAAGGTGGATTATCGCCAGGTAGGCGGCGCACCTTTGCTGGGGGTCAAAGGGATAAGCGTAGTATGTCATGGCAGTTCAAAAAGACAGGCCGTACACAGCGGCATGAACATCGCCGCTCAATGCATCAAGAGCCGTATTGTGGAGCAACAGGAAACAGCCCTGGCAGCATTGATTTAGGGCCCAATGCAACAGGCCATCGTGATGAGCTTATTTTTAAGGGGGGATTGCAGTGGAACAGTTCGTAGATTTGGCCAGAAGGATACTGGCAGAACAGCTGGACCTGGATCCGCAGGAAATCAACATGGACACCAAGCTGGAGGATCTGGATGCTGACTCCATCGATGTGGTGGAGATGATCATGGCCCTGGAGGATGCCTACGATGTGGAATTTCCCGAAGAAGGGCTGGAAAGCCTGGTGACCTTCGGCGAGCTGGTGACCGCTCTGTACGAGCATTTGGAAAAGGTAAAAAATGGCTAGACTGCGGGATACGGTGGCACGCTTTATGCGTGACAATGGGCTTGATTTCCATAACCCGGGGCTTATCGACATGGCTTTGACCCATCCTTCCTTCAGTCAGGAAAAGAACTGCAGCCGCAATAATCAACGCCTGGAGTTTTTGGGTGATGCGGTTTTGAATATGATTGTTGCGGAGTACCTGTATAACAATTTTCAGGAAAAGCCGGAAGGTGAGCTGACCAAGATCCGCGCCAAGGTGGTATGCGAAAAAGCCCTGCTCAATGTAGCCCATCAGATGAAATTGGGCGATTATCTTATGTTGGGGCGGGGGGAGGAGATGTCCGGAGGGCGTAAACGCCGCTCCATACTGGCTGATGCCGTTGAAGCGGTAATCGGCGCCATTTACCTCGACCAGGGTTACGAAGCTGCCACCCGCTTTGTGCTGGACCATCTGCAGTCTTACATTGATGATACCGCGCAGGGGGATTATCACGACTATAAATCCCGCCTGCAGGAATTGGTGCAGGGCAAGAACAAACAAAATGTTTGCTACAGGATTATTAAGGAAAGCGGTCCGGCTCATGCCAAGGTTTTTGAAGCCGGGGTATATTACAAGGACAGGCTGCTGGCAGCCGGGCAGGGGCGCAGTAAAAAGGAAGCCGAGCAAAATGCCGCGGAAAAAGTCTTGAAAAACCGGCAACTGCTCTGCAGCCTGGGGTTAAAGTCCCCTCATGAGACATGAAACACGTCAATATTCCGATTTTTGTCCCCCATGTGGGGTGCCCGTTTACATGCATATTCTGCAATCAGCGGCACATAGCCTCACAGCAAGAACCCCTTTCACCTTCTGCCATCCCCGAACTGGTTGAGCAGTACCTGGCTACCATCCCACCCGGAAGTGAGATCGAGATAGCTTTCTTTGGGGGCAGTTTTACCATGATGGATATTTCCCTGCAGGAAGCCTACCTCAGTCAGGTTTATCCCTATTTGCAAAAAGATGTGGTTAAAGGCCTGCGCCTTTCCACCCGCCCGGATGGGATTGATCCGGGAATTCTGGAATTACTTAAAAAATGGGGAGTAAAAACCATCGAGCTGGGAGTGCAGTCGTGTAATGATGAGGTTTTGGCCTTATCCGGGCGGGGAATAAGGCTTGAGCAGATAATCTCCGCCAGCCGGCTGATAAAAGAATATGGATTTAAGCTGGGCATACAATTGATGGTGGGCCTGCCCGGTGACAACCGGCATAAAGACCTGGCTACGGCCAGGATCACTATCGGGATGCAGCCGGATATGGTCAGAATCTATCCCACCCTGGTGATTGCCGGCACAGAACTGGCCAGGCAATGGCAGCAGGGCAGTTATCAAGAGCTGGGCCTGGCTGAGGCAATTTCGATATGTGGGCAAATGCTGCTCCTGTTCCAATACCACTGCATACCGGTAATCCGCCTGGGTTTACAGCCCAGCCAGGATTTGCAGCCCGGACAAACCCTGCTGGCCGGGCCGTATCACCCGGCCTTCGGGGAGTTGGTCCAGCAGCATATATTTTATCAGCAGGCCCATGAGCTGCTGCAGGATGCCGGTGTACTGTCACGGCAGGACCGACCGGTCCGTCTCCTCGTCAACCCCCGTGACCTTTCGCGGCTGATCGGCCATCGCCGGCGAAATCTGGCCCGTCTGCAAGAGCAGTTGGGTAAAGGTATGTTAAGAGTAATCCCTTCTGAGGACCTGGCACCCGATAGCATCAGCCTAAACTACAATGGTGACAGCGAAGGCATAACTTTAACCAGGCCTGACTTTATACGCCGCTTAATAGAGCGGGGCATATTGCCCCAATAAGTGGCAGCGCAGCGTACCGGCGTATTACCCGCTGAAGCCTGGAGCCAGTGGCTTGGCGGGGCAGGCAGAGAGCAGGCCTTGGATAAACCGGTTTGACCGTATGGCAGAAGATTTCCTGCTTTAGGCTTGATTTGGGGAAGGTTTTTTGACCATGCTTGGCAAACTAGTAAATACCAGCATCGGCCAAAATGTGCTGGTATTACGACCGCTGGCTCAGATGGAGCTTTTGGCATTACTCCCAGTGATATGGAGGGACAGGGTGTATTTAAAGCGTCTGGACATCAAAGGCTTTAAGTCTTTTGCTGAATACACTACAATTCACTTCGAACCGGGCATAAACATAGTAGTGGGGCCGAACGGCTGTGGCAAAAGCAATATTGTGGACGCGGTTCGCTGGGTACTGGGCGAGAACAACGTCCGCAATCTGCGCGGCAGCAAAGGAGAAGACATTATTTTCTGCGGCACTGACAGCAAACGGGCTCACGGCATGGCTGCGGTGGAGATGTTGATCGATAATGCTGATGGCTTTATTCCCCTGGAGTACAGGGAAATCAATCTGGCCCGCAAGCTGTTTCGCTCGGGGGAAAGCGAGTTCACCATCAATCGCACCCGGGTGCGCATGAAGGATATACACGACTTATTTGCCGGAACCGGTTTGGGCAAGAAGGGTTATGCCATAATCAGTCAGGGTGAACTGGAGCAGCTCTTAAACGCGCAGGCCCTGGATAGGCGCCTTATCCTGGAAGAAGCCGCAGGGATCATAAAATACCGGCAGCAGCGCGAGGAAGTTAATCGCCGCCTGCTGGATACCGCTCAGGATCTGACCCGCCTGTCCGATTTGCTGGCGGAAATGCGGGAACGCAGCCAGGAACTGCAGCACAAGGCAGAAAAGGCCAGGCAGTTTATAAGCTATAAGCAAGAAGCGGATGATATGGAAAAGACCCTTACGGCCTATGAGATCAACCGCCTGCAAAGGGATCAGGCTAACTGCCAGGCCGATCTTGAAGAGCGCAGGGGCAAGCTCAGGGCTGTGCAGCAACAGCAATCCGAACAGCTCAGGCAATTACAGGAAAAAGAGCGGCAACTGGAGGATTGGCGTTTAAAACAGCAAAAGGCCCAGCAGGAATTATATGATGCTAAAGCGGAGATGGCTGAACTGCGCTCCGCCCTGCAGCTGAGCCAGGAGCGCATGGTCAACTATCAGGAAAGGCTCAAAGCGGCAAAGGCTGATGCTGCCAAATATGCGGCGCAGTTAAAAAAAATCGGCCATGATTTGCTCATCAACCGGAAGGATTACGAGCAGCAGCGGCTATTGAGCGAGGATTTGGAGCAGCAGTGCATTCGCCTGGAAAAGGAAACTGCCGAGCTGGAGCAATCATTGGCCGCCAAAACCAGGCTGTTTGAAGAGCATAAAGCCTTGCTCTTCGCTCATGCCCGGGAGGAAAGCGAGGTCAAAAACAGGCTTAAGGAGCAGCAGGAGCGTTTGCTAAAAAACCGCGAACGCAGGTTCAGGCTTAAAACACAGTATGAACAGCTTAACCGGCAATTAAAAGCGACCCAGCAACAACATGCGCAGTATCAGGAGGAAAAAGTACAGGTTGAACAGCAATTGAGCCAGCTCATGGGTTCACTCCAGGCGGTGAAGAACGCCGGGGCTGAGGCGGCTCGCAAACTGGTCCAGGCAGAAGGGCAGATTCAAGGGCTGCAAAAGCAGATCAACCAGCACAGCAGCCGTTTGGAGAGTTTAAGGAACATGCGCCAGAGCCTGAGCGGTTACGCACCCGGGGTAAAAGCTGTGATGAAATGGGCTGATAATGGCGAATTAGACGGGGTATTAGGCATAGTAGGAGAGATCCTGGAGGTGCCCCCGGGATTGGAGACCGCCATCGAGGTTGCTGCGGGCAGAAGCCTGGGCAACATCGTGGTGGAGAGCAGCCACAGCGCGCATCAGGTTATTGAGCGTCTCAAAAGCCAGAGAGCCGGACGGGTCACTTGCCTGCCCCTGGACAGCCTGAGAACACGTGAGGTACCTGAAGAGGTGCTTAAGAGGTCTCTGTCGCTCAAAGGGGTGATGGGCAGAGCCGACCGCCTGGTCAATTGTCGGCCCAGGTTCCGCGTGGTGGTGGAGTATCTGTTGGGGCGTGTACTGGTAGTGGATAGCCTCAATAGCGGGATACAGATCTTTAAAAAGATCGATTATCCCTGGACACTGGTCTCCCTGGAAGGCGACATAATCACCCCCGGTGGGGCTATGACTGGCGGTACTGCTGCGGAACGGGGCTCAAGCCACCTGCAGCGCCGGGCAGAGGAAAACAGGCTGGAAAAAGAACTGCTGGCCCAACAGGCGAAAATGGATCAGCTCAAGCAGGCTTTGGCCGAGGCCCGCTCTGCATTGGAGGCCATCGAGCAGCAGGCTTCGGAATTGAAAAAGCGGCAGATGGAGTGCAGCCTCAAAAAGGATTGGCTTGAAAGCCAGATAAAAAGCGGGGCTGAGCAAATCGTCCAATTGCAGCGGGATTGCCAGGAGGCCCATGCAGGCATAGTCAGGCTTAAAGAGGAAGCCCAGCAGATAGAACATGACCTGGCCGCTTACCAGGAACAGTGGCAGGCCCTGCAGCTCAAACAGCAGGTTGATTCCAGCCAGCTTGAAGAATACAAGGAAACCCTGGTGAAGATGCGGCAGGACCTCGAGGTATGGCGCGAACGTTCCGCTTCGTATCGTGAACAGCTGCACATGAAAAAGAGGGAGTTGGACAACCAGCACAAGAACCTGCTGCAGTTTGAGGCGGTGCAGGGCTCTTACCGCCAGTCCTGTCAGGAAGCCCATGATTTGCTGGCCAAACTGCAGCATGATATAGAGACCGAAAACCGCAAAAGCGAGAGCATAAAACAAAGGATAGCCGAGCTGGTGTTGAGCGAAAAGAATAAACGCGATAGTCTGGAAACCATCAAAGAGCAGGAAATGCAGTGCAGAAACGCGGTCAATCAGCTCAAGGCCGACCTGGAGCCGGTATCAGCGGAGATGGGACGATTGGAGCAGGTCATCCGCCAGCAGGAAATCAGTCTGGTACGGCTGGACGCCGAACTTTCCGGCTTGTATGCGCAATGGAGGGAAAAGCTCGGTGAAACCCCGGTCATGGAAATAGATTTAAAAAGGTTCAGGCCTGCCGAGCTGCGCAGCATAAGACAAGAGCTGGCAGTGCTCAAAGAAAAACTCGAAGCCCTGGGCATGGTGGATATCTCGGCAATCGAGGAATCCGAGGCTTTGGAGAGCAGGCTGGTTTTTTTGGAAAAGCAGTATCTTGATCTCGGGCAGGCCCGCGACTCATTGTTGAATCTGCTGGCGGAAACCGAGCGACTCATGGCCCATGATTTCAAGCGCTTTATGGAGCAGGCCAACCAGAGCTTCGCCCGTACTTTTGCGGAAATGTTCAACGGCGGCGAGGGCCGCTTGCTGGTACAAAACGAGGCCAGCAGCCTGGAGGCCGGGGTGGACATCGAGGTTAAGATCCCCGGTAAACGGGTGCAGTCGCTGCACCTGTTGTCGGGAGGAGAGCGGGCTTTAACATGTATCGCCTTCTTATTCGCCTTGATTCGCCTCAAACCCATCCCCTTCTGCATACTGGACGAAATCGATGCCGCCCTGGATGAAGCCAATCTGACGCGCTTCACCGGCTTTTTGCGGGGCATGTGCGGGGAGACCCAGTTTATTGTGGTCACTCACCGGCAGAGCACTATTGAATGCGGCCATACTATATATGGAATCACTATGGCGGAAAAGGGGATCAGCCAGGTATATACCCTGTCATTGGAGGATATGCCCAGTAAGGCGGGATAAAATCGATTATGCTGTAACTGAAAGGATGAGACCATGTCGCTTTTCAATCGCAGGAAAAAAACCCCGTCAGGTGAAACCGAAGGTTCCGGGTCAGGGACAGAAAAGCTGCCGGAATCCTCAGGGCCTGAGAAAAACGGCTTATTTAACCGCATCAATCCCTTTGCGAAAAAGGATAAAGCACTGCAGGATACCGCCACCAGCCCCGGGGATGATGAGCAGACAGGCCTGGCAGGGGATTTGCCAGACCAGCTCCAACCTTGCTCAGAACAGGATGATGTGACACCCGGAAAGCAAAGCTCTGCCAAAGGCGAGCAACCTGAAGATGGACAAAGCCCTGCCAAGGAGAGCAGCAAGCCGCGCTTTGGCTTTTTGCAGAGGTTTAAACAGGGTTTGAGCAAGACCCGGGAAAACCTGGCCGGCAAAATCCAGGAACTGGTGAAGAATACCCGTAAACTGGATGAAGATTTCTGGGAAGAGCTGGAAGAGATTCTGATACAGGCTGATGTGGGTATGAACACCTCAGTGGAATTGGTGGAAAAGATCAGACAGGCCGCCAAAAAGCAGCACATCAATGATGCCAATGAGGTCCTGCACCTGATCCAGCAAGAGATAGCGCTTTTGCTGCAGAACACCCAACCGCTGAACCTGGGGGGGCCGAAACCGGCCATTATCATGGTGGTAGGGGTCAATGGAGCCGGAAAGACCACCTCGATAGCCAAACTGGCTTATCGCTTCAAACAGGAAGGCTTGAATGTGCTCCTGGCAGCTGCGGACACCTTCCGCGCAGCCGCTATCGATCAACTGCAGATCTGGGCTGATCGGGTGGGAGTGGAGCTTATCAAGCATCGTGAGGGCTCCGACCCCGGAGCGGTGGTTTTTGATGCTATCAGCGCGGCCCGGGCTCGCTCGGCGGATATTCTCATCATAGATACTGCCGGGCGCCTGCAGAATAAAACCAATTTGATGAGGGAACTGTCCAAAGTAAGAAAGATCATCGAGAGGGAGATCGGGCAGGACCCGCAGGAGGTCTTGCTGGTGTTAGATGCTACCACCGGTCAGAATGCGATCAGTCAGGCCCGCATATTCCAAGAGGCTACCGGGGTTACCGGCATTGTTTTGACCAAGCTGGACGGCACTGCCAAAGGCGGTATAGTGCTGGCCATCGCCAGGGAGCTGGACATACCGGTCAAGCTGATTGGGATCGGTGAGACCCTGGATGATTTGCGGGACTTTGACCCCAATCTGTTTGCTCAGGCCTTGTTCGATAATGATAATAACAATAACCATAACCATAACTGATGTTTTAATGATAAGGAGGAATCTATTTGATTACAGCAGCCATAATTGGGGGCACCGGCATATACCACCCCGATGCCCTGCAGAGTCGCCGCGAGGTGATGCAGCAAACCAAATACGGGGCGGTTGCGGTCACGGTGGGGACTTATAAAGGGGTGGAATTGGCTTTCATTCCCCGGCATGGGGCCAACCACAGCGTACCCCCGCACCTGATCAACTACCGTGCCAATATATTGGCCTTGTACAAACTGGGGGTAAGAAACATTCTGGCGACAGCAGCCGTAGGGTCGCTCAACTATGATTTTAAGCCAGGTCATTTTGTTCTGGTGGACCAGTTCCTGGACTTTACCAAATCACGTTGCAGCACTTTTTATGAAGGCGGCGAAGCAGGGGTGGTGCACTGCGATATGACCGTGCCCTATTGCCCCCGCCTGAGAGCGGCCATAGTGGAGGCCTCCCAAAACCTGCAGTATGAGGTCAGCAACGGCGGGGTATATGTATGCACCGAAGGCCCGCGTTTTGAGACCGCAGCGGAGATTTCGGTGTATAAGCTGTTAGGCGGCGATGTGGTGGGCATGACCAGTGTCCCCGAGGTCTGCCTGGCCAGGGAATTGGGCATGTGCTATGCCACTGTGGCCACTATAACCAATTTTGCAGCCGGCATTTCACCGAGCATATTGACCCATAGCGAGGTATATGAGGTAATGAAAAACAATACCGCCAAAGTACGCAGGCTCTTGCTGGAGAGCACCCTGTTGATTGAAAAACAGCAAGTGCAGTGTGACTGCAGGCGTATTCTGGATGAAATTGAGGTCAAGCTATGATAGAAACAGTCTGTTTTGACAATGAAGCTGTGGTGATACTGGATCAAAGCAAGCTGCCGGATGAGGTGGCATTCAGGCCCTGTCATACCCCAGAGGAGGTAGCGGAGGCCATATGCTCCATGAAGGTGCGCGGAGCACCGCTTATCGGTGTGGTAGCGGCTTTTGGCCTGGCTCTGGGCATGCGCCGCTTTAACGGCTCAGCCGCAGAGCTCTATGATTATTTCTACAGCATCAAGGAAATGCTGGCCTCTACCCGGCCTACTGCGGTCAATCTCTTTTGGGCTTTGCAGCGCATGGAAAAGCTCTATTTACAGCACCGGCAGGAGCCTGCGCATGTACTCGGCGATTTGCTGCTCAATGAAGCCGAGAAGATGCGCCAGGAGGATATAGCCATAAACCAGGCTATGGGTGAAAACGGTCAGGCCCTGCTTTCGCCGGGAGCCAGGGTAATGACCATTTGCAATGCTGGCACTTTAGCCACCTGTGGCTACGGAACCGCCCTGGGGGTGGTCCGTTCAGCCGCCAGACGCAACAAAATCGATATGGTGTGGGTTTGCGAGACGCGCCCGGTTTTGCAGGGAGCCCGGCTAACGGTTTGGGAATTGATGCAGGATAACATACCGGTAACCCTGATTACTGACAGCATGGCAGGCTACACCATGCAGTTGGGCAGAGTTGATGCCATAATTGTGGGCGCTGACCGCATCGCGGCCAATGGCGATACCGCCAACAAAATCGGGACATTTCCCCTGGCGGTTTTGGCCCACTACCATCAAATCCCGTTTTATGTAGCTGCGCCTTTATCTACCGTTGATCTCAGCCTGCCTGACGGAAAGGCTATTGTCATTGAAGAACGCCACCAGGATGAGGTCAGGCGCTGCAGTCATGGCTATGTTACCGTGCCTGAGGTAGAGGTGTTCAATCCCGCTTTTGATGTCACCCCCCAACACCTGATCAGCGCTATTATAACTGAGGGCGGGATCATTACAGCCCCGTTTGCGGAGGGCTTAAAGAGGCTTAAGGAAGGGCGGTGATAGCATGTTGAGTTCGTTGGAAGTGAGACGCCAGGTTTTGGAGGCCGCCCGGGAGATTTATAACAGCGGCATGGTTATCGGTACCTGGGGCAATGTGAGCGCTCGCGCCACCGACCTTAAGGGCTTCGTCATAACCCCCAGCGGTATGGACTATGAATCCCTGAACCCGGAGGACATGGTAATAGTAGGCTATGATAAGCAAGTAATAGAAGGACGCTATCGCCCTTCCAGCGAAAGCCCGCTGCATTTGGCCATATACCTGGCCAGACCGGATGTAGGTGCCATAGTACACGTTCACAGCCCGTTTGCGACTGCCTTTGCCGTGGCCGGCGTACCCATTCCGGTTATTCTGGAAGAAACCGCGCAGGTTATCGGCCACGAAATCCCGGTCGTACCTTATGCCCTGACCGGCAGCCGCAAGCTGGCTGAATATGCGGTTAAAACCCTGGGTGAGACCGGTCGAGCCGCTTTGTTGTCCCATCACGGTTTAATAGGTGTCGGTGCCAGTGTAGCCCAGGCCTTGAGGGTATGCTATGTCACCGAACAGACTGCGCAGATAGGGATTTACGCCCGCATGCTGGGCCCACTAAAGGGGCTGGCAGAAGATCAGGTTAAATTGCTGCATGAAGGATTTAAGAAGTATGGTCAGAAAAAGCAGTAGTTGATCGTATCGTATCCGTATTTGGGTATAAAAAGGAGGCGAGGACATGTCGATATTGATTGAGAATGCCGCTATTCTGCCAATGACGGGAGAAAACAGTCTAATCCAAAAGGGCTACCTGATTATCAACAACGATATTATCGAGCACATCGGGGCTGGTGCAGCACCTCCGGGAAGCTATAGGCGGGTTATCGACGGCAGCGGGCAGGCAGTTTTGCCGGGCCTGATCAACACCCACACTCATGCCGCTATGACCCTGCTCAGGGGCTATGCCGATGACCTGCCCTTGATGGAGTGGCTCTCCACCAAGATCTGGCCGCTGGAAGCCAAACTCAATGGTGAGGATATTTATTGGGGCACCATGCTGGCCATAGCGGAAATGATCAAATCAGGTACAACCACCTTCAATGATATGTACTTCTTCATGGATCAAGCTGCCCGTGCAGTGGAAGAATCAGGAATGCGCGCGCTTTTGAGCCGGGGCATGATCGGGGTTTCTCCGGAAAGCCAAATCGCCCTGGATGACAGCCGCAAGCTGGTGGAACAATGGCATGGGGCAGCCAGAGGTCGTATTCGCTTCGCGCTTGGACCCCATGCCCCCTATACTTGCCCCCCGGAATACCTGCAAAAAGTAGCCGCCCTGGCAGACGAGCTCGAGGTGGGCATACATATACATATCGCTGAAACCCGTCAAGAGGTGGAAGACATAGTAAAGCAATACGGCATGTCACCGGTCAGATTAATGCTGGCAAACGGTGTGTTCAAGCACCCCACCCTGGCGGCCCATTGTGTGCACCTTAATGAGGATGACATCGCCATCCTGAAAGATTATCAGGTAGGGGTGGCCCACAACCCGGAAAGTAACATGAAGCTGGCCAGCGGCATCGCACCGGTGCCGGCTATGCTTAAGGCCGGGATTGCAGTGGGATTGGGCACCGACGGGGCTTCCAGCAACAACAATCTGGATATGATACAGGAGATGCGCAGCTGTGCATTGCTGCACAAGGTCAACAGCATGGATCCCACGGTTTTGCCTGCTTATCAGGCCCTGGAGATGGCCACCGCCCTGGGTGCCAAAGCCCTGGGGTGGGATGATGAGATAGGGATGTTAAAACCCGGTTATAAAGCCGACCTGATTTTAATAGATCTCAATGCCGCTCATATGATTCCGCATTACGATATTGTGGCCAATATCGTCTATTCGGCTCAGGCCGCAGATGTTGATACGGTGATAATCGACGGCCAGATCGTCATGGAAAACCGCCGGGTAACACAGTTTGATGAGCAAGAGGTCTTGGCTAAATGCCAGGCCCTGGCCCGCGATTTAATCGCCCGTTAGCTTGGTATTAGAAGGGCTGACGGTTAAGAAAGGGGTAGCTGATTGGTTCCAGTAGTATCATTTGTAGGTCATCACAATAGCGGTAAAACCACGGTTTTGGTAAAGGTAATCCACCATCTCACCCTTTGGAATATCCGTACCGCAGTAATAAAACATTCTCAGCACGGTTTTGATTTGCCGGTGGAAAAGGACTCCGAGCGTCTGTTCCACGCCGGTGCCGGTTTGGTATATGCTTCATCGCCCCATATGTCTTTGCGCTATCGACGGGAGGACAGCGAAAGGGATCTAAAGGATATATACGATGAGGTCAAGGCCTATGCCGACCTGGTGATCACTGAAGGTTATAAAACCGGACCATATCCCAAAATCGAGGTAGTACGCCAGGCTACCGGGGATCTCATAGCAGATCTTCCCAATCTTATCGCCCGTGTATCCGACTATAAGATCGATGGGCCGTATCCCTGCTTCGGTTTTGATGAGGATGTGGCCATAGCCAGTTTTATTGCGCGGAGATTTCGGCTTCTGTAAATAGCCTAACAACAGATAAAGGTACAGGTGACGGTTTAAACCGTTATACCTGTACCTTCTGCTTTTAGGGTTTTATTGAGCGATCCAGTCGTCGTTGTGATTGCTGTATCCTTTTTCTTCAGCGAGTAAATCCAGATAAATAGTCTGAATATTAGCCAGGAAAAGGTCAGTAGGCATGCCGGAAGGGCGCTCATCATAGGTTTTCAAATAGCCCCGGCATTTCTCACAGATATATAACTGATTGGAAGCGTCATTTTCCACCGAGATATAATTTATTTTTCCTGGTTCATCATTCCCGCAATGCACACACTCAAGATAGCGGGTTTCCCACTCGGTAAAACAACGATCACAAAACATAAAACGCCTGCCGTCTTCAGCGCGCAGACGGCTGAAATGCGATTTACTGCCGCATATCGGGCATATGGTGGGTAAATCCCAGTTTTGATAAGTATATTCGAAAATATCGGCCTGATACTGAGCAGCATAGATGCGCAAGAACGGTCTTATGGCATGATCCAGGACGAATATGAAAAGCTGGGGAGATATTTTCAATGACCGAGCTAATTCCTGTAAGTACTTCATATCCTGCTCTATCAGGCGGGTAATCAGCAGAGCATAGTCAAAACTGGAAAGCTGCTGCTGTATAGCCTCTAGACTGGCTGCGATATCGGGACGCTGTTCAATAAGAAATACCAGCAAATCAGCCAGCAGTTGCCGGTAACGCTCAGGGTCAATTTCCAATCCGGTGATGGTGATCAAAGGACGACGATGTTTGGCAATTTTCCGCAAGGGTTCCTCCACCACTTGTGCCAGTTGCATGTTGGCCTGCAATTTGATTTGCTGCTCATTCTGCCAGGATTCCAGGCTGGAGAAAAACTCCAGGTAACCGTTAGGCAGCTGTACAGGTATATTACTCGGCATCTTGATTCACTCCTCTAATAAAAACCTGATAATTATCCTTATCATTAAGAGAAAAGGGGGAGTAAGCTCCCCCTTTTAGCTGACGACCGGTAGTGCTTACTCCGCCTCCTTGGGCTTGCTATCATATTGTTCGAAAACCGGCAACCCCAGGACGGTTTTAGGCTTTTCTCCTGCCAGTTTGCCGTAAGTCTCTTCATACCAGATGGCATGGTGGTGCTTGGCCCAGTCTTCCCTGACGGTGCCTTTCCACATCCCCCAGAAGGATTCGCCTGAACCGGGGTGGAAAGAGCCCAGGTAAGCATGCATACAAACCATTACGGTGGCAAAGATCATTGCCAGGTCATGGGTGGGATAGGCTATTCTCACCAAGCCAGCCGGGAAATAGGACGGGAACCACATGATATACCCGGATATCATCAGAAGAAACACCATGAGCGGGGTTATCATGGAGTTGCCTTTTTCACCGCCATTGAAGCGGGTCTGCGGCGGAATGTTGACCTTGAAGCCAAAGAACTCCAATGGGAACAAAACCAGGAATTTTAGGTCATTAAAGCCAAAGCGCAGCAGGTCCACGATCCAGAGCAGAACTCCCCGGAAACCAAAAATAAATCCAAAACCGATTACCGCTGTCATGGCCAGACCTGAAATCCTGTGCACCCAGCCAGCTCCATAATAGCCGCCAAATATGAATGCCAACCAGTCAACGCTGTCCAGGAATAGGATTAGTCCAGTGAACAAACAGAGCAGAAAGGTCACGGTATGTCCCCAGTGGGTAAACCGGGCCAACCAGGTGAATCTTTCTACACGCGGTACATCATCCCGGTATTCTGGAAGTAATTGCATTACTCATGACCTCCTTCCACAGGGTGTTCTTGGTGTTTGTTGGCCATCAACCGTGTAGTTACAAAACTGAGTGCAGAAGCTCCCAGGGCTACGGGGATTAACCAGCCAAAATATGGCTGTACCCAGTCCTGCCAGAAGTTGATGGTCCCATAGGTCTTGGGATTGACCGGCAGGCCGAATTTGTCAGGCGTATCGGTCAAGATATACAGTTTATTCAGGCCACCCAATTCATTGATGCCATAGATGGTGGCATTGGGATAGCCGTTGGCTTGCAGGTATTTAACCCGTTCACGGGCATACTCGATAAGCTCATCCCTATCCCCAAACTTAAGGGCACCCGGAGCACAGGTAGTAGCGCAAGCCGGTGCCAGGCCTTCAGTGACCCGGTCAGCGCACAGGGTGCACTTGGTGATCTTGTCTTCGCGCTTGCGGTGCTTGGGAACACCAAAGGGACAAGCATAGGTGCAATACTGGCAGCCGATGCACTTGTCAGGATCATGAATGGTGGCGCCCCACTCAGTCTTGGTATAAGCCCCTCTGGGGCAGGCTTTCATGCAGGCAGCGTCAAAACAGTGCATGCACTGGAACTTGGCAAAGTTCCAATCCACACCGTGAGCGGCATTGTCGACCTCATTCATCAAGACAATGGTGAAGGTGTCGCCGTCAGTATCCTCATGGGTCTGATAATTGCCCTTAAACGGCTTGATGGAAGCCGGAAGCTGATTCCAGTTCTTACAGGCTACCTGGCAAGCACGACAGGCGGTGCATATGCTGCTATCATACAGATTTGTCATATTTGCCATTGTTACGCCCTCCTTATGTCGCATAGAAATGCTTTATATTCCGGACACATGGTATTGGCGTCGCCGATATGGGGAGTCAAGCGGTTGGCAATATCCCCGGTGGCATAGCCTTTGAAACCGAACTGCCACAGCATCCCGATCTGGTGAATTTCTTTACCGCCCACCTTAAAGGGCTTAAAGCGTTTGGTCACACAAGCCAGGGCTTCGATATCACCACGAGTGGTGGATACGATGACCTTGGAGCCGTTCTTTATCCCTTTCTCACGGGCCAGTTCTTCACTGAGCTCCACAAACATATTGGGCATCAACTCAGCCAACCAGGGCAAGTTGCGGGTTAAAGCGCCAGTCTGCCAGTGTTCAGTTACCCGGTAGGTGGTGGCGATAATCGGATACTGGTCAGATTTACCCTGTTTTTCTGGCTCCCACACCTTGGCAGCAGGATTCATAGGCTGTTTGTTGAGGATAGGCGGAACCGGAGATTCCCAGGGTTCGTAGTGCTCGGGGAACGGCCCATCCTTGAAGGAGTTCTTGGTACCAAAGATACAGCCTTTGCCTTCTGGACGCATGATAAATGGATCTTTGAAGGCTGGTTTGTCCGGACCAGTAGTCTTAATGAAGTCAGGAACATCCCATCCTGTCCAGGCGCCTCCTCCCTCAGCAGCGGGATCCCACCACACCAGACGGTCGGTATCGCCCGGCCAGGGGGTAACTCCATCCGGCTGTACCGAGCAGCGGTTGTAAACGATGCGGCGGTTCATCGGCCAGGCCCAGCCCCAGTTGGGGAACAGTCCCAGGCCGCTGGGGTCTTCTTTCTTGCGCAGCTGAGGTTTATAAACCATCTTGTCATCTTGCCAGGTGGTTGCCCCGCAATATACCCAGTTACCACAAGCGGTGGAGCCATCATCCTTCAGTTGAGCAAAGCCTTCGACTGGCCTGCCGGTGGCTACATTAAAGCCGCACATCTCGTTGGCCACTTTGAGGATATCGGGCTCTTCTTCACCGGGATGCCCGTCGTAATCCCAGGTCATATTGATAATGGGTTCATCTTCAGGGCGTGTGCTGCCAGCATACAAGGCCTTTATGCGTTTGCCCAATTCATTGTATATCCAAAGATCTGCCTTGGCCTCGCCCACCGGATCGGCACCTTTCCAGCGGAACTGTACCCAGCGGCCGGTTTGGGAGGCGGTGCCTTCCTTTTCATATACTGCCGCTGCAGGCAGGAAGAATACCTCGGTAGCTATATCCTTGGGGGTTAAGCGCTGTACTTTGTCATTGTCTACAGCCCTTTCCCAGGCGGGATAGCTCCAGAACTCGGCGCTCTCATTGAGCCACAGATCGATGGAGACCAGCCATTTAAGCTTCGTCAATGCGGTCTGTTCTTTATTTGCACTGGGGCCGCCGACAACCGGATTGGAGCCGTTGATAAACAGACCGTCGATTTCACCTTTATGCATGGCCTCGAACATGGCGATGTGTGAATAGTTCTTGTTTGGGTCGCGTTTGGGTATATAGTGATACGCAAAGTCATTGTCTTCGGTAGCGGCATCTCCATACCAGGCTTTCAACAGGCTGACAATCCATTTGGAGGTGTGAACTCGCCAACCCGAATACTTGATCCCGGAGGCAACCAAAGCCCTGAACTCGGCCAAATTGGTAAAGGGCAGTTTAGCCGCACCCGGGGTGGTAGTGCGGATATAGGAAATCAGATCTTTGTAGGCACTGCTTGCAGTAGGAGAATCAATGTATCCAGGCAAAATGTGGAACAACAAGGCCATATCAGTTGCCCCTTGCACATTGTTCTCACCGCGCAGAGCGTTTATACCGCCACCGGCCCGGCCGACATTGCCCAGCAGCAGCTGTACTATCGCAAAAGACTTAACATTCTGGCTGCCCACGGTATGCTGGGTGATACCCATGGCATAGTTGATACAGCCGGTTTTGTCCGGAGCTCCGGTAGAGCAATATAATTTCAGGACTTCCTCATATTTTTTCCTGGGACTGCCCGTGATGGAGCAAACCGTGTCGATATCGTAGCGGGAATAATGCTTCTTCAACAGCTGAAATACACAGCGCGGATCCTGCAGGGTCGGATCCTGCATGATGTTTCCGTTTTCATCATACTTATAGTCCCAGGTGGTTGTATCGTATGCACCCTTGGCGGGGTCGTAACCGCTGAAGAGGCCATCCTGAAAATCAAAATCATCCCTGATTATGAAAGACGCATTGGTGTAATTCACCACATAGTCCTTATGATAGAGCTCATTGTCGATGATATATTTTATCATGCCCCCGATAAACGCAATGTCCGTGCCCGAACGTATAGGGCAATAAATATCTGCAATCGCAGAAGTTCTGGTAAAGCGGGGATCCACATGAATGATTTTGGTCTGGCGCTTGGGATCAAACCTGCCTTTCAAAAGCCATTTCATGCCGATAGGATGATTCTCCGCCATGTTGCTGCCCATAATCAGGGCCACATTAGTGTTCTTGAGGTCAATCATGTGATTGGTCATGACGCCCCGTCCAAATGCTGGTGACAAACCTGCCACCGTAGAGCTGTGTCAGATACGGGCCTGGGTTTCCAGATATACCACACCCAGGGAACGCATCATTTTAGACAGCAGATAACATTCCTCATTATCCAAGCCGGATCCGCCGACTGAGGCGATCTTTTCAGTGCGGTTGACGATGATTTCGGAACCATCGTCTATTTTTTCCTTATGAATGAAACTTGCGTCACGGGTCTCCTTGATCCGCTTGGCAATCTCGTCCAACATCCAGTCCCATTCTTTTTCTTCCCACTTCTCACTACCAGGTGCGCGGTACAATGGTTTCTGAACCCTCTTAGGGTTGACCACCTGATGCCCGGTCTCAGGCTCATAGATTTCTCTGAGATTGAACATAGCTGCACCCTTTGGACAAGCGCAACCTTCATTGATTGGATTGTCAGGGTCGCCTACTACGCTCAGCAGTCTGACGAATTTACCTTCGGCATCCTTTTCAGAATACACGACCAGACCGCATCCAGAAGCACAATAGGGGCATACTGTCGGTACTGGGGTTACGTTTTTTATCCTTAGTTCCTTTATAGCCGCAGCAGTAGCCTGCATATCGAAACCGAGATCCAATACCGCAAAGCTGGCTGCGGTGCCACCGGCTATTTTCAGGAACTGACGACGCGTAACCTTCATTCCATCCCCACTCTCCTTTCCCGTATTATTTTTGTACAGATTCTATTAAAGAATTATAGCTTCCTGCCGGGACTATCGACATCCACCGTCTTACCGGGGTTGTTTATCTTTATATACCGGGTAAAACCATGGCCGTTACTGGTCGATACGCAGGATAAAGACTTTTCCCTCCCTTCAACGGCTTGTCGCTGCATTAAAAATAGTCCTAATACACCTTCTAATTATTTCGACAGAGAATTTTAAAATCCTTGCCGGGCTTTAACGGGTATTGCAATATAACAATAATTTATACTAAATAAAGTCTAAAGTAAACTAGCAGCTATAATTTGTCCGGACAGCTCCAGATTGTAGCCCCCCATTTTTCGAAGATTTTCGCGAAATTCAGCACTTGACAGAGCATCCATTAACCTATCCACCCAGTCAACCGGCATTAAATCGGTTAAAATACACAGGTCATACTGTTCCTCCGCTAAGGGAATAAAGTCCAGATCCATGACCCGGGCACTGGCCATAATGCCCAATCCACAGTCACAGGCATCGTTTTTCACCGCCGCGGCTACTGCCAAATGGGTATATTCCTCCCGGTTGTAACCATTAATTGCAGTGGGATCCAGGCCTGCCTGTTTAAGCAGGTAATCCAGCAGTATGCGGGTTCCGGCTCCTTTTTGACGATTGATAAAACGTATCTCCGGGTTTAACAGATCTTCTAAACTGGTAATGTTTAGGGGGTTGCCTTTTTTCACTATCAAGCCCTGCTGCCTTCGGACGGCATTGATCAGGCGCCAATTTTTTCCCTGGAGATAACGCTGAACATAACCTACATTATAACTGCCTCGCTCAGTATCCAGCAAGTGAATGCCGGCCATATGGGTTTCACCTCGCATCAAGGCCATCAGGCCGCCCATGCTGCCTACGTTGGTAGATAATAGCCGTATCCGGTGGCGGCGGCGTAAATAATCAATCAACAGATCGATGCACAGATCATGACTGCCCATGCAAACCAGGGAGAGCTCAATCTCGTGCCTGGGACGCATCAAAGCGACCTGGCTGTAATCCCCGGCATTAACACCTTCCTGACCGCTGGAAATTGTGATCACCCCATCAGCTCTGACCAGATTGGAGGATACCCCTGCGCCCCTGCTCAAAGGATAAGCCAGGTAGCGATCCTGTATTTTAGCCACGTTAACATAGACAAATTCGTCGACTCCCATAGGTGAGGCTATTTTCCTCGTAAGCTGGCAGGGCAGTTTCTCATCATCTGGAACTACCAGGCCTTGTTTTCTGTATAATAAAGGTTTGGCAAAAAGGGTAAAAACCAATTGTGCTGATACCGGGTATCCGGGAACCCCGATCACCGGTTTTCCCCCGATTAGTCCTAAGATCGCAGGTTTGCCGGGTTTTATTGCCAAACCATGATTGAGAACCGTACCCAGGTGGTCAATAACAGCGGAGGTATAGTCTTCTCGGCCTGCTGAGGAGCCGGAGCAGATGACCAGCAGATCGCATTGCGGCTCGACTTCTCGAACTGCTTGCAGCAGCTTGTCCCAATCATCTTCAACAATGGAGTGACGTATGGCCCTGGCTCCCCACTCCCGGCACAATGCTTCCAGCATATAGCTGTTTGATTCCACAATCTTGCCCGGTTCCATATCAGGCGAGGCGGAGGCTACTAATTCAGTGCCGGTAGGGATAATCCCCACTACCGGCTGCCGAAAAACCGCTACTCTTTCTACCGCCGCACTGATCAAGGCAGCGATCTCATAACTGCCCAGGCGATATGAGCTGGGTACGATCATATCCTGAGCTACCAGATCTTCCCCTACGGAGCGGATATGCTGCCAGGGAACCGCGGCCTTGACTATTTCGGCCTCATTGCCGAAAAAGTTGACATCCTCAATCATGATAACCGCATCAAACGGCGGCGGCACATAATCACCGGTATCTACCATTAAATACTGGTTTTCCGCCAGCCTTACCGGAGTAGTTTCACTGGCAGCGAAGGTGTCTTTGGCCCGTACCGCAATGCCATCCATAGCAGAAGCCTGGTAATGAGGCGAAGAACGCCTGGACAACACCGGCCGGGAGGTAACCCGCCCCAGACATTGGCTTACCTCGATCCATTCTTCTGCGGGGCAAAAATAGCCAATTTCATCCAAGGCCTGGTTAAAGTTTATAATGGCTTCCTTTAAAGGAGTATTCTTGATATATATGTTCCTTTTCATAGTGCGACAGCTCCTGGATCTTTTAAATTATTTTAACGCACCACAATCAAAAACAAAACCAAACCAAAGCAGTTCAAAGCAAAATGTATTAAGGAAAGGTTTTGCTGAACAAAAGGACGCCTCGTTTTATCTCCACAGGTGTTTAAGTATAATAGTAATAACTGTTAGGGCGGGGAATCCTCCACCCCATCAATGTGTCGGAAAGGATGTAAACATGGGCGAATTTTTACAAGTGGTAAGCTATCAGGAAGCTATTGCGAGGTTAAAGGGCAAACTCAAGCCGCCCGGGGAAGAACAGTGCCCGCTGATCCAGTGCCGGGGCCGCGTTTTGTCCCGGGCGATTGTAAGCCCCGAAGATATGCCCGGGTTTAATCGCTCATCGGTAGATGGTTATGCAGTAAACGCCAATGATAGTTTTGGGGCCAGTGAATCGCTGCCGGCTTTTTTCCAGTGTATCGGGGAGGTGGCTATGGGTGAAGTTCCCGCCTTTTCGCTCAATACCGGTGCCTGCGCCTGGATCCCTACCGGGGGCATGCTCCCCGCTGGCAGTGATGCCGCTGTTATGGTAGAGTACACCGAGAAGCTGGGGGAAGACACCATACTGGTCTACCGCCCGGTCAGTCCGGGGGAAAATGTAATGCGCCGGGGTGAGGATATATCCAGCGGTGAGGAGCTGTTCGCTGCCGGGCATATGCTTCGTCCTCAGGACATCGGGCTTTTGGCATCGCTGGGGATAAGCTGGGTTCCGGTTTACCAGGCCTATTCGATCGGCATCATCAGCAGCGGGGACGAAATCATTCCTATTGAGGTTGCGCCCAGGCCCGGCCAGGTCAGGGACGTAAATTCATACAGCCTGGCCGCGGCGGTTGAGGAAAAGGGGCATAAAGCCCGCATCTATCCGCTGGTGAGGGACAATGCCGCTGAACTCAAAGCGATGGTAGAAACCTCACTGGCACAAAACGATATAACCTTGATGTCCGGAGGCAGTTCGGTGGGAATTGCCGATCTGACCCTGGATGTCTTGTTATCATTTGCAGGTGCAGAGCTGCTTTTTCATGGTCTGGCTGTTAAGCCAGGAAAACCGACCCTGGGAGTGAGCATTGAGGACAAACTGGTAATAGGTTTGCCCGGCCATCCAGTATCAGCCTTGATGATGTTCAATGTGATCAGCCATCAGCTCTTTCCCCGGCGGAAAGACTTCTATATCAATGCCCGGCTGACCCAAAACATTGCCTCACAGCCGGGGAGAGATGACTTCGTGCCGGTTTGCCTCAGCGAAGCCGCAGGCCAATGGGAGGCCTGCCCCCTTTTGGGGAAATCAGGATTAATGAGCATATTGTCCCGAGCTGATGGTTATGTTCACATCAATGCTGTAGAGCAGGGCTTAAAAGGCGGTGAAATATGCCGGGTTTATCCGTTTTAATCTTCAAAGTCCCAATTGCTCCTGCCAGGCGGCTACTATCTGCTGCCGCCGGGTATCAACAGCGGCAAAATCCATAGCCGGCACATAATAAGCCTCCAGTTCGTCATGCCATTTTTTTGCGGTCTGCAGGATCTGCACCGCTTCAGAGATACCCTGGTGATAGCGATGGGTGGCTGCAAAGACCAGCTTGGACCGATTGGCCACCCCTTCATGGTCCAGTAGCTGATCGAAATCCAGCTGACGCTTGAGCTTCCGACCTTTTATTATTTCTTTATAAGGAAGCAAAGCGGGCTCAATATGGATTAACAGCGAGTTGCTGGACGGAACCAATATATAGTCAAGATCATCGGGGTCTACAGGATTATGAAAGATTTCACCATATATGCCGCCTTGTTCCATCAGGTTTTTGGTGTGGGAGAAAAGATCCTGCACCCCTGATCCCGGGCTGCCCTTCACTGCGAAGATAGCGGTTTCCTGGTCGATCAGGGTTTCCAGCCTGGTTATCAATCCCCCCGGGGTTAGAGCCCCGGCAAACAGGTGCCTTAAAGCACGGTAGTCCGAAACCGAACCAGCCAGGAAATCAGCCGTCAAAGCCTGCAGGTTGCGCTTGAGAGACCTGCTGATACGGTTTTCGGCGTAATAGTGCTTGAGTTCGTCGTAAGCCATACAGCACTCCCTGAGCCGGCCATAAGCCCGCAGGAAACATTTCGCGATCTCCTGGGTCAGGTGCATGATCTCTTTACGATGGGCTTTGAGCATGGCCTGATCCCAATAGTCGCCCAGGTTAAGGATTTCATCTACTGCACCGGGGTAGACGGGGTCGACTACGTGCGGACTGGTGCCGTCTAAAAGGCAGAATTGCTGCTTACCGATGACTACAGCGTCTAATGAAGCGGGGTCAGAGGAACAACCGTGTTCCTCGATGTCCACACCCAGCCCGGCGAAATGATCCGCGATTTTTTGCATGAAACTCGATTTGCCCACCCCGGGGCCGCCCTTGAGGATGATTTTCTGGGTCACATCCGGCCCTACCACCTGATCATAGAAAGAGAAAAAGCCAAAACGGGTGTTGCCGCCCGGGTAAACATGCCTACGGATTGCCATATTCTAAACCCCCATTTCCACATTAACCGCCTTGTTGTTATTAAATCTATATGGCCTAAAGCCTAAAATATGTGGCCATACTCTATGGATACAGCATACCCGGTTTTGCCCGCCTGCCTTCAAGAAATATACTGCGGTTAAGGCGGCATTCAATTATAATTGTATAATTGATAGGAAATCGAGCCCGGGCAGCAGGGCTTTATGGCCGCTTATCGGGCCCGGATGGGAGAGGAATACATGGATCAGTCTTTGTGGGCCTATCGCCATTATGATATACAGTCAGCCCGGGACATGGCCAATAAACTGGGTATAAGCACTGCAGCTGCAATCCTCCTGCAGCAGCGTGGCTGTACGAGTGAAGAACAGTGTCGTCGTTTTCTGGCACCCCGTTTGGAAGATCTAACCCCACCGCTGTGCATGGGGGGGATGGCAGCAGCGGTGGATATTATCCGCCGGGCTGTAGCCAGCCAAAAGCCTATCATAATCTTTGGGGATTATGATGTTGACGGGGTGTGCAGTGTGGTAATCCTGCGCGAATGCCTGGAAAGCCTGGGGGCAGAGGTTGACTGCTATATACCCGACCGGTTTGAGGAAGGCTACGGCCTTAACCAGGAGGCTATAGAGCAACTGGCCGAGCGCGGCTTTGGATTATTGATAACCGTGGATTGCGGTATCAGGTCAGTAGAAGAAGTGGCCAGAGCGAAAAGTATGGGACTTGAGGTGGTGGTAACCGATCACCATCAACCGGGAGACATACTGCCTGAGGCCGATGCGGTTGTAAACCCCCATTTGGATCGGATCGAGGCCTGTCAGGGGCTGTGCGGGGCCGGGGTGGCTTATCAGCTGTCCCGGGCACTGGGGTCAGGATGTGATCATACTTCCTGGCTGGATCTGGTGGCTCTGGCCACTGTCGCTGATATAGTCGATTTGACACATGACAACCGCATTCTGGTCAAGCATGGCCTGGAGCGCATCGCCCAGACCAAACGGCCGGGTTTGAGGTGTTTGATGGAATTGGGGGGGATACAGGCTGACAAACCCCTTAACACCTGGCAGATCGGCTTCATACTGGGACCCCGGCTCAACGCAGCGGGCAGGCTCAGTGATGCCCGGCTCAGCGCGGAACTGCTTTATACTCGTGATGAGCAGCAAGCCCGTTATCTGGCCGAGGTCTTAAACCGGCTAAACGATGAGCGCAAGCAAACTGAGGAGATCATCATGGGCGAAGCCTCTTTAAAGATAGCTCATCAGCCTGAGGTGCTGGAAAAACATGTCCTGGTCTTGGATGGGAAACAGTGGCACCATGGGGTTTTGGGCATAGTAGCTTCCAGGCTCAGTGAAATGTATAAAAAGCCGGTTATCCTCATCAATTGGGAGGATGACAGCGGGCGCGGTTCATGCCGCAGCGTTGAAGGCTTTGACATATATAAGGCCTTAGAAGCCTGTCAGCAACACCTGCTGCAGTTTGGGGGACATCCTATGGCCGCCGGCCTTACCATCGCCAAAGATCAGTTGAGCCCTTTTATCGCAGCCCTGCAGCGCTGGTGTACAGAATCAGGTTCGGCCGGTCAGGGGAAACAGGAGTACCTCATTGATCTGGAGCTTGATCCCAGGCAGATCAATGAAGAGCTGTGGCAGGACATTCAGGCCCTGGAGCCTTTTGGGCCCGGCAATCCGGTGCCGGTTCTGACAGTCCGCGGGGTTGAATTACAGCAAGCAGCCATGGTCGGTTCAGAAGGCCGGCACTTCAGAGCTCGCCTGCAGGGCTCAGGCTTAAACGCGATTGCCTTTGACCGCCCTCAATATGCCGGTTTTAGGGCGGAGCAATATCGGGCTGACCTCATTTTCCAGCTGGATCGCAATGAATTCCGGGGACGCAACTATTTGCAGCTCAAAATCCTGCAGATGAGGCCTTCTTACCTCTGGGATCTGAGCCTGGAAAGCCTTTTACAGCCCTGGCTGCAGGAGGTTTTAAAGCTCCTTGAGGAGCACCCTGCGGTTATGCTCATAGCGCCAACATATCGCGTTTTGAATAAACTGCAACAGAGGCTGGGATTGTGGCTGCGCGATACCGCCTTGTACAGCCTGCACGGCCATCTGCCCGCAGCGCAGCGCCAGGCCCGGGAACAGGCCTTGTTATCCGGCAAGCCGGGGGTTTACCTGTTAAGCAGTGCTTACCGTTACTATCTGCAGAAAAAGACTGATCAGCACATAGATAGCATCTGCACCAGGGAGATATTGAGGAGCCAGGCCCATGCAGCGGCCGGTTATGATGAGGACAGTTGGGGAATGGCCTTGGGAGCCATCAATCCGGATATCGACGCATACATCACAGAATCCGCACAAATACCGGGCAAGGGTAAATTCGCAGTTTACGTCAATCGCCACCGGACCATACAGAACTGGAAAGCCCTGGCTGAGCCGCTGTTTCTGGAAGCAGGTCTTAAGGATGTGCAATTGCGCCGCATGATCCGGGGCCAGTTCTCCCGGGCTAAAGAGGGCTTTCTGCTTACCGATGGCAATGCCTGCGGTATGCCCATAGATGAGCTTGACGGGATATGGATGGCTGATCTGCCTTTTAGCGTGGCGGAGGTCAATCTGATCTTGAGCGGCATGGGAGCAGGGGTATCTTCCCCCCTGGTCCTGCGCTACAATCAAAGCCAGGTCGATGCCAACCGGCAGTACCTGAACCAGGCTTATCCCGATATGGAATACATCAGGTCTATCTGGTCAGCCCTGCGCTATTTGGGACAGAGCCAGCTTTATGGAGAGCTGTCCCAGTTTTGCCGGAGGCTCTCCCCCATTGCCCGGCAAGAGGTGACCACTGCAGGTCTTGAGGCCGCATTGCACATACTTGCCGATCTGGGCTTGTGCCAGTTCAAGAAAAAGGGTAGTATAATGGCAATACAGCTTATGTTTGATGCCAATAACAGCAGAAATATCTCGAACTCCCCCTATTATCTGGAGGGCCTGGCGGAAAAAAAAGCGTTTCAGGATTTGGTCAATAGAATTCAATTAATGCCGCTGTGGTGATGTTTATGGATCCACAATTACAGCAGATACTGGATAAGGTAAGCTCTTATGATCCGGATGCCAATCTGGCTCTCATAACCAAGGCATATCAATACGCCAGTAAAGCGCATGAGAACCAAAAGCGAATATCGGGAGATCCCTACATCAGCCATCCGGTTGAAGTAGCCCTGATTCTGGCAGACATCGAAATGGATGCTGCCTCCATCTGTGCTGCCCTGCTGCATGATGTGGTGGAAGACACCATTGTCACTTATCAGGATGTGGTCAGGGAGTTCGGTGAAGAGATTGCTTTGCTGGTAGATGGGGTCACCAAGCTTTCGCGCATTAATTTCAAGACCAAAGAAGATGCTCAGGCAGAAAACCTGCGCAAGATGTTTATCGCCATGGCCAAGGATATTCGGGTGATACTGATAAAACTGGCTGATCGCCTGCATAACATGCGCACCCTCAATTATCAGAGCGAGAGCAAGCAGAAGGAAATAGCCACCGAAACCCAGGAAATATTCGCGCCTTTGGCGCACCGCCTGGGGATTTTCAAATTCAAATGGGAACTTGAGGATTTGGCTTTTTCTTATCTGGATAATGAGACCTACCGGGAAGTAGCCGCCCGCCTAAAGCTCAAGCGCAAACAGCGTGAGGAATATGTCAATGAGCTGATCGAACAGATCCGCACCGGTCTGGATCAAATCGGCATAAAAGCCGAGATCAAAGGGCGTCCCAAAAACATCTACAGCATTTACAAGAAGATGATCAAACAGGGCAAGGACATCGACGAGATTTACGATAAAATCGCCATCCGGGTGATAGTTGACGACATTCGCCAGTGCTATGGGGTATTGGGGATTATCCATACCATGTGGAAGCCCTTGCCGGGGCGCTTCAAAGACTATATTGCCACCCCCAAGCCCAATATGTACCAGTCCTTGCACACCACCTTGATAGGCAAAGGCGGGGAGCCTTTTGAGGTGCAAATCCGCACCTGGGAAATGCACCGCACCTCCGAATACGGCATTGCGGCCCACTGGCGCTATAAAGAGGGCGACAGCACCCGGGAGCGCAAACTGGATGAGAAACTGTCCTGGCTGCGCCAGATACTGGAATGGCAGCAGGATATCAAAGATACCGCTGAGTTTATGGAATCGCTGAAAATAGACCTGTTTGATGACACCGTGTTTGTGTTCACCCCCAAAGGAGCAGTCATCGAATTGCCCAAGGGTTCCTGCCCGGTTGATTTTGCCTATCGCGTGCATACCGAGGTAGGCCATCAATGCACCGGAGCGCGGGTCAACGGGCGCATCGTGCCCCTGGATTACACTCTCAACAACGGCGAAATAGTGGAAATAATCACCTCCAAAAGCTCTCCCGGGCCATCCAAGGATTGGCTTAATTTTGTCAAAACCTCTTCTGCCAAGAGCCGCATCAGAGCCTGGTTTAAGCGGGAAAAGCGGCAGGTCAACATCATGCGCGGCCACGAAATGCTGGAAAAGGCTCTGAAGAAGAAACACCTCGATCCCCGCGAACTGCTCAAAGAGGAAAAACTGACCGATATAGCCAAACGCCTGGGCTACACTAGCGCTGACGATCTTTTGGCGGCTCTGGGGGATGGTGCCATAACTGTCAATCAGGTTATCAATAAACAAAAAGAGCTGTATTTTCAGGATGCCAGCGTAGAGGACATTTTTAAACCCAATCTCAGCCGCCCTGCATCGCAGCTGCACAAAGAAATCAAGGCTTTGCGCATCAAAGGTGTGGATGATGTGGCCATACGCCTGGCGCGTTGTTGCAACCCCTTGCCTGGTGACCAGGTTTTGGGTTATATTACTCGAGGACGGGGAGTGTCCGTACATCGTCAGGACTGTCCCAATATGCAGAATTATATGCATAATGAACCGGATCGCATCATTGAAGTGGAGTGGGCTGATGACCGGGGCATATATGGGGTGGAACTGGAGGTTAGGGCTATAGACCGTCCGCGCCTTACTACCGATGTCATGATCGTCATCGCCGATACCAAAACCCACATCAACTCGGTTTATTCGCGAATTACCAAGAATAATCGAGTGGTTATGAACTTTAAGCTGGAGATTAAAGATATGGGCCATTTACAGGCGGTTATCCAGAGAATTCAAAAGGTTAAAGACGTGATGGATGTGAAACGGGTATTGCCAGGCGAGTACAGGAGAGATTAGATGAGAGCGGTGGTACAGCGCACCCTATCCAGCCGGGTAACGGTTGATGGCCGGGTTATAAGCAGTATTGGACTGGGTCTGACCGTTTTGCTGGGCATAGGTAAAGGGGATACGGCAGCGGATGCTGACTATTTGATGGATAAAATCGCCAATCTGCGCATTTTCCCCGATCAAGAAGGCAAGATGAACCTCTCCGTACAGGATGTGGCAGGAGAGATACTGTTGATAAGCCAGTTCACCCTGTACGGGGATGCCCGTAAAGGGCGCCGGCCAAGCTTTACTGAAGCGGCTCTGCCTGATCAAGCCCGGCCCATGTTCGATTACTGTGTGGAAAACCTGCGCCGGAAGGGATTGAAGATCCAAACCGGAGAATTCGGGGCCGAAATGCAGGTAGATATATGTAATAATGGGCCCTGTACCATTTTGCTGGATAGCTTTAGAGCATTTTGATAAGGAGGAAGAACATTGATTCTCAAGCGCGTCGAAGTTAGTTCTATGGCAGTTAACTGCTATATCGTGGGCTGTGAAGAAACCAATGAGGTGGCGGTTATCGATCCTGGCGGCAATGCCCGCGGTATTTTACGAGTACTGGAGAGCAACGGGTTGAAAGCCGTATACATCATCAATACCCACGGTCATATCGATCATATTGGAGCCAACCGGGCCATAAAAGATGCCACCGGAGCCAAGGTCTTGATTCATAAGAATGACGCTAAAATGCTGACCAATGCGGTGTCCAATTTTTCCTTTATGATGGGCCGGCAAGTCACCAGCCCTCCGGCAGAGCAATTCATAGATGAAGGCGATATCATCAAAATCGGCAATACGGTGGAATTAAAAGTCATTCACACCCCGGGGCACAGTCCGGGGGGAATCTGCCTGATGACTGACAATATTATTTTTTCCGGCGATACCCTTTTCTACGGCTCAATCGGCCGCACCGATTTTCCGGGCGGCTCATACCGGGATTTAATATCCAACATCAAGAATAAACTGCTCTGCTATGATGATGATGTGGTGGTTTATCCCGGACATGGCCCGGCTACCACCATCGGCTTTGAGCGCAAGCGCAATCCGTTTTTGCGAGATTAGTCAAAAATTTGGGGTTTGTCAATCTTTACAGGTGTTCTGCAGTATGGTATCATTCATCTATCATCAATAATGATAATGCGATGAACAAGTAAAGTAGGTTTGTGAAATCATGCAGAGAGGGGCTGCCAGCGGCTGTAAGCAGCCCTATGAGGAAGCAAATTGAAGTTCACTTGGGAGCACCCGGCTGAAACGCTTGCAAGTAGGTCGAGGCGGAACCCTTACCGTTAAAAGAGGGGGGATATCGGATTAAACCTGTATCCTTATCATAAGGCCCCTAAACCGTTGGGTGGTTAATGCGTGTAAGCCCAGGCTTCGCGTCCCAAAAGGATGTGAAGCCTTTGTTTTTCAGGCCTTAAGGTTAGATCCCGTATCCTGATAACAGAGCGGCCTTATGGCAAATAGGGTGGTACCGCGGGAAGTTCGCCTCTCGTCCCTGGTGGAGAGAGGCCTGTTTCGTTTTCTGGGATGATGTCTAAGGGCGAATCAGGATAGGTCAGGTAAGTTCGCTTACCCGGGAAGGTTCGCTCTGTACAAATCAGGGCTTGTATAGCAACCGATTTGAAAAAGAGATGCCCACATGCTTGATAATGCATTAAAAGAAACTGCATCAGACACAATTATAATCGCTCGGAGAGAAACATAATGGGAGGATCAATAGTGCGGATAGTTCTGAATTTACAACCCAACAGCCTGTATGACAGCATTCATGAGCTGATGCGCATGGCATATCCCGGCTGTGAGATAGCCTGCACAGAAGGCCCGGGGGATATCAACTTCGACTTGAGCCTGGCCATTGAGGAGCAGGCGGTCTCGATAACGGCGCAAGTTGACACCCCGCAGGGCCGGCTCCGCAGGCAGGAGAAATGTGCCATACCGCAGGACGTCGGAAGAGGGCTTTCAAACTGGGCCAAGCAGCAGGTCAGAGCCTTTACCTATGATCTGCTCTGTGAGCTGACCGGGAGCAATATCAACCGCTACGGCATTCTAACCGGGATGAGGCCGGTCAAACTGGTGCACCGCCTTTTTGATCAAGGCCTGACCCCTGCGCAGATAGAACAACGCCTGCTTAGCGAATACCGCCTGGAGGCGGAAAAGGCCCGCTTGCTGGTGGAGATTGCCAGTGCCAACCGGCCCTATCTGCACTCAGCGGATGAGGCCGGCCAATGGGTCAGTGTTTACCTGGGCATTCCTTATTGCCCTTCGCGCTGTTATTACTGCTCTTTTCCCGGGGCGGTGGTGAAAGACTATGAAGCCGATATAGTTCCTTTTCTTGAAGCCTTATTCCAGGAGATCAGGGCCATATCAGCCTGTCTTCGGGAACAGGGCTTAAAAGTGCAGACTGTATACCTGGGCGGGGGCACCCCTACAGTGCTCTCCACTTATCATCTGGAGCAGCTTTTTGCCGAGCTCAGAGCCGGCGGTTATATTAGCCAGCACACCGTGGAGATCACTGTAGAGGCGGGCAGGCCGGATACCCTGGATATCCCAAAGCTTAAAGTCTTGAAGGATAACGGGGTAAACCGCATCTGCATCAACCCTCAAACCATGAATGATGCTACCCTGGCCGTCATCGGCAGGCATCATGATAAGGAAGGAGTGATCAAATGCTTTAATTGGGTAAGGGAAGTTGGAATCGAAAAAATCAATATGGACGTAATCATAGGCCTTCCTGGGGAAGGCCTGAGCGAAAACACGAACACAGCACAACAGGTTCTCAGTTTGAACCCGGATAACATCACTGTTCATACCCTGGCTTTAAAAAGGGGTTCTCTCATGGCTGAAAAGGAAAATGGGATTACCCCGCAGCAGAGAATCAGGCAGGTGGAAGCCGGGGTGACCTTATTCAGCCAATTGCTGCGCCAGGCCGGCTATGTGCCCTATTATCTGTACCGGCAGAAATACATGAAAGCCAGCATGGAAAACCTGGGTTATGCCAGGCCGGGCGCCTTTTGCCTGTACAATATTCAGATGATAGAGGAAAGGCAGACCATCATCGGGCTGGGTGGAGGCGCCGGCAGCAAGTTCATCGATCTTGAAGCAGGCCGACTGGACTCATTTTATAATCCAAAAAATCCCGCGGCTTACTGCCAGAGCGTAGATAGGCTGATATCTAGCAAAGTTGACAAGCTTAGGGCATTAAATTAGAATTATCCATGATAATGACCGCTATTCTACCCGATTTTGAAAATTCTGGAGGAAATTATGCCTATCAAAGCCCCCCGGGGCACATACGATATCATGCCTCCCGTTTCCCGGAGCTGGCAGGTTTTAGAAGAGCGTCTTAAAGAAGTAGCCCGGCTGTACGGCTACCAGGAAATCCGCACCCCGCTGTTCGAATACACCGAGCTTTTTGAGCGGGGGGTGGGGGAAGGTACCGATATCGTCAGCAAGGAAATGTACACTTTTTATGATAAATCCGGACGCAGCCTAACACTTAGGCCGGAAATGACCGCAAGTTGCGCCCGGGCCTTGATAGAACACAGCGCCCATACAGGATTGCTGCCCATAAAGTGGTTCTATTACGGGCCGATGTTTCGCTACGACCGCCCCCAAAGCGGACGCTACCGGCAGTTCCACCAGTTCGGGGTCGAGGTTTTTGGCAGTGCCAGCCCGATGGTGGATGCCGAAGTATTGATGATGATGGTGCAGATGCTTAAGGCCATCGGGCTTAAAGAATACCGGCTGCACCTCAATTCAGTAGGCTGTCCATCCTGTCGCGACAGCTATCGCCAGGCCCTGTTAGACCATATTAAGCCGTTTTGTAAAGAGCTTTGCCCCGATTGCCAGCAGCGCTACCAGCAGAACCCCTTGCGGGTTCTGGACTGCAAGAACCCGGGCTGTCACCAGGCTATAACCGGATATCCGCGTTTGTTGGATCATCTCTGTGCAGATTGTGCCCGGCACTACCAGCGGGTGCAAGAGACCTTAAAAGGCCACGGCATATCTTTCCTGCATGATGATCAGCTGGTAAGAGGCCTGGATTATTACACCAACACCGCCTTTGAGATCCATATCCCCGGGATTGGGGCCCAGAGCGCGGTGGGCGGCGGAGGTCGCTACAACGGCTTGGTGAAGGCCATCGATGGTCCTGATCTGCCGGGAATCGGCTTTGCCTTAGGACTGGAGCGGCTGTTGCTGGCGATGCAGCAAAACCATACGCTTAATCAGCACAGGAATGGTATTGAGGTTTTTGTAGCCGTAATGGAAGCACAGTATGAGGACATCGCTATTTCAATCCTGCAGGAACTGAGAGCTGCCGGCATAGCTGCCGACAAGGACTACATGGACCGCAAAGCCAGGGCACAGATGAAATACGCTGATAAGCTCGGGGCTCCACTGGTCTTATTGGTGGGCGACGAGGAGGTCAAAGCGGGTTTTGTCACCGTTCGCAATATGACCAGCAAGAGACAGGTAGCCATTTCCAGGGCTGACTTGATTCCAGGCATAAAAAATCTTTTGCAACAGAATGAGGAGGAGCAGGCCTAATGAAACGAACCCATTATGCAACACAGATCGGGATTGACCAGGTAGGCTGTGAGGTGGTGCTCAATGGTTGGGTCAATACCCGCCGCGACCATGGAGGTTTGATCTTCATTGACCTGCGTGACCGTTCCGGCATTATTCAGGCCGTGTGCAGCCCGGAGGTGGATGCAGCCGCTTTTGCGGTAGCCGAACAGGTCAGGGGAGAGCATGTGGTGGCGATTCGCGGCACTGTGATGAGAAGGCCTAAAGACACCGAAAACCCCAACCTGAAAACGGGACTGGTTGAGATTTGGGTAGCCGAATTGCAGGTATTCAACCGGGCCAAAACCCCGCCATTTTATATTGAGAACGATATAGAAGTGGATGAGAACCTGCGTCTTAAATACCGCTATCTGGATCTGCGCCGCCCTGAGATGATGGATAATCTCATGCTGAGGCACCGTATCGTTAAAACCATTCGCGATTTCCTGGACAACAGGGGTTTTATCGAGGTAGAGACCCCGATTTTGACCTCCAGTACACCTGAAGGTGCCCGCGACTATCTGGTCCCCAGCCGGGTGCATCCGGGGCGCTTTTACGGCCTGCCCCAATCGCCGCAGATATTCAAGCAGATGTTGATGGTGGCGGGAGTGGATAAGTATTTTCAAATCGCCCGCTGTTTTCGCGACGAGGATCTGCGCGCAGACCGTCAGCCCGAATTCACCCAGCTTGATATGGAGATGTCCTTTATCGATGAAGAGGATGTTTTCAGCCTGGTGGAAGAACTGATGACAGTGCTCTTCAGCCAGATAGGCCGGACCATTAAGACCCCGTTTCCGCGTATCCGCTATGATGAGGCCATGGCCAGATATGGCAGCGATGCCCCGGACCTGCGCTTTGGGCTGGAAATAGTGGATCTGACCGATATACTGCGCAATACCCAGTTCAAGGTATTTTCCCAGGCCATACAGAACGGGGGCGTGGTGCGGGCTATCAATGCTGCTGGCTGTGCTTCCTGGACCCGGCGCGAGATCGATGAAATGGGGAAACTGGCGGTGGACAGCGGGGCCAAAGGCATGGCCTGGATCGCCTGCAGCGAAAACGAACTGAAATCGCCCATAACCAAGTTCCTCAGTCAGGATGAAATAGACGGCATTATGACTGCACTGAATGCCAAGCCCGGAGACTTGCTGTTGTTCGGAGCCGATACTGCAGCGGTGGTCAACCGGGTAATGGGCTTTTTGCGCCTGGAACTGGCGCGGCGCCTCAAGCTGGCTGACCCGCAGGAATTCAATTTCACCTGGGTATACGATTTCCCCTTATTGGAATACGATGATGAGGAAGAGCGCTATGTAGCGGTGCATCATATGTTCACCTCACCGCGCCCGGAAGATATCGAGCTCCTGAACAGCGAGCCTTTGCGGGTCAAAGCCAGGGCCTATGACCTGGTGTTAAACGGCACTGAAGTCGGGGGCGGCAGCATCCGCATTCACCGCCGCGACTGGCAGGAAATGATGTTTGACCGGGTAGGAATGAGCCCGGCAGAAGCCCAGGAGAAATTCGGATACATGCTGGAGGCTTTTGAATACGGCCCCCCCCCGCATGGCGGGATTGCTTTCGGCATTGACCGCCTCTTGATGATAATGACCGGCCGCAAGAGCATCCGTGATGTGATCGCATTTCCCAAGACGCAAAGCGCGGTCTGCCCCTTGACTGGGGCCCCATCCCGGGTAAGTCCCCGGCAGCTCAGGGAATTGTCCCTTAAAATCAAGGAAAAATAAACCTCTTGGTAAATTTTGGTGGGATTATGCCGGGGCGATTCCTTGAAAGCCGGGCCCCGGATATGTTATAGTTTTGCTAAAGATATAGGAATTATCTATCCCTGCTGTGTTCGTGAGAACAGCCGTTCAGTTTTTGCCAACACCAACAACTAGGGAGCTTGGTCTCCACATGTGGCTGTATGCCCGGATATACCGGGAAACATTATACATGTGGGAGGGCACCCACCTGCGAAGCAGGTTTAAACGACGGTTGCCACGGCTCGGTGGGGTTTTTATATTGAGGTCAGGCTGGGTGTTATGGCAGATATTTGGCAGCGTACCCGAATCCTTTTGGGGGATCGGGCCATGGAGAAACTGCAGCATTCGCATATTCTGGTAGTTGGCCTGGGGGGCGTAGGCTCCTATGCCGCTGAAGCCATCACTCGTTTAGGCGTTGGTCACATTACCATAGTGGACAGCGACAGAATTGAGACCAGCAATTTGAACCGCCAACTGCCTGCCATGCACAGTACCCTGGGAGAATTCAAGACCAGGGCTATGGCCGCCCGAATGCTGGATATCAATCCTGCCTTAGACCTGACCCAGTTTACCCTTCGCTATCACCCCGAAACCAGTCAACAGGTCTTTGCCCATCGAAGCTATGATTATGTCCTGGATGCGATCGATTCCCTTCCTGATAAGCTTCATTTGATTAAAACCTGTATAAAACAGGGGATACCGTTGATAAGCTGTATGGGGGCGGCCAACCGCATTGACCCCCGCTTACTGGCCGTAGCCGACATCAGCCAAACCAGTGTCTGTCCCATGGCCCGCAGGGTGCGCAGAGAACTGCGCAAAGACGGTATCGTGAAAGGCCTGGAAGTGGTTTACTCGCGCGAGCAGCCGCGGCGGCCCGCTGCGGAAACCAATCCGGCCGCATTGGGCAGCATGGTCACGGTTACCGCCAGCGCCGGTCTGCTGATGGCTCAACAGGCCGTCAACCGCTTGCTGGACCTGGCTTAACCCCGATTTTAGAGCCAAGAACTATATTCGGGAAGGATTGTATGCAGTGACAGAAACGCACCTGCTCTCCTTGATGACTATATATGACCTTCTTTATAAAGCCTTTGGCCCCCGTTACTGGTGGCCTGCTGAAAGCAGGCTGGAGGTAATCGTCGGTGCTGTACTGACTCAGGGGGTTGCATGGAGAAATGTGGAGAAGGCCATCAACAACCTGAAAAACACGGGCAACATGGACTTTAAGGCCCTTTTGCACCTGGATGAGGATACTTTATCCAACTTAATCCATTCTACCGGCTACCATCGTCAAAAGGCCCGTAAGCTGAAAACGCTGTTAACCTGGATTAACAGCCGCTTTGAGGGAGACCTTGACCGTATGTTCAATAATCCTACCGCAGCATTGCGCAAGGAGCTGCTGAATCTGTGGGGTATCGGGCCGGAAACAGCCGATTCCATATTGCTCTATGCCGGCGGACATCCGGTTTTTGTAGTAGATGCCTACACACGGCGGATACTTTCACGTCTGGGAATGGTTCATGAGGAGATAGAGTACCAGGAACTGCAAAGCTATTTTCACCGTCACCTGCCCCCACAACCCGAACTGTACAATGAATACCATGCCCTTTTGGTCAAGTTGGGCGCAGAGCACTGTAAGAAACAGCGTCCAGGCTGCGGGGAGTGCCCGCTTAAAGCCGGATGCAGGTATGGCTATGTAGAGGAAAACCTTAATAGGAGGGAGAATAGATGATTTGGAATCAAGCAATGGAGTGTATGCCCCGGGAAGAGTTGGATCAACTGCAGTTGAGCAGGTTGAAAGAAACCGTCAGCCGGGTTTACAGCTCTGTTCCAGCTTATAGAGCCAAGATGGATGAGGCCGGGATTAAGCCTCAGGATATCAATACCCTGGCAGACCTCAAGTATCTGCCTTTTCTAACCAAGCAGGATTTCCGCGATAATTACCCGTTCGGCTTGCTGGCTGTTCCCATGCGCGATGTGGTGCGCATCCAATCCTCATCCGGAACCACCGGTAAGCCGACTGTAGCCGCTTATACCAGGAACGACATCGAAAACTGGGCCGAGGTTATGGCCCGGGCCCTGACCGGTGCCGGAGCTACCCCTGACTCGGTCATACAGGTTACCTGGGGCTACGGACTGTTCACCGGGGGATTGGGAGCCCATTATGGGGCGGAAAAGATAGGGGCAGCAGTATTGCCCGCTTCCGGGGGCAATACCCGGCGACAGATCATGCTGATGCACGATTATGGCACCACCCTGTTGGGCTGTACCCCATCCTATGCCCTGGTGATGTATGAGGAGTTCCTGCGGTCAGGTTTGAATCGCTCCGAGTTCAGGTTCAAATCCGGATTATTCGGCGCTGAGCCCTGGTCGGAGAATATGCGCAAAGAAATTGAAAGCAAATGGGAGATCGACGCTTATGATGTATATGGCATGACCGAGCTTATCGGGCCCGGGGTAGCTTCGGAATGCGCCTGTAAAAATGGCCTGCATCTGGCGGAGGACCATTTCTTAGCGGAAATAATCGATCCGGACAGCGGGGAGGTTCTGCCCTATGGTGAGCGGGGAGAGCTGGTTATCACTTCATTGACCAAAGAGGCCTTACCCCTGGTGCGCTACCGCACCCGCGATCTCACCAGGATATTGCGCGAGCCCTGTGCGTGCGGCCGCACCCATGCCCGCATTGAGAAAATACTGGGCCGCTCTGATGATATGTTGATCATCCGCGGGGTCAATGTATTTCCCTCCATGGTGGAGAGTATTTTGTTGCAGATACCCGGTATCGAGCCTCAGTACCAGCTGGTGGTGGATCGGGTCAACAATCTGGACCGGCTCGAGGTTCAGGTAGAGGTCTCGGAAAAAACCTTCAGTGACGAGGTCAGAAGGCTGGAAGAGCTTGAGGCCAGAATCACCCGCGAATTGGACAGCGGATTGGGTGTGTCAGTTAAAGTGAGGCTGGTAGAGCCCAGATCCATTGCCAGAAGCGAAGGCAAGGCGAAGAGGATTATCGATAACAGATAATTATAGGAGGGAGTAATTATGGCCAAACAGATTTCTGTTTTTCTCGAAAACAAGGCAGGCAGGTTAGCCCATGTAACCCGGGTTTTGGGCGATGCCCAGGTGAATATCCGCGCTCTGTCAATTGCTGATACCTCTGATTTCGGCATCCTGCGCCTGATCGTAAATGATCCCGACAAAGCCTATCGCATTTTGAAGGAACAGGGCTTTACCGTAAGCCAGACCGAGGTTATCGCCGTTTTACTTCCCGACCGGCCGGGCAGTCTGGCCTCAGTATTGGAACGTATGGCTGAGGAAAACATCAACATAGAGTACCTTTATGCCTTTTTGGGAACCAAAGACGGCGACGCCTTGATCATATTCAAGGTGGAGGACATGGAACGTGCCAAGGAGGCCTTCGATAAGCAGGGCATACGCTTCATAGACGAGAAAAGCCTGTACGAACTATAGAAATGATAGGGCTTTGAGACACATTGCCGGTTAATAAGATAAATAACCGGGCTGAGAGTATCCCTCAGCCCGGTTATTGTTTGGGAAGCGTCAGACTGAAAAGTTTTTTGACCCAAGCGGGAAAAGCAATGAGGAAAAAATTACCGTAAACGCCAAATCGCCGCTCATTTCCCCCAGAAGTGGGGAAGCTGAAATCTCAAGGAATTCGCCGGCAATGGTGGTAGACCTTTGATTACAGCCTCTTCTCAGCGAATGAAGGGTGTCGAATCCCGGCTGTGGTTTACAATTTAGGCTACAAGCCGGGCGTAAAAAGTTTCTATCGCCGAAATATCCCATATTTCATATACATGACTGGGACAATAGATGGGAAATATACCTTTATCTATCAGGAAAATAGTCCTAATATTATCAGGTCTTTAGCACGAATTTTGTAAAAAAAAGGGATTGGCTGACAGACTGAAAGCAACAAAAAGCCCGGTATATCGGGATTTTGCCCTCTATAGTAACTCAAGCCGACAGGAACCTACCTTTGTTCCAATGTTCACAAAGAAGGGGAACCATTTCCCAACATAGAATAAAAAAGTGGTATGAAGTGGTTTAAAGTGGTTTGTTATCCCACACGATAATAATTCCAGGGGCGAACAGGATGTTTTTGGGCCAATACCAGCATTCATTGGACAGCAAAGGCAGGATCACCATACCGTCCAAGTTCAGAGAAGAACTGGGTGATACCTTTGTATGCACACAGGGATTGGACAATTGCATCTTTGTATACTCTTTGAGCGAATGGCAGCGTTTAGCTGACAAACTGCGGGAACTCCCCTTTACCAGCGGGGATGTGCGCTCCTTTGAACGATTTTTCTTTTCTGGGGCAGCCGAACTGGAAACGGATAAAAATGGCCGGGCTGTCCTGCCGGCACACCTGCGGGAGTATGCCGGAATAGACAAAGAGCTCTTGATCGTAGGGGTAGGCCGTAGGGTTGAGATATGGTCGCCGCAAAACTGGGCACGCTATAATCAAGCCACTGCCAGCACAGTGGCAAGAATCGCTGACGGGCTGGGCATTTAGGAGTGAAAATGGTGCATATACCGGTTTTGCGGGACGAGGTCATCAAATACTGGCTGGGTGACCCCCACGGTTTTTATATTGATTGTACCCTGGGTGGAGGTGGCCACCTGCGGGAATTGCTCCCCCACCTCAAGGCCGATGCCAGGGTTTTAGGCATCGACAAAGACGGTGAGGTACTGCGGGAAACCGCCCGTACCCTGGCTCATCCAGGACTGCGCCTGGTGCACGGTGATTTTAAGGATCTGGATCAATTCCTGGATGAGGATGAAAACGGACAGGCTGAGGGGATTTTGATGGACCTGGGGGTGTCTTCCTTTCAGTTGGATGAAGGGGAGCGCGGGTTCAGTTACCATGCCGAGGCTGAGCTGGACATGAGAATGGACCGCGAGCAGCCCATTAGGGCTGCGGACCTGGTAAATCAGCTGCCCCAGGAAGAACTCAGCCGCATCATATTTGCTTACGGCGAGGAGCGATTTGCCCGGCAGATCGCCCGGGCTATCGCAAAAAAACGCCAGGAGGGTTTGATTTCCACCACTGCGGAGTTAGCTGCCATCATCAAGGAGGCCATACCGGCCCGCTACCGGCGCGACAAGCACCCTGCGCGCCGGACCTTTCAGGCCTTGAGGATTGCGGTCAACAATGAATTGGATTCCCTTGAGGCAGGCCTGCCCAAAGCGGTGGAAGCGTTAAAACCCGGAGGCCGATTGTTGATCATCACCTTTCATTCTCTGGAAGATCGAATAGTTAAAAGGTTTTATGCGGAGCAGGCCAGGACCTGTGTTTGTCCGCCCCGGCAGCCGGTTTGCAACTGTAATTGCCGGCCCAGCCTGGAGATAGTGACAAAGAAGGCCATTGTGCCCGGAAAGGCCGAGTTAGCTGTCAACCCTCGGGCTCGCAGCGCTAAGCTGCGGGTAGCCAGGAAGATAGCAGTTCTATGAAACAGGGGGAAAGAATAAGCATGGTACAGGTGGGCTATCAATATGCCAAGCAATGGGAAATGGCAGAACCTCAACCAGTCTCCCGGACCCGGCGGGTAAAAAAGGTTTACCGTAAGGTATCGGTGGGAAAAGTATTGGTAAAGCTTGGTTTATGCGCATTTGTGTATGGATTGGTTCTGGTGTTTTTGTGCTTGCAGGCTGCCACTCTTGGGTACCAGATTGTACAGCTGGAAGAAGATATCCGTCAACTGGAGGCATCCAATCAGCGTCTGCAATATGAGATAGAAAAACAGGTATCTTTGGACTATGTGGAAAATTATGCATTGACCCATTTGGGCATGTATAAACCGGAAGAACACATCAAGGTGGCCAGTGTCAGTGCGGAGAAGTCCGGCACTGCTGCTGAAGCTCCTGCTCCAGTCGTCGTAAGCAGCAACGAGGAAAAAACCCTGCATAAAATATATGCCAGTCTGGTACAGCTCGCAGAGCACAATCATTAAATAATCATAAAAAACGAGGTAGGCCAAAATGCAAAGTACCAGTCGTCTGCTGGTCAGAAAGCGTATTGCCACGCTTTTTTTGCTATTTACCCTGGGCTTTTTTATCCTGGGGGGCAGGATGTTTTGGGTACAGTTCGTTCGCGGGGCCGAGCTGTCCGAGAAGGCAGCTCAGAATCGAACCCGTGATGTCCCGGTGGAATCCAAACGGGGCATTATCTATGACCGTAATGGCCATGATTTGGCTATATCGGTCAGTGCAGACTCAGTTTATGCCATTCCCGCCGAGGTATTGGCCAGCAAGAAAGAACAGGAAATAGCGCAAAAGCTGGCTGCAGTCCTGGGTATGGATGAAAGCAGGGTCTATGACCGCATAACCAGGCAAAGTTCATTCGAGTGGATCAAGCGTCAGATTGAACCCGAGCTTTCCCAGCAGATCAGGGAACTGGATCTGCCCGGGATCGGGCTCACCGAAGAAAGCCGCCGCTACTACCCCAAAGGCTCACTGGCAGCGCACGTTTTGGGAATATCCGGAGTAGACAATACCGGCCTGGAAGGTATCGATTATTACTACAACGATTTGGTCGGGGGACAAAAGGGGCGTATAGTAATTGAGCATGACGCTGCCAACCGCCCTATTCCTGAAGCCACTCACCACTATGTCCCGCCGGTGGATGGTGCCAATCTGATCCTGACCATTGATGAAACCATTCAATATATTGCCGAGCGGGAACTTGACAAAGTGTTTAAAGAAAGGCAGGCCAAGGCTGCTACGGTTATCGTCATGGATCCCCATACCGGGGAAATACTGGCCATGGCCAATCGCCCCACTTTTGATCCCAATAATTACGGCGACTACCCGGACAGCAACCGCCGCAACTGGGCCATCAGCAATGCTTATGAACCCGGCTCAACGATGAAAATCACCACCGCTGCCATGGCATTGCAGGAAGGCATAGTGAATGAAAACACCCCGTTTATATGTTCGGGATCTATCAAAGTGGGCAAAGAAACCATTGGGTGTACCAACCGCAGAGCCCATGGCCAGCAAACCTTTGCCCAAATCGTTGAAAACTCCTGCAACGTTTCTTTCGTGCAGGTAGGGTTAACCTTGGGTATGGAAAAGTACTATCAATATTTAAATGCTTTTGGTTTTGGTCAGCCCACCGGCATTGACCTGCCGGGGGAAGCAGCGGGAATACTGGTTCCGCAGGGGCGTGCCAAACAGATCGACCTGGCCACCATGTCCATGGGGCAGGCCAATGCCGTCACCCCGCTGCAGCTCTGTAATGCGGTTGCCGCCGTAGCTAACGGGGGAAAATTGATGAAGCCCTATCTGGTCAAAAAGGTAGTCGACCAGAGCGGTAATGTACTGCAGGAAAACCAGCCCACCATAGTGCGCCAGGTTATATCTGAAGAAACCGCCTACCGTTTATCCATGATCCTGGAAGGGGAGGTTATTAACGGTACCGGGAAAAATGCCTATATTGAAGGCTATCGGGTCGGCGGCAAAACCGGCACCGCGCAAAAAATAGCGCCAGGGGGCGGATATCTCCCCAATGAGTATATAGCCTCATTTATCGGCTATGCCCCGGTGCATAAACCGCGCCTGCTGTGTATTGTAGCCGTTGATGCCCCCCAGGGTTATCCTTATTACGGGGGCTGGGTGGCAGCGCCGGTGTTTAAGAATATCATGCAGGATGCCCTGCGCTATCTGGAAGAGCCTTTGTATAAAGATGACAGTGCGGAGCAAACCCTACCAGCAGAGGAAATGGTAGTGGTTCCAGATGTAGTCAACCTGCCTCTGGAAGAGGCTGCTGCCCTGGTCAGATCCCGCGGCCTGCAGGTTAAGGTGAATGGCAGCGGCAATGTGGTGTGGCAGCAGACCCCCAAGGCCAACACCAGGCTTAAACCGGGTCAGCAGGTGATAATCGACCTTTCGCAGGTGGATAAGACCAGTCACGGGGGGCCGGTCACAGTACCGGACCTGCAGGGCAAGTCTATGCGAGAAGTGGCTAAAATCCTGGCAGATCTGGGTTTACATCTGATGCCGGAAGGCTATGGCCTGGCCTATCAGCAAAGCCCTGAGCCTGGCAAGGTCATTACCGGGGGCTCTACGGTCACAGTCAAATTCCAGCCCATAGGCGAATGATGTGGCAGGTCATATGAAGCGGCATTATAATTATGCCTGACATTGTGAGGTAACGCTGATGAAACTGTCCGATCTTCTCGAGGGAAGCGACGTTCAATCCCAATCCATGCAAAGCAATCCGGAGATTACACAAATTGCCTATGATTCCAGAAAGGTTCTACCCGGAGCCTTGTTCGTCGCTATTAAGGGTATTAATACCGATGGGCATTTGTATATTGCATCTGCTATTCAAGCCGGTGCGGTGGCGGTCGTAGCCGAAAGAGCCGTGCCGGGGGTGCCGGCAGCTTTCCCCTATATAGTGGTGAATGACAGCCGGGCTATGCTGGCCGTTCTGGCGGCGCGTTTTTATCACTACCCCAGCCATGATATAAAAGTGATCGGTGTTACCGGAACCAATGGCAAGACTACAACCACCCATTTGATCCAGGCCATTCATCAAGAAGCAGGCTGGCCAACTGCGATTATGGGGACCTTATATGCCCGCCTGGGAGATCTGCAGGTAGATTCAGGCCATACCACCCCTGAAGCGGTGGAAATAGAGTCTTTCATGGATAAGTGCCGCCAACAAGGGGCCGAATATTTGGTAATGGAGGTTTCCTCACATGCCCTGGCTTTAAACCGCGTGGATCAAATCCGTTTTGTAGCCGCTGTGTTCACCAATCTGAGCCAGGATCACCTGGATTTTCATGAGAATATGCAAAACTACCTGCAAAGCAAGTTAAAACTGTTCCACAACATCCCGGAAGAAGAGCATAGCTTTTGTTGCGTAAATTATGATGACCCCTTTGCGGACCAGTTTATCAAAGCTGCCAAAAGCAGGCTTTATACTTACGGGCTTCAGCCCGGGGCCGGGGTGCGGGCTGAAAATGTGGATATCAGTTTATCCGGCACCTGCTTTACGGTGGTTTTTGATAAGCTGCGCTTTGAGGTCGAAATGCGGCTCATCGGCATGTTCAGCGTGTATAATGCCCTGGCTGCCATAACCGTAGCCCTGGCTGAAGGTATCGACCCCGAAATCATAAAGCAGGCCTTGCTCAAGGTGGAAGGCATACCAGGCCGATTTGAGGAGGTATTCTCTTCTCATGATTTTACGGTAGTGGTAGACTATGCCCATACCCCTGATGGTTTGGAGAATATTTTGCGCACTGCGCGAGAACTGGCAGGAAGCCGGCTGATAACTGTTTTTGGGTGCGGCGGGGATCGCGACCGCAGCAAAAGGCCTTTGATGGGGGAAATCGCAGCGCGGTATAGCGATTTCTGCGTAGTTACCTCGGATAACCCGCGCAGCGAGGAACCGGAGGCCATCATCGCTGATATTATACCGGGAATGGAAAAAGTTACTCATTCCAGGTATGCTATTATAGTGGACCGTGCAGAAGCCATCAAACATGCTTTAAATCTGGCTCGCCCTGGCGATCTGGTAATAATTGCCGGCAAAGGACATGAGACCTACCAGTTGGTTAAAGGCCGGAAGCTGGATTTTGATGACCGCAAGGTAGCCAAAAAGATACTTGACGAACTGAACCGAGCATAATATCGATGCAGGAGACGTGATGATGGAAGCTATTTGGTACAGTATTCTGGCGGCGGCCATAGCATTCATAGTTACCGCACTTATGGGGCCATTGATAATACCGCTGCTAACCCGCCTGAAATTTGGCCAGAATATTCGCGATGACGGGCCCAAGCGGCATATGGCCAAGGCTGGCACCCCTACCATGGGCGGTGTAATGATAATCACCGGGGTGATGGTGGCTACCTTCATTACCGCCGGTTCAGGAATTGAAGCCCTCACTGCAGTTTTGGTGATGATAGCTTTAGCGGCTATCGGCTTCTGGGATGACTATATCAAGGTAGTGCTCAAACGCTCCCTGGGTTTGCGCGCCCGGGAGAAACTGGGCCTGCAGCTTCTGATTGGGCTTTTATATGGGCTGTTTCTGATCTGCTATTTTAATCGCGGCACCGATATTCTGATACCTTTTACCGATAATTATGTGGATTTAGGTGCAGCTTATGTGTTATTTTTGATTGTGGTCCTGGTAGGCTCCTCCAATGCGGTCAACCTCACTGACGGCCTGGATGGCCTGGCAGCCGGGGTGACGGTCTTCGTGGCCATAGCTTACATAATAGTGGCCAGGCTGACCGGCCACCATGAGATTATGACTTTTTCCGCTGCTCTGGCCGGGGCCTGTCTGGGCTTCTTGATCTACAATCATCATCCTGCCCGGGTATTTATGGGCGACACCGGCTCAATGGCCCTGGGCGGAGCGGTAGCCGCCATGGCGGCTTTGACCAAAACCGAATTGGTCTTGATCCTGATAGGTGGGGTCTATGTGTTAGAGACCATGAGTGTGGCTTTGCAGGTAATCTCCTATCAGACTACCCGCAAGCGCCTGTTTCTAATGGCCCCACTGCACCACCATTTTGAATTGAAGGGCTGGCCTGAACCAAAGGTGGTCAGGTTTTTCTGGCTGTTGGCCTTTTGTGGTGCACTAATCGGTGTGATCAGTTTGTGGCCGTCAAGCTTGTAATCATGAATGGAGTGTGAAATAGATTGGAGCTGGCAGATAAGCGGGTTCTGGTGGTGGGATTGGGCAAAAGCGGGCAGGCCGCTGCCCTGGCCCTGACCCGGCATGGTGCCTCAGTCGAGATATGTGACATTAAACCCCTGGACAGTTTAGATTATGCTTTGGTTGATGAGCTGTTAAAACAAGGGGTGAAAATACATGCCGGAGGATACCCGCAGATAGAGCCGGTGCGCTATGATATGCTGGTAGCCAGTCCGGGCATATCACTGGAGATTGAGCCCTTTCGCCAGGCATTTATGCACAGCATACCGGTTATCGGTGAGGTTGAGCTGGCCTATCAGATAAAAAGTCCCCTGGTTAGTGTGCTGGCAGTTACCGGCACCAACGGTAAAACCACCACCACGGCCTTGCTGGAATACATACTTCAGGCAGACGGGCGGCCGGCTGCCGCTGGTGGCAATATCGGCACCCCTTTGACCCGGCTGGTTGAAGATATGCCTGCAGGGGTTATCGTGGTGGAAATGTCCAGCTTTCAGCTGGAGACCATCCGTGAGTTCCATCCCCTGGTGAGCGGCATGCTCAATATTACTCCCGACCATCTGGACAGGCATAAGAGCATGCCGGCCTACATGGCCGCTAAAGCCCGTATATTCGAAAACCAGGATTCCACTGATTATGCCCTTATTAATTATGATGATGAGCTGGTGCGGCAATTGGCTGCCAACTGCCCGGCTAAGGTATGGTTTTTTTCGCAAAAACAGCCGCTCCAGCAGGGGGTTTTTCTGGCTGACGGCGAGATCGTCATCGCTCATCAGGGCAGGATTCACCCCATATGTAAACAGAATGAGGTATTGTTGCGCGGCAGACATAATATGGAAAATGCCCTGTGCGCAGCAGGTATGGCCTTTTGCTATGGGGTTAGGCCTGAAGTGATCGGCTCTGCCCTCAAGACCTTTCCCGGGGTAAGGCACCGTATGGAAGAAGCGGCCAATATCGATGGTGTCCTGTACATAAACGATTCCAAAGCCACCAACCCGGATTCGGTGATCAAAGCCCTGGAAGCCTTTGATCAGCCTATCATACTCATCGCCGGGGGGCGCAACAAAGGCAGCCGCTTTGAACAGCTGGCCTCAGTGATCAAAAAGAAGGTGAAAGCCTTGATCCTGCTGGGAGAAGCCCGCCAGGAGATCCGGCAGGCAGTCATGGATGTTGATTTCCAGAATATATATGAGGTAGACACTTTGGTGGCAGCAGTCAAGCAGGCCCGGCAAATGGCCCGGAGCGGGGATGTAGTCTTGCTCTCTCCGGCCTGTGCCAGCTGGGATATGTTCCAGAACTATGAACAGCGGGGAGATATCTTCTGCAGCCTGGTGAAACACTAATGGCTGGATTTTAAGTGCATTTGCGGGAGGCAGACCTTTGCGATTAAAAAAAGGACCACCTGATTTGATACTGTTTTTAACCGCACTTACCCTGTTAGGCATTGGACTGATAATGGTGTTCAGCTCCAGTGCAGTTACTGCCAGTGTCCGCTACGGTGATGCTTATTATTTTTTTAAACGCCAGGTTCTCTGGTCCATAATCGGCATTGGCGCGCTTTTGATCACCATGAAAATCAATTATCAGAAGTTGAAAAGCCTGGCTTTGCCCGCCATGATCATCGCTTTAGTGTGTTTGATTTTAGTGGTCACGCCGCTGGGGATAGAAGTCAATAGCTCTAACCGCTGGTTGGGCATTGGCAGCGCCAGGCTGTTTGCCCCTTCGGAACTGGCCAAACTGGCTGTGGTTATGTTTCTGGCCCGCACCATGGAAGTCAATATAGACAGGATGAAAGACTTTGTCAAAGGCGTTTTGCCTTATCTGACCATAATAGCAGTGGTTTGTGGGCTGATCATGTTGCAGCCCGACCTGGGCACCGCATTTGTGGTAGCCGCAACCATATTTTTCATGATGATGGCGGCTGGTGCACGCGCCAGCCATCTGATCGCTATAGCAGCGGCCGGTGCGGCTGCGGTTGTTGCAGCCATCGTAGTCGCTCCTTATCGCATGGCGCGCCTTACCGCGTTCCTTAATCCCTGGAAGTATGCTAACGAGGAAGGCTTTCAGACCATACAATCCCTTTATGCCCTGGGCTCAGGAGGCTTATTCGGCTTGGGCCTGGGCCGCAGCCGGCAGAAGTTCTTTTACTTGCCGGAGCAGCACACCGACTTCATTTTTGCCATACTGGGCGAAGAACTGGGCTTTTTGGGAGCTATAGTGGTTATCGCCCTGTTTTTGTTGTTCGCCTGGCGCGGTTTTAAGATAGCCATAAATGCCCCCGACAATTTTGGCAGCCTGTTAGCGGCCGGGATCACCGTTTTAATAACCTTTCAAGCCGCAATCAACATAGGGGTAGTGTGCGGAGTATTGCCGGTTACAGGCATTACCCTGCCGTTTATCAGCCACGGGGGGTCGTCTTTGTTGTTTACCCTGATCGGGGTAGGTTTGTTGCTGAATATATCCCGCTACAGCATGAATCGCTGAGGTATTCAGGTTTATTCACATGTCCAGCAAGTACAGAAGTGAGGCGGCCAAACATGAAGATGATAATTAGTGGTGGAGGCACCGGGGGGCATATTTACCCGGCTTTAGCTATTGCTGAGGGGGTGCGGGCCCGTCGTCCCGAGGCTCACATATTATATGTCGGCTCCCGGCAGGGGATGGAGAGTGTGATCGTCCCCCAGAGGGGCTTTGAATATGCAGCGGTGGACATTGCAGGCATCGATCGTTCGTCAATGCTCAAAGCCTCCCAGTCGCTGATCAAGTTCCCCAAGAGTTTTTTCCAGGGTTGGGATATCATAAAATCCTTTAAGCCTGATGTGGTGGTGGGCACTGGTGGATATGCCTCTTTCCCGGTGGTGCTGGCCAGCACCTTTTTTTCATGCCGCAGTTACATACATGAACAGAATGCGCAGCCGGGGCTGGCCAACCGGCAACTGGCCAGCCGAGTCGACTGCGTGATGCTCACCTTCGAGGAAGCCGCTCAATACCTGCAGGCCAGGCGCATTGCAATAACCGGTCTGCCGGTTCGCCCGGCGATCACCGCGGTAGATCGCCGTCAGGCTTATAAAAAATGGGATTTTTCGCCGGGGATTTTTACCCTGGTGGCATTTGGCGGCAGTCAGGGGGCGCTCAGCATCAACCGGGCTATGCTGGGATTCCTGGATAGGATGAGGACGGAGCCTATACAGGTGATATGGCTTACCGGACCCAAGCATTATGAAACCTTAAAGGAGCAGGTGAACAGCCTGCAAATCAGGCAGGGCGAAATAAAGCTGGTGTTAATGCCTTATCTGGATCACATTGAAGATGCCCTGGCAGTAGCAGACCTGGCGGTATGCAGGGCTGGAGCCGGCACCTTGAGCGAGCTGGCCATACTGGGTTTACCGGCCATTCTGGTACCCTATCCTTACGCCAGCGACAATCATCAGGAAAAGAATGCCCGGGCCTTGCTGGAAAAAAATGCTGTGGAGATGATTATCGATGAGTTCCTGGATGGGGATACTCTATATAATAAAATCATCAGCCTGCGCCAAGAGCCCCAACTATTATCAGCGATGGCCGCCAATATGAAAAAAGAAGCCAAGCCAAACGCTTTGAATGATATACTTGACATTATACTGTCGTAAAAGCCGCATCAAGGCCAGGCATTAATGAAAAACCGGGCCAAACCTGGACAGGCTTAGGGAACACTATGTAACCACTTTTATCAAAGCTGCATACTATAAGGGTGTAGATGCTGACTGATTCGATCAGGGAAGGAGTTGAGGAAATGACCGCCTCGTCGGTGCAATGGGTGCATATGGTTGGGATCGGCGGAGCCGGAATGAGTGGTATTGCCAAAGTTCTGGCGGAGCAGGGCATTAAAGTAAGCGGCTCGGATCTGCAGAAGACAGATGTAACCCGCAGATTGGAAAATCAGAATATCATTGTCTATCAGGGGCACTCGCCTGCCAACCTAAAACCCGGAGTTGAACTGGTGGTGGCTTCCTCAGCCATTCCGCACGATAACAGCGAGCTGCTTGCGGCTCGTGAGAAAGGCATTCCCATTTTAAAGAGGGGTCAGATGCTGGCCCGTATGGTGAATGGTATGCAGACCATCGCCGTGGCCGGCGCACACGGCAAAACCACCACCACCTCAATGGTGTATCAGGCTTTATGCGGAGCAGGCCTTGATCCTACTTTTATTCTGGGCGGCGAATTGCAGGGCAGCCAGTTGGGGGCCCGTTTGGGCCAGAGTCCCTACTGTGTGGTTGAAGCCGATGAGAGCGATGCCTCTTTCCTGGAATTGACGCCGTATATTGCGGTAATAACCAATATCGAAGATGATCACCTGGATTATTACGGATCCCCCGAAAACATACGCAAAGCCTTCAGGCAGTATTTTGATCGGGTCAAAGAGGGTGGTCTGGCTCTGGCCTGCGGTGATAATCCTCAGGTGCAGATGCTGCTGGCGCAGGGGATATCAACGCGAGTGGTAACCTATGGTGAAAGCAGTTCCAACGATTATTATTTTACCAATTGGGAAGCCAGGCAGATGGGTTCTCAATGCCGGGTCTATCACCGGGGTCAGTATCTGGGCGAACTGCTTTTGTCGGTTCCCGGCAAGCACAACACCCTTAATGCTGTGGCAGCAGTGGCAGTGGCTGGTGAGCTGGGCCTGTCATATGAGATGGCCGCCCGGGCTTTGCAGCAATTCAGTGGTGCCAAGCGCCGTTTTCATCTGGTGGGACAAAAGAATAACATCACAGTGATAGACGATTATGCCCATCACCCTACCGAGATCGAGGCCACCATCGCAGCAGCCCGGCAGGTACATAAAGGGCGCTTGACAGTGATATTTCAACCCCATCGCTTCACGCGTACCAAGTTTATGGGAGAGCGCCTGGGCAAATCCCTGCTGGGAGCGGATACAGTTTTTATTACCGATATTTATTCAGCCGGAGAACAGGCCATCCCCGGGGTTACAGCCCAAACGGTGTATGAAGCCGCTTGTGGGTCTGAGGCCCAGGTCTATTATGTGCCCGATAAAGATGCGGTGGTATCACTGGTAGCAGCTCAATCCCGGCCAGGCGATCTGATCATTACCATGGGAGCCGGCGATATTTGGAAGCTCGGTGCAGCTATTCTGGAAGAGATTTAACGCCCGTGGAGGTGCTATATTGGGCAGTTATTACATCAGGGGTGGCAAATCCCTGAAAGGTCAGGTTCATATCAGCGGTTCCAAAAACGCCACCCTGCCGATTATGGCGGCCAGCCTGATGGCAGCCGATGAGGTGGTTTTATGCGGTGTTCCCGACCTGGAAGATATAAACGTGATGTCCGATGTGCTCAGGTATGTTGGCGCGACAGTTAAGAGGGAAAATGACGTATTAATAATCGACAGCCGCAACGCGGCTGGCATTGAGCTGCCCGAGTACCTGTCCAGGAAGATGCGGGCTTCCAACCTGGTGATGGGCGCTTTGCTGGCCAGGTTTAAAAAGGCTACGGTAGCCTACCCGGGGGGCTGTGCTATTGGCAGCCGGCCGATGGACCTGCATCTCAAGGGATTCAGGGCCTTGGGATACCAGATTACCGATGAATGTGGGGTAATGTACGGAAAAGCTGATAAACTGGGAGGTCAGGAGACCTTGCTGGATTTCCCCAGTGTGGGGGCTACAGAAAACATCATGATGGCAGCGGCTTTAACCCCCGGTATCACCATCCTGCGCAATGCCGCCCGGGAACCGGAAATAATCGATCTGCAGAATTTCCTCAATCGCATGGGGGCCAGAATACGCGGCGCAGGGCTGGATACCATACGCATTGAAGGAGTCAGCCGCTTGCACGGGGTGGAGCATACGGTTATACCTGACCGCATCGAGGCCGGAACCTTCATGGTGGCCGCAGCTATTACCCGCGGTGACATCATGATCAATAATATAGTTTTAGAGCATATTCAATCCCTGGTAGCCAAACTCCGCGAAATCGGTGTGGATATCAGTTCCAACGGCTCCTGGGTCAGGGTTTCCGGACATCAGGCCCTGCACAGTGCAGACATTAAAACCATGCCTTATCCGGGGTTTCCCACCGATATGCAGCCCCAGATGATGGCCTTGATGTCTACCGTACCTGGAACCAGCATAATTGTTGAGACCATTTTTGAGAACCGCTTTATGCATGTNNTATGCATGTTAACGAGTTGCGCAGAATGGGCGCGGATATTAAAATAGAAGGTCGGGTGGCCATAATCAAGGGAAGAGAGTACCTGGAAGGAGCTACTGTAGAAGCCACTGATCTCAGGGCCGGGGCAGCCCTGGTCTTGGCCGGGCTGAAGGCCCGTGGTGAAACTATGGTGTGTAAATTGGAACACATAGACCGTGGTTACGAAAAGCTGCACTGCAAACTGCAAAAGCTGGGCGCGGATATACAGCGCCTGCCCGCACCCTAAGATGGTATACTGCATATCAGAATAGCCACAGGAATCCGGGCCAGTGATAGATGATTTTACCACCGAATTCTGCTATAATCTATCCAGCAATTAGGGGCAGAGGCAGTTTATGAAAAGTCTGTGGTATGTAAAGTATACGGTTTTCCTTTTGGTTAGTCTCCTCTCTATATTTCTGTTCGTGCACAGTTCTTTTTTTTATATCGATAAGATCACAGTGCAGGGCGCGGATAAATTGGGAGCCGAAGAGGTTATCAGGCTCTCCGGGCTGCAAACCGGAATGAATATCATCTCGGTCGATGGGCAGCAAATCAGCCGGGCCCTGAAAGTGCACCCCATGGTTGAGGATGTCAGGGTAATCAGGCACTGGCCCAGACACATTGAGATTCAGGTCAGCGAACGGCAGGCCTGGGCTTTGATCCCCTGTCAGGGTGGTTTTTTGTGCGTTGACCGGGAAGGCATTGTCATCGATAAGTTAAACACTTTTTCCCCCGACCAATATTGTATAATTACTATGGACAAGCAGCCTGAGCAATTAGTATTGGGGCAAGCAGTAGATCCTGAAGCAATTACCGCTATTCGCCAGGTATGGGAGGCCATTCCGACTGCCAACCGAGGTGACATCTCCGATTATCACTGGGTCAATGAGACTAAAGAGGTGATTTTATATACCAATCACGGGACAGAGATCCTATTCGGTGATTTAGAGAGGCTTTCAGATAAGGTACAATCCCTTATTCAGATAATAAATATAGAGAAAGACTTTGAGAAAGAGGGCAAATCCCCGCTCAACTACGTGGATTTGCGCTTTAAAGGGCCACCAGTTGTAAAAACGCTTGATTAAACCTGTAGAGCTAAAAAGGTGATGGTGCAATGCGAAGCCGGAATGCTCAGATAACGATTGCAATAGTATGCTTGATTCTTGGTGTTATGTTAGCCATACAGTTCAAGACCCAGAAGACTATCAATGAAAGCCTCAAGACGGGAAGGGTGGAAGAACTTAGCCAGAGCCTCATCGAAGTGACCAAACAGCGTGATGCTTTGTATGAAGAAGTGCAGGAGCTGCGGGATAAGCTGCAGAATATTCGCCAGGTTGACCAGGCCATGGCTGATCTGCAGGATGAGATCATGAAGGCCAATATGGCGGCTGGGCTGGTCCCGGTCAGCGGGCCCGGCATCATTTTGACCCTGAATGACAGCAACCGTACCCTGCAATCGGGGGAAAACCCCAACTATGGAATTGTACACGATTATGACATATTGACTCTGGTCAACGAATTGCGGGCTTCAGGGGCTGAAGCCATTGCTGTAAATGGAGAGCGCCTGACCGCGGTTTCGGAGATCAGGTGCGCCGGCACCCTGATTTTGGTAAACTGGGTGCGTATTGCCCCACCCTATGAGATTAAAGCCATCGGTGATCCCGAAATGTTGGCCAGCGGCTTGAACCTCAGGGGTGGTCACCTGGAAACCATTAAGATTCTGGGTGTGCAAACCAATCTGCAGAAGGTCGACAAGCTGGAGCTGCCTGCTTTCAGCGGGGCCATGAAATTCACTCATGCTCAGCCGGTAATCCTTAAGAATGAGGCGGAATAGAAGATGTGGTTGGTAGTTATTTTTTGTTTGTTGATAGGATTATTTATCGGATTTCAGATACCGGTCTCATTTCCGGTATTGTATGCAAAATATATGTCTATTGCTATTCTGGCCGCGTTGGATTCCGTATTTGGGGGCATTCGCGCCTATATGGAAGACGGCTTTGACAGCACTATTTTTGCCACCGGTTTTGTGGTAAATGCCTTGCTGGCGGCGGGTTTGGCCTATTTGGGGGACAGCCTGGGGGTCGACCTGTACCTGGCCGCAGTATTGGTCTTTGGGGTACGATTGTTCCAAAATCTGGCGATAATTCGTCGATATCTCATGAAAAAATATTAAGGCCAAAATGAAGGAATAATCAGGATTTTGTGGTATTTCTATGTAGATGTTAAAGTGAGGGGGAATCACTATTAAAAACCGCCATATAGTGGTTGCCCTTGACGTAGGGACCCACACTGTCAAAGCCGCCATGGCTGAAGTGGTTGCAGTAAACAGTATCAATGTTTTGGGTATATCAGCAATTCCTGCCCGGGGAATGAGAAAAGGCCATATAGTTGACATTGAGTTAGCCGCGCAGGATATGGAAGAGGCTTTGAATGCCCTGGAGAGGCTGACCGGCATTGAAATCAGCAGTGCATCCATCGGGTTTTCAGGTATTAGCCTGTCTACAATAAATAATCATACCGTCGTAGCAGTTGGAACCCCCAGCTACGAGATATCCCAGGATGACAAGAGCCGAGTCCTGCATTCGGCCAGGAACATCTCACTTCCGCCTGACAAGACTATTGTTCAGGTGGTGGAACGTCAATATATCATCGATGGCTATGACGGAGTCAAGGAACCGGTAGGCATGGTGGGGAGCCGTCTGGAAGTAGAGATTACTGTTATTATCGCTGCCCTCGCTGCGGTGCAAAACCTGCAGCGCAGTGCTAACCGGATTAATCTGGAGATAGAAGCATTGGTATTTAATCCGCTGTTTACCGCCGAGGCGGTTTTGATGCCTACTGAAATGGAAATGGGTGTGGCCTTAGTCGATATCGGCGGAGGTACCGTAGATGTCAGCGTATTTGAACGGGGCAGCCTGTTGTGCGCCTCGGTGTTGCCCCTGGGAGGGGAGCATATTACCAGGGATTTGGCTATTATTTTAAAAACCTCGTTGGAGGAAGCGGCCGGTCTTAAAGAACGCAGCGAGGTGATGGCCTGCCCGGACGATGATGATAAAGTTGTTGTGATCAAGGATGTTAAAGGCCAGGTTGAGCAGCGGGTTTCCCAGCAGTTAGTAAGCGAGATCATCTCCGCCCGGGTTTTGGAGATTGCCCATCTGGTCTTTGCGGAATTGCGGCAAATGGATGCTATCGACAGGATACCGGCCGGAATTGTAGTAACCGGAGGCGGTGCCGAGCTAAATGGCATAGCGGAGTTGTTTGAGGAATATCTGGGAATTCCGGTAAGGTTAGGGACTCCCGATAGGGTGACAGGCTTGGCCGGCGAATACCGGCGTCCTTGCTACGGTGCGGTGGTGGGTGGTTTAATCTGTGCCGCCCAGCACATTCAACCTTATAAATTTGAAAATAGACGCGGTCTGTCAGCCTTGATTGACAGAATGGGCGAATGGTATAGGGATTTTTTTAGGTAAAGGACAGAGGAGGTTATTTAATGCCATTAGATTTCGACGTAGAGATGCAACAGTTTGCTGATATCAAGGTCATAGGAATCGGCGGCGGCGGCAACAACGCCATCAATCGCATGATTGAAGCCGGTTTAAAAGGGGTGGAATTTGTAGCTGTAAATACTGATGCACAGGCTCTGTGGATGTCCAAAGCTGACAAGAAGATTCAGGTAGGTGAGAAGCTCACCAAAGGCCTGGGCGCAGGTGCTGACCCGGAAATTGGCCTTAAGGCTGCTGAAGAGAATGCTGATGAGATCAAGCGTGCCTTGCAGGGAGCCGATATGGTTTTTGTAACCGCAGGTATGGGCGGCGGAACCGGCACCGGTGGTGCTCCGGTGATAGCCAGAATAGCCCGGGAGCTGGGAGCCCTTACAGTAGGGGTTGTCACCCGGCCGTTTACTTTTGAAGGGCGCAAGCGCAATATGCAGGCGGAAACCGGCATACATAATCTGCATGAAGAAGTGGACAGCCTGATAACCATACCCAATGACCGCCTTTTACAGGTGGTGGAAAAGAATACCGCTTTTAATGATGCCTTCCGCATCGCTGACGATATCCTCCGTCAGGGCGTACAGGGCATTTCTGACCTGATCGCTGTGCCTGGAATCATAAACTGCGACTTTGCGGATGTGAAAACCGTAATGAAAAATACCGGCTCGGCCTTGATGGGTATCGGCACCGCCAAAGGGGAAAACCGGGCTGCGGAAGCGGCCCGTATGGCCATATCCAGCCCGTTGTTGGAGACCTCTATCGACGGGGCCAAGGGGGTACTGTTCAACATCAGCGGGGGAGCAGGCCTTACCCTGTTCGAGATCTATGAAGCAGCGGAGATTATCCACCAGGCAGTGGACGCAGAGGCTAACATCATTTTTGGTGCCAATATTATCGAGAGCCTGGAAGATGAGGTGCGAGTCACGGTAATAGCAACCGGCTTCAGCGGTTACAAGCCGCGATTGGGCGAGACCGCCAAAGGCAGAGCGGGCATTGATGGTCCCCCCTCCTTTGCCGATAAGGGTGACCTCGAAATACCGCCATTTTTACGCAGCCGCAAGCGTTCCGACAGCAGATAGCAGGGCGCAACAACCCAATACCACAAAATAGGTGTGTAAAACCGGGAATGGGAATTCTCGGTTTTTTGTTTTTTATAGGATAAGAATGCGGCTCAACCCCTGGCAAATCCAACAAATTATATTCACCTGCTCTGGTATAATCTGTTAAGCATGTAGAGAAGTGCGCGGGAATATGAATGTTTATAGTGAACAAAAGCTTCACCTGTGGGGTATTTAAAATTGGGTGTTTTGGCATATGAATGTATATGGCGAAAAAAGCCTGTTAAACTATAGAACCGGCCCAATTTATCAAAAAGGTGAAAAGAATTGAACCATCCTACAGTTTATTTGGATCTGACTTTTCTCAACAACTTCATTATGGATTATATAATCCTCTGGGCAACCAGCAGGCTGTCCGGGCTTAAACCACATCATGCCCGCATAGCGGTGGCTTCCCTGATGGGAGCAGCCTATGCGGTAGGGTATCTCTGCTTTCAAGGCAGTGCCTTGTTCAGCCTCACCGGCAAGATTGTGGTTTCGGTAATTCTGGTGACCCTGGCCATCAAACCTGCGCGATGGCAGGATTACAGCAAGATCCTGCTGTATTTTTACCTGATCAATTTCACCGTAGCCGGAGCAACCATAGCCCTTTCATCACTGTTGGCCGGCACCGGGTCAGTGCAGTTCTTTCCGGCAATATGGATAGTGGTAGCAGTGCTGGCCGCTTTGGCCATTGGGATGTTTGCCGGGCGCTATATCAAAGAGCATTTATTGCCTGGTCTGTTGAAATTCCCGGTAGTGCTGAGATTTGGCAAACAGCACTGCACCGGCCACGGGTTTGTGGATACGGGTAATGCGCTAAAAGACCCGCTCACCAGCAAACCGGTGATTGTGGCTGAATATGAGTTAATAAAGCCCTGCCTTCCTCCTGAGCTGCAAAACCTGGTGGAAAAGGCGCCAAGCGAGGAAGCCCTGTTAGAGCAGATCATAGCCAGCAGCTGGGCCAATCGCCTGAGACTTATACCGTTTTCCTCTATTGGGAGAAAGAATGGGATGCTGTTGGGGGTTCGTGCTGATGAGGTGGTATTGAATATCGGCACCAAAGATATAATGCACACCAATACGGTGATAGGGATCTATCGTGAGCGCTTGAATCCGCAGGGCAGTTATCAGCTGTTGATCCCTGCGGACATGGTGGAAGGATAGGAGGAATTGCCATGGAAATTAGAGGCCTGTTAAAAAGCTGGCAGATGAATCTGATCAGGCTGTACATCATGAAGATGATACCACAGTTTATCCATTATATCGGGTCCACGGAAGTACTGCCTCCACCGCTGCAGGAAAATGAGGAGATGAGGTTGATTGCCCTCCTAGAGCAGGGTGATGCCGGGGTGAAGGCCAAACTTATCGAGCACAACCTGCGCCTGGTGGTGTATATCGCCAAAAAGTTCGAAAATACCGGGATTAACATTGAAGATCTGGTCTCTATCGGCACTATCGGCCTGATCAAGGCAGTTAATACCTTTGAGCCCAAGAAGAATATCAAATTGGCCACCTATGCCTCGCGCTGCATTGAAAATGAAATCCTCATGTACCTGCGCCGCAACTTGAAGAACCGCAGCGAGGTCTCTTTGGATGAGCCCCTGAATGTCGACTGGGACGGCAATGAACTGCTGTTATCGGATGTACTGGGTACTGACGGGGACATGATTTACAAACGCATTGAGCATGAGGTAGAAAAAAGCCTGTTGTGGCAGGCCATGCACAAATTGAGCAACCGGGAAAAAACCATTATTCAGCTGCGCTTTGGCCTGGGGGACGGATTGGAGAAGACGCAGAAGGAAGTGGCCGATATCCTGGGAATATCACAATCTTATATTTCGCGCCTGGAAAAAAGGATCCTCAAACGGCTGCAGCGCGAGATCCGCAAAATCGAATAACGCAGGTGGACCTCAAGGCTGTCACCATTAAAGCGCGAATAATTCTGAACCCAGCCGTAAACAATTTAATTAAGGGAATATAGTGCTTAAACAGCACTATTTTTTATCAGTTGCCATTGTAATTATGAAGGGAAGATGTCGGCTTGATCAATAAAGTTGAGATATGCGGGGTCAACACCTCCAAGCTTCCCGTCTTGAGCAACGAAGAGATGAGGCTGTTGTTTCAGGATTTGCAGGCAGGCAATCAGGAGGCCAGGGAAAAATTGATACAGGGCAACCTGCGCCTGGTTTTGAGCGTGATACAGCGTTTCAGCAATCGCGGCGAATTTGTGGACGATCTGTTTCAGGTGGGTTGTATCGGGCTGATAAAGGCCATTGACAATTTTGATTTAGGCCAGAATGTGCGCTTTTCCACGTATGCAGTACCTATGATTATCGGGGAAATCCGGCGTTACTTGCGCGACAACAATCCGGTCCGGGTTTCCCGCTCCCTGCGGGATATCGCTTATAAAGCCCTGCAGGTCAGGGAAAGGCTGGTATCGGACAATTCCGCCGAGCCGACTGTGATGCAAATCGCCCAGGAATTGGAACTGCCCCGTGAGGAAGTGGTATTTGCCCTGGATGCCATACAGGATCCGGTGTCGCTTTTTGAACCGATTTATAATGACGGTGGTGATCCGATTTTGGTTATGGATCAGATCAGCGATGACAAAAACACCGATGATCTGTGGCTGGAGGAAATCAGCATCAGAGAAGCCATGAAAAAGCTGAATGAACGGGAAAAGCATATTGTATCGCTGAGATTTTTCGCCGGCAAAACACAGATGGAGGTCGCCGATGAGATCGGCATTTCTCAGGCGCAGGTGTCCCGACTGGAAAAAGCGGCCTTAAAGCAGCTCAAGAAATATATCTGAGTTTCCTTGGGAGGTTGTAATATGAGCCATAGAATCATCACCATGTTTCTGCTGATGGCTATTCTGGGCTTGCTGCTGCCTTTAACGCAGGAATACCTGGCGGTTGACAAGGCGTTTACCATACACAATCTGGTGTGCCTTCAAACCCCGGTGGAATAGATTGGCCTCATTGCTGTGGTCAATACCTTTTTATGTTACAATTCGGTAAAAGGACATTGTGGGGTTGGGGTTTTACGCCGGCATGGCAAAAACCCTGACTCATGGTGGGGGAGGATGAAGTATTTTGGCGGGCAACAAGGTTAGGCTTTTCTGGGAGGGGCGCCAGAATACTCTGCCGGATATTTCTTACGATGGACAACCGGTGGCAACCTCGCGCATATATCCGCATCCAGTCTATGAGGAGAACTGTTTATGGCTGGAAGAAAGACAGCGCCCCGCTTGCACCCCGGAAAACCACATGTATTTCGGCGACAATCTGGATGTAATGAAATTCTTGCTGCAGAATGGCTATGAAAACAGGTTCGATCTGATTTATATAGACCCGCCATATTTAAGCCATCAAAAATACCTGTCGCGCATCGAGATCGGTGACAAGAACAGTCCTCAGGCGGTGGAGCGTCAGGTATTTCGCGATAACGGACCGGGCGATCTGGACCGTTTTTTGGAGCAGATATACCCCCGACTGCAGCTGATAAAATGCCTCTTAAAAGATAACGGCAGCCTTTTCGTGCATATGGACTGGCATGTCAGCCACTACGTAAAGGTATTGCTCGATGAGATCTTTGGCCTTGAGTCCATGATCAATGAAATCGTCTGGTGCTATGGTGGCGGTACCGGAACCAGGCGCCATTTTCACCGCAAGCACGATCTGATTCTATGGTATGCCAAAGGTCCTGATTATACCTTCAACCCGCAGTATCGCCCTTATTCCCCGGGCACGGTGCAGAGGGGGCTTACCAGGGTCAAGGGAGACCGCTATAAGCTGCACTCCAAAGGCGCGCTGATGCAGGATTGGTGGAGCGATATCAACAAGATTCTCAGCCCTACCGCCCACGAAAACCTGAAATTTCCCACCCAGAAACCTTTGGCGCTTTTGCAGCGAATAATCGCCGCCGCTTCCAATCCCGGCGATTTGGTAGGGGACTTCTATGCCGGTTCGGCTACCGTGGCCGAGGTTTGTGAGAAAAGCGGCCGCTATTGGGTAACCTGCGACAACAGCCCCATTGCCATAGATACTGCCATGAAGCGCTTGATCAGAATGCCGGCGCGGCCTTTCACCGTGGAGAGCATGGAGGCTTCCGGCCAGGAATCTGGCCAATTGGAGCTAAAGCCGTTGCTGAGCAATGATTTTAATGCTCAGGATATACTGCTGCAGGTGGGGATACAGAGCTATGCACCGGCACAGCAGGCCGTGCCTGCCCCTGCGGACAGCTATATAGACTTTTGGGAGATCGACCTCAATTACGATGGCAAGGTTTTCAACTCCGACCTGCAGGTGATAAGGTCGGGTCGGCACACGGACAGCAGCCTGCCGCTGCACATAACCACCCGTTGTAAAAAGCCTAGGACCCCCATTCACATCGCAGTAAAAGTGCACGATGTATTTGGTGATACAGCTATGGAGATTGCGCAATTATAACCGGCCCCCAGTTCCCTGGGGCATGGGGATGGTATTCCTGTCCTGGCTCCTGCAACCATTCTCCCTGTGTCTTTCCCAGCTATCCACTTCTTACTGGATGTTTTTTGCATATACTGTTAGAATATGTGTGTTGACCGGGATGATATGACTTGTATAGCAGATAATAGTAATAATTTAATGGAGACGGAGGCGGCTGAGGAATGAATACGGTTGAGAAAGCACTTATGCACGCATTGTTTGTTCACTTGCATCACAACATTGATAAGGCTATTGATTTTAGTCTGTTTAAACAGCTAAATCAGAAAATTGAAACAATGTGGCCGGGGGCCGTGCTGGTTGGCCCGGATGCCAATGACGATGCCGCGGTGGTTAATATACCGGGCACAGATTGCTTTATAGCTGCGAAAATGGAAAGCCACTGTTCGCCCAGTGTTCCCCGTCCTTATGATGCGGCAGCGACCGGGGCCGGCGGAGCCATGCGCGATGTGGTGGCTATGGGTGCCAGACCGCTGTTCCTGTTGGATTTTATCGGCACCCGCCCCCTGGAGCAGGAGGTAATTGTCGGTCCCTGTGGCTTTGACGGCCAATGCACCTGTGGAAAATGCGAAATAATGACCAGTCAGGACAGAATCAACCTGATGCTCAAAGGCATGGCTGATATGTGCGAGACTATGGGGGTGTTTGTAGTCGGGGGAGGCTTTTCGACCTCATTCAGTGACATTGTTCCGGCAGTGGTGGTGGCAGTGATCGGCCAGCAGGTCACCGAACGCCCGCTGACCAAACCGGCCAAATCACCCGGGGACAGGATTATAATCATTGGCGAGACGGGCACAGATGGTAATGACACCCTTTATCGGGCTGGTCTGGTGGATGTGATGCAACCGGCCCTGGCCCTCTTTGCTGAGGAACGGACTACAATGGAAGCCACCCTGGCTGCCTTCGCTACAGGAAAAATCAAAGCCTGTTCTGACCTGGGCGCTGCCGGCATAGGGGCTGCGGTATGCGAATCAGCCCGTTTCGGGGGACTGGGAGCAAGAGTTGAGCTTGACCGGGTGCCGGTGAAAGCTGCGGAGATAACCCCGGAAGAGATCCTGATTTGTGAAACCCAGGCGCGCATGCTGGTGCAGGTGGAGCCGCAGCATGTTGACGAGGTTTTGGCTGCTGTTAAGGCCCAAAATGGTATTGCCGCTGTGATCGGAGAGATTACCGACCGGGATTACAGTGTTTTTGAATATAAAGGCCAGATTATCGCCACTATACCCAACCAGCCCTCTGAGCAGCAGATGGCGGAGTTGATGGCATAGCCGGGCAAATCGTATCAAAAGACCGCTATTTACGGCTTAAAGAGATAGGGGGACGCTGGTAACGTCCCCCCTCCTGTTTCTGTGTAAGTTTATTAAATTTACTGCCGCTCCAGGTAGACGCTGCGGCTGCTGGCATCCCAGATAACCGACAGCCCGAAGTATTCGGCTGTCACCCTTACCGGTACATAAGTGCGGCCGTCCCGCAGCACGGGCGGGGCCTCCATGGTGTATTCCCGCGCACCTATTTTATAGCTGGTGGAATCAAGCCGCATCACCAACTGCTCTTCGCTCCCATTGGACAGGACAATGGTGTCAGGAGGTTGCCATTCCGTGCTGCCGCCCAGGGCTGCTGTCAATACCGATACCGGCATCAGGGTTCGCCCATTGTATACCAGCGGTTCTGCTCCGTACACGGATATTTTTTGCCCGTCAAGGTAAACCTGTATAGATTGGTTATTATCCGCTTCAACTCGTATGCTGTTCTGCGCATTCGGCACCGGGGTCTTTATGATGCCTTTCCCCGACCAATCCAGGACCAAATCCAGATTCACCGTACCGCTGAGGCTGTTTATGGCCGCCACCTCGTCCGGCTGCTCGCCCTCCTGGAACTGTCCGGATAAGGTCATATTACAGCCGGCTTGATTCGGATTCAGGCGGCTGTAGGCTGACAGGTTGATATCCAGATCATAATCCGCAGCCTGTACAGACAGTTTATACTCTTCTGCTGAAGTCATCGTATCGCCTAATAAGCGCGCATCGCTATTCATAGCCAAAACCATGGCATGATCAGCTATTGTTCCCGCGACCTCCAGGGAGGTTTTGAAACGATCCCGGGAAGCGTGCAGTTTGCCCTTCTTCAGGGTGAACGGTATTTCCTGCTGGAATTTCTTTAGATCGGCCATGGTCAGGTTATTTATGGCTGCAACCATCTCAGTTTTGATCTGTGCTATCTGACTCTGGAATTGTGGATCATTCTGTAATTCGGGGGGGCTCATTAATGTGCCAATAAATTTATCGCTCAGGCTCTCGCTGTGGCTCTTAAGGTTGTTGAGCAGCTGGCCGGGATCCCTGGCAATCCGGGTCAGGTCCAAAACTGCATATTTTTGCTCATAGTAATAACAACCGTCGGGTATGATCTGCAGGATTTCCACCAAGAGCTCTGTCATGCTTTGCAGCTGTTCTTCCTGGTAGTTAAAACTCTGGTTTAAAGCCGTATTGAAAGCAGCCTGTTCCTGAGCACTCAATCCCAGGGGATAGACTACATATTGAGGCAGTTGGCTGAGATCCCCCAGCTCGGAAAAGTCGAGACCTGCATCGCTCAGGGACTGTATGGTTTCACGGGGCACAATGATTTCGCCTCCCCTGAAATAGACCTGTCCCTCAACCGCGTTTTCAAAAAGCTGGCCCTGGAAAGCGCAGCTGGCTTTTTCTTGAGCCAGGCTGAAATCGAGTGATAGTGAAGCATTGGCCGGGATGTTGCTCATAGTGGTGCCATCATCCAAAACAACCTGGCATTCTGCAACACTGGCATCGGTTCGCAACTGCACGGTATTTTCTGCCATCGCCCCCATAACCTGTTGCTGCAGGTTGAAGGATTGTATCAGGTAGTCGCTATAATAATCGATGAAGGCCTGTTTGGGGGGCTCGGCGGCGACTGCCGTTACTGGCACAGACAGCAGCACAAACATCAGGATCAGAATTCCGGCGGCAATCCTTTTCAATGTTCTTCCTCCTTAATTAGAATTTGTATGCATATAAATTAATTATACGGTTTATAACCAGTATTTAACAACCGGAGATATATGCATGATCAGGCTTTAACAGGATAAATCCGTATTTTGCCTGGGCTCAATGCAGCCGTTCCCCGGGGTTAGCGGTAGGTGACCTTGCCCAGGCGGCGCTGCAGGGCTTTGCTGAATTCTATTTGCGGATATCCGAAAATTACCACTATTCCGGGCTGGTTCTTGGGCGGCAGCCGGTATTTCTGCTTGAATTCCCGGCTGTATTTGATAAAAAACGGCGGGGTGCCGATCATGCAGCTGCCCAGCCCCAGAGACTGAGCCGCCAGCATGGCATAGGTGGCAGCTACTATGCTGTCCGCCGGGTCGGCATAAGGTGAGGCATGGAAGTACATCGCCAGAGGGGCATGGTATAACAGAACATCCTGACCTTTGGCCTTTTCTTGCACAAACAGATCCACCGCGGGGCGGATGAAGGTATCAACCGATTCCGAGTATTCCTTGCCGAAAAAGGGCTTGAGCAATGCGGTCATGAGGGGAGAAAAGAACCAGCGTGATTTCCTGATCACAGCGATGATATCGTCAGCGAACTGCTGCACTTTGTCAAAGCCGTCCAGGATCAAAACCTCCACATCGCTGGGCGGCAAGCCCATGGGAGCGGTAGACACGGCCTCAATAATCAAAGCGATCTTTTCCGGTTCGACTCTTCTATTCTGAAAACTGCGAACGCTGCGCCGGGACAATAACAGGGCATATAACTGCTCATAGCCGGGAAGGTCAGCCTTTTCCGGCATGGGCAGCACATCCTGAGGGTTTATATCGCGCCCCCGGACCTGTATGCATTCCTGCGGACAAACACACATGCAGTGCCCGCAGCCGATACAGCCGAAAATACGCTCCTGGTCGATTTTGAGCTTCCCATCCGCCATAAACAGCGGCTGGCCTTTACACACCTCAGCACACCGGCCGCAATGAATACAAGCGTTGTAATCGACCTCAACCGTGACTGCGGTATTGAAACGGGCGGTTTTTATAGCCATGCCTTCCTCCCCGTTCAGGTTGCCTAGCATCATTGGCAAAGTATGCTGCGGATTGCTATTTCCATGCCTTTACCCACTTGTGCACCTGATTCCAATGCTCTACACGAATGACATTATTGGCGTTCACATGGCGATTATAGGGATAGTCGAACATGATCACCGGTATATGGCCGCATATTTCACTGACCAGGTCGTGATGGTCTTCAATCATGAGATTGACCCGGTTTTGCTGACAAACCACCAGTTTGCTGAAATAATGCATATTCCCTGTGGCGTTGAGGATCAGCCGATCATACGCAATGCCGTTTTGGTCCAGCCATTCCCGGGTGATCTTTTCCACCTCCGGATACTGCCGGTTGCGAGAGGTTATTAGTATGATCTCATGCTCTCGCTTCAACTCCTGGATCACTTCCACAGCCTGCTCTTTGGGCAGCATGTCACGATAAATGCAGCCCAGGTAATGGGAAAGGAATTCTTCCGCCACCGCTTTATCCCAGCCCAGGGTATCTTCCAGGTAGTAATAACGCGGGTCGGGTGTAGTATTAAGCCCCCGCTGTTCGCCAAATATCCTGGCATAATGCATGATCGTCTCGGTGGTGTGGGTGATGGTGTTGTCTATATCAATGCCGATAACCATTAACCGAAAAACCCCTTCTCCCCTTGAGTACAACCCCAATACTTGAATAGCTGCAGGTCTAAGCCTCTCCCTTCATGTTAACACAAAATCGTGCCGTCAGGATGCTGTTGCGTCCGGGTGATGATGTGGCTTCTTAGCAATTGGGGGCTTACAGCACAGGGTTGACATTGATGTGCTGTTTGGTGGTGAGGGGATTCTGCCCCATTATGGGTGTGCAGCACCGAATTGAAAACACTTATGATATCAGATAACAGCTGTTAGCTGATGTACCCGGGATGGAAAAGGAAATGCTGTATTTTTACCAATGCCAGGGGTATGGCAGTAAGCAGACGGTAATGATTAAATAGCTTTATTTCACTGTAGTTATTATATTAGAAGCAGCTGTTTCCCGGTTCTTATTCTTGTTGAACATTTGCAGGAATTTTTCCGCCAGCACGGGATCAAACTGGGTTCCGGCATTCCTGGCAATCTCCTCTAAGGCTTCTTTTACCGACATGGCTTTGCGGTAAGGCCGGCCATTAGTCATGGCGTCAAAAGCATCGACTATGGCCAAAACCCGGCATTCCAGGGGTATATCTTCGCCTTTGATGCCCAGGGGATAACCGCTGCCGTCCCAGCGCTCATGATGTTTTAATATCAGGTCTGAAATATTGCTCAAAAAGGGAATCGATTGGGCGATGCGATAGCCGATTTCACTGTGGCGCTGCATTTCCAGCCTTTCTCTTTCGGTTAGAATTCCCGGTTTAAACAACAGTTTATCAGAAATGCCCACCTTGCCGATATCATGGAACTGGGCCAAAAGCTGCAGATTGGTCAGTATATCAGCCCCCAAACCGGCATGTACGCCCAGTTTCCAGATTAATTCACGTATCCGCTCGGCATGGCCTTCAGTCAGAAAATCGCGGGCCTCCAGGGTCTTCATCATGCCCTGCACCATACTGCTCCTGAAACTCTGGATATGGTTGAGTTTTTCCCGTTGCATACTGTCGTCGGCCTCTTTAAACAGCTTATTGATATCTACCGCATCGGGACCCGACACCGCAAATCCAACCGAAATACTGATCATAATCTGGGGATTTTTGCTGTTATATTGCCTTACCGCTTCATTCATGGACGCCCAGATCTCCAGAACCCGATCTCTGTCATTATGAGGTAGTAAAACCGCGAATTCATCCCCACCTATGCGCGCCGGGTGCAGTGATGGACCCAGTGCAGAGTGTATCAGTGCGGCCGCTTTAATCAGCACCTGGTCACCGGCCTCATGCCCATAAGAGTCATTGATCAGCTTTAACCCGTCAATATCGCATATGATGATGCTGCAGCCGCCTTTTATCTGCTGCATTTGCTGCTCGAAATAGGTCCGGTTATAAAGCCCGGTCAGGGGATCGTGCAGGCTTAAATACTCGAGCTGGCGCTCCTTGGTTTTACGCCGCCTTATCTCCGCCTGCAGCTCTCTGACCATGGTTCTGTCCTGGCAGATGAGTAAAATCCCTATCAGTTCGCCGCTGTTGTCCCTGATGGAAGAGGCGCTCACATTGACCGGCAAAACCTGGCCCTGCTCGATGTTGAGAAAAAGCTCTTCTTCCCAAACATGATCGGGCTTGCCCTCCACCTCCCGCAAAATATCCTGAAAATCCAGATTGATAATGCGATTGATCGGTTTCCCCAGCACTTGCTTTTTTTCATAACCTAAAGCCCGTTCACCAGCTGGATTCATGTCTGAAATTTCGCCCTGCGGGGTGCAAACCAGCACAATTTCATTGATTTTCCCAATTATATCTTCAGCGCTGATAAGTGCAGATACGCTCATAAAGCGGTATTTATGCCTGACATACCAGATGACAAATATCACAATAAGAAATATGAATTGATCGACGCTGGGATAAGATGGTATGGTCCTGGCAAGTACTTGGTCATTAAATACCGCGATAACGAAGGTAATTACTGAAAACTTGAATATTATGGCAGATTGTTTTTTTTCCCTTTTGGATTTGGCGGTGCGTTTCCAGTTGAAAAGCAGTATCAAGCATAGCAGCACATAAAAGTAAATGTAAGCGTATTGGATTTGTTCCATCAGCAGGTAAGTCGGATGGTTCTGCAGCGAGTAATCATTGATAAACAGTTCGTATAAAGTGAAAAGTATCCCGGGCAGTAGTACCGCCAGCTGTTTGTAAGGTTTATCCACATATCTCCCTTTATGGCTGACAATGAACGACATAGTCAACAGCAATCCCGGGTAATTCAGCCAGCCTAATTCCGCCATTTGGTCAAGCAGATAGACGTCGGCAGGGCTTGAGGAGCTTGATACCATCATCTCGAAGAAGCTAATATGGGCAAATGATAAACATACCGCCAGAAAAAGACGATTGAGCTTTTCACGGGGGTTAGTATTATAAGCATGAAAACCCATGAATAAGTATATGATTAGCACGGTATAATTGAGCAGGATTAACAGCATCCACAAACTCCCCAAAAACAAATGGATTTTATGTTAACGTAATATTAATATTAACGTATATTGTTATTTATCGTAAAGATTGACTGAAAATATTAATTATCGTAAGGATTAAGCAAAAGTCGCAGGCCTTCCTCAATATGTAAAAAGAAGCCGGATTATGTCAAATATGCAAAATATAAGGAGGCGATCATCAGACCGCCTCCCGGGCTTTTAACGCTCAGAGGGGAAAGCGAGTTGGGCAGCCAACCGCCTTTACGCAGCGATTAATAGCAGTCGTTTCTTCCCGCCCGTTTGGCCAGGATATAAAGACCGCTGATGGCAGCAGCGTGCAATGCCCACCAGCCAGGCTCCAGGAAGCTAAAAGTGCCGGGGTCGGCTTTATTATTGCCCATGATTTTCCTTATCATGGAATTACGGCGATCCATTATATCGAACAGCAATGTGCTCACTCCTTTCTTTAGCAAGCAGTTGCCTGAATCTACAGCATTATTTTTCCCCGCAGGCGGTTTAAACCCTTAAGCAAATAATGAGCATGCTGGGGTACTATGGAATATTGGACTTGAAGTAAGAAAATATTTATGTTATCAATGGCCTTAGACTGGAAAATAGTACCTGCCACATTTGCTTAAAAGCAATAAGAAAAAATGAGGTTTGACATGGATAGTGCCGAAAAAGGCAGGCTGAGCATACTGCATGGCACCCCGGGGGTGGGCAATAACAGCCTGAGACGCATCATGGCTGAGTTTTCAGATCTTGAGGCTTTTTTTTCCGCCCCCCGCTCAACTTTAGAGCGCTTTTTGCCGCCCGCTGCAGTTGAGGCCTTTATAGAGAGATGCCGAGGCCTTGATCCGCTTAGCATAGGTGAGATGATGAACAGCCAGGCGGTTGATATCGTTGTGCTGGGTGAGGAGCGTTATCCTGCCGCCCTGAAAAACATACCCAACCCGCCGCAACTGCTCTACTGTCGCGGGCAGGTTGAGTTGGGGCAGGGGCCGGGCGTGGCCATCGTAGGCTCGAGGAAGGCCACTCAGTATGGGCGCAAAGTGGCCCGGGAGTTGGCTTATCAATTGGCGGAAAAGGGCTTGACCATCATCAGCGGACTGGCCCGGGGAATAGACAGCCAGGCTCACCTTGGTGCCCTGGAAGCTGGAGGCACCACCATCAGTGTGCTGGGAAGCGGCATAAATATCGTCTACCCGCGTGACAACCTGGATTTATACCAGCGAATATGCCAAAAGGGATTGGTAATCAGCGAATTCCCCTGGGACGCCCCACCTTTGCCCAACCATTTTCCCCTGCGCAATCGCATTATTTCGGGGCTTGCGCTGGGGGTCCTGGTGGTGGAGGCCAGAGAAAAGAGCGGGGCTTTGATCACCGCTGATTTTGCCCTTGAACAAGGCCGCGAGGTGTTTGCTGTTCCCGGCCCGATAAAGAGCCCGTACAGTGCCGGGACCAATAACTTGATAAAACAGGGCGCCAAGCTGGTGACCTGTGTGGAGGATGTTCTGGAGGAGTTCCCGGGGTGGGCTATGGCAGCCAAAGAGGATAAAAGCCTGGTGCAACCCCTCTTGCCCATGTACGCAGAGCAAGAAAGCCTGGTTTTAATGCATTTGGGCTATGAGAAATGCCACCGCGACGAACTCCTGCGTTTAACCGGTTTGAACCACAGCGATTTAAGCTTGGCCTTGCTAAAGCTGGAGTTAGAAGGTATAGTACAATCATTGCCGGGCAATTACTATGTAAAGCTTGGCTAGCATTAACAAATACACTGGAGAGGTGATATGATTGGCGGGCAGCACCCTGGTCATTGTGGAATCGATCGCCAAGGCCAAAACATTGGGAAAATTCCTGGGGAAAACCTATAAGATAAAGGCTTCAGTAGGGCATATCAAAGACTTGCCCAAAAGCAAATTGGGCATCGACATCGAAAAATCCTTTGAACCCCAGTATATTACCATCCGGGGCAAGGGGGATATACTTAAAGAAATAAAGGATGAATCCGCCAAAGCCAGCCGGGTGTTACTGGCAACTGACCCCGACCGGGAAGGCGAGGCTATCGCCTGGCACCTGCAGAATGCCATAAAGATACCTGAAGGCAGCAAATGCCGTATCGAGTTTCATGAAATAACCAAGGATGCGGTGATGCAGGCTATCAAGAAATCGCGCCCGGTAGATATGGACCGGGTCAACGCGCAGCAGGCCCGGCGCGTATTGGACCGCCTGGTAGGATATAATCTCAGCCCTTTGCTGTGGAGCAAGGTTCGCAAAGGCCTGAGCGCCGGCCGGGTGCAATCGGTGGTTGTGCGGCTGATTTGCGAACGGGAAGAAGAGATTAAACAATTCGTGAAGGAAGAGTACTGGACCATATATGCTGATCTGGCTGACCAGGATAAGCATCTCATCACTGCCAAGTTGAACTCATATCAGGATAACAAGATCGAGATCAGCAATGAAGAGCAGAAGGATCAGATTGTAAAGGATTTGGAAAGAGTCTCTTTTTCGGTAGCCAGAGTAGAGAAAAGGGAAAAACGCAAGAAGCCCAGCCCGCCCTTCACTACCAGCACTTTGCAGCAGGAGGCCAGCAAGCGCTTGAATTTTTATTCCAAACGCACCATGAAGGTAGCGCAGGAACTGTACGAAGGCCTGGAGATAGGCAAAGAGGGCACGGTTGGCCTGATCACCTATCTCAGAACCGATTCCACCCGTGTAGCCAGCGTCGCGCAGCAGGAAGCCCGGCAGTTTATCGCGGCACAATACGGTTCTGAATACGTACCCTCAACGCCCAATGAATACAAGAGCAAAAAAGGCTCGCAGGATGCCCATGAAGCTATCCGCCCGACCCTGGTGTCGCGTACCCCGGAAAGCGTCAAAGACAGCCTGACTCGCGACCAATACCGGCTCTATAAGCTGATCTGGGAGCGCTTTGTGGCCAGTCAGATGACCCCGGCGGTCTATGACAGCGTAACCGTTGATATCAAAGCCGGAGAGTACGGATTGCGCGCTACCTCATCACAGCTGAAATTTCCGGGGTATAAAAAGGTCTACACTGACAGTGAAGAAGAGGATGCTGGCAAGCCCCTACCGGAGTTGACCGAGAATCAGGCTTTAACCCTTAAGGCCCTTAACCCGGAACAGCATTTCACCCAGCCGCCGCCGCGTTTTACCGAGGCCAGTCTGGTGAAATTGTTGGAGGAAAACAACATCGGCCGCCCCAGTACTTATGCCCCAATCATAGATACGATTCTAAAGAGAAACTATGTGGAAAGGGTAAATAAGCAGTTTGTTCCTACAGAATTGGGATTCATTGTGGTGGATCTTTTAAAAGCCAATTTCCCTAAAATAATGGATGTGGAATTCACGGCTCAGATGGAGGAAGAGCTGGACCAGATCGAAGAGGGCAAATTGGATTGGCGTCAGGTGGTAGCCGATTTTTATAAGCCGTTTGCCGAGGATTTGGAAAAAGCCAAAGCACTGATCGGCAAGGTGGAGATAAAGGATGAGGAAGCCGGAAAATCCTGCCCCAAATGCGGCCGACCGCTTTTTATCAAACACGGGCGCTTCGGCAAGTTCCTGGCTTGTTCCGGTTTTCCCGACTGCCGGCACACCGAATCCATCAATGAGGAGGTAGGGGTAAAATGCCCGTTGTGCGGCGGGAATATCGTCAGTTTAAAGAGCAGGAAAGGTCGTCGCTTTTTCGGCTGCAGCAACTATCCGGACTGCAATTTGGTATCCTGGCATCAGCCCACCGGTGAATTATGCCCCCAATGCGGGCAGGTCATGGTGGAAAAGCCTGCCGCCGACAAATCCAAACGAGCGGTATGCCAGAACCAGCAGTGCAAATATATCGAGAAATGAGGAAGCACGGTGCAGATTGATGTGATTGGCGGAGGCCTGGCCGGATGCGAGGCAGCGTACGCATTGGCCCGACAGGGCATTGCGGTCACCATTTGGGAGATGCGGCCTGACAAGCAAACCCCGGTTCATCAGAGCGGGGATCTGGCCGAATTGGTTTGCAGTAATTCCTTGAAATCCGAACAACCGGACACCGCCCAGGGTTTGCTCAAAATGGAGATGAGGATCCTGGGTTCTCTGTTGCTGGACTGTGCTGAGATGGTCAGGGTTCCAGCCGGCTCGGCCCTGGCGGTTGACCGGGTAAAGTTCAGCCGACTGGTAACCGAGAGGATAAGGCAGCACCCCTTGATAAGCGTTCGCAGAGAGGAGGCAGGCTCCATACCGGCGCATCCCTGTATCATCGCTACCGGCCCACTGACCTCAGAGGCCATGGCCCTAGCCTTGCAGGAGATCAGCGGCGAGGAAAACCTCTATTTTTATGATGCGGTAGCCCCAACCGTTACCCGGGCCAGCCTGGATGAGCAAAGGGTCTTCAAAGCCTCACGCTACGGCAAGGGGAGTGCGGATTATTACAACTGCCCGATGAACAAAGAGGAATACCTGGCCTTTTACCAGGCCTTGCTGGAAGCCGATGCCCTGGAGCCGCACGCTGCCGATCAGGGGATGGTGTTCGAAAGCTGCATGCCTATCGAGTTCATGGCCCGCCGCGGGGTGGATACCCTGCGTTTTGGCCCCATGCGCCCGGTAGGGCTTGCTGACCCGGAAGGCGGTCCGCCTCCTTATGCGGTAGTGCAACTGCGTCAGGAGGATCAGGAAGGCAATCTATGGGGGCTGGTAGGCTTTCAAACCCGCTTGCGCTGGGGCGAGCAGGAGCGGGTCTTTCGCCTCATACCGGGCCTGAAAAACGCTGAATTTGTGCGCTACGGGGTGATGCACCGCAACACCTATATCAACAGCCCCAGATGTTTAAATGGCGATCTGCAGTTCAAATCCCGCCCGGGTCTGTTTTTGGCCGGACAGCTCACCGGTGTGGAGGGCTATATGGAATCGGCTGCCAGCGGTATATGGGCAGGGATAAGCATGGCCCGCTATCTTCAGGGAAAAGAGCCCTTGACACTGCCGCGTACTACCATGCTGGGGGCCCTCATTCATCATATAACCACTGTAAGCCCCGGCAAATTCCAGCCTATGAATGCCAATTACGGTCTTTTGCCCGATATGCCACAGAGAATTAAGGACAAAAAGCGAAGAAATCAAGCCTATATGACCAGATCCCTGTACGATTTGCGCAAGTTTTCTGAATTGTTGTAAAACGCATTGTAAAAGTCTGCTATTTATGCTAGCATTTGTGCTTAGATAAGCAATTCAGGTGAAGCCTTATGATTTCGGCTTATATTGATGATTATATAAACCACCTGCGGGTGGTTAAAAATGCCTCCCAGCTCACCCTGGTCAGTTACCGCACTGATTTGGAGCAATATTGCAGATATCTCGCCCAGCGCCTGGGCACCGATGTCGAGGAACTCAGGATAAACGCCATTGACCACAAGTCGGTGCGCGATTATCTGGCCTTGCTGCAGCATCAGGGCATGCAGCGCTCCACTGTGGCCAGAAAGCTGGCCGCCCTGCGCTCCTTCGTGCGCTACCTGTGTCGGGAGAACTTACTGCCCAGCAATCCTATCGCCGCGGTAGCCACCCCCAAACAGGATCAGCGCCTGCCTAACTTCCTGTATCCCATTGAAGTAGCGCGGCTGATTGAAGCCCCTGATATCTCCACCCCTCTGGGCGTGCGCGACCGTGCCTTACTGGAACTGCTCTACGCCACGGGTATTCGGGTGTCTGAGCTGGTTGGTCTGACGGTTGCCGACCTCAACCAGCAGCAAGGCCTGGTCAGGGTAAGCGGTAAAGGTGGCAAGGATCGTATCGTTCCTCTGGGCCAACAGTCATCAGAATGGTTAAGCCGCTACCTGAAGGTGCGGGCAAGCCTGGCCGGCAAAAGCCGCCAGGCCTCCAAAGCATTGTTTTTGAACAGGTTTGGCGGGCAGTTATCAGTTCGGGGGGTAAGGAATATCATTAATAAATACGTTGATGCCCTGGCCATCAACGCCCGGGTCAGCCCGCACACCTTAAGGCATACTTTTGCCACTCATCTGCTCAACCAGGGGGCTGACCTGCGCTCGGTGCAGGAACTGCTGGGGCATGTGAGACTGTCCACCACGCAGATATACACCCATCTGACCAAAGAGGACATCAAGCGGGTTCATAACCGAACCCTGCCCAGGAGGTAGACATGTTTCAGGGTACAACCATTGTTGCAGTGAAAAAAGGCGGCAAAACCGCTATTGCCGGTGACGGCCAGGTTACCTTTGGCCAGAATACGATTATGAAGCAGACCGCCAACAAGATCCGCCGCCTCTATGAAGGACAGGTTATAGCCGGTTTTGCCGGCTCTGTAGCGGACGCCTTTACGCTTTTGACGCGCTTTGAAGAGAAACTGAAACAATACGGAGGAAATCTCACCCGAGCCGGGGTCGAACTGGCCCGCGACTGGCGCAGTGACAAGGTATTGAGAAGGCTGGAAGCCTTGCTGATTGTTGCTGACCGGGAAAAGATGCTGTTGATTTCGGGCAATGGCGAATTGGTCGAACCGGACGATGGGGTAGCGGCTATAGGTTCGGGGGGACCGTATGCCCTGGCAGCAGCCCGGGCCCTGGTGAGGCATACCGATATGGATGCCGAAGAGATTGCCCGGCAGGCTCTTGCCATCGCTGCCGACATATGTGTATACACCAACCATCACATAACCGTAGAGACTATCGCTTGAATGGACAGGTGAGGAGGTAGCTCGTGCACAACCTTACGCCCAAACAGATTGTGGCCGAACTGGACAAATATATCGTCGGTCAAGAGGAGGCTAAAAAAGCGGTAGCTATTGCCTTGCGCAACCGCTACCGCAGAAAACTGCTGAGCCCTGACTGGCAGGAAGAGATATATCCGAAAAACATCATCATGATAGGACCTACCGGTGTGGGCAAGACTGAAATTGCCCGCCGCCTGGCGAAAATGGTCAAAGCCCCTTTTATCAAAGTGGAAGCCACCAAATTCACCGAAGTCGGCTATGTAGGCCGGGATGTCGACTCCATGGTCAGAGATCTGGTGGAAACTGCGGTCCGCATGGTAAAAGCTGAAAAAATGAAGGAAGTAGAGGATCGGGCCCGGCAGCTGGCCGAGGAGCGCCTGGCGGAATACCTCCTGCCGCGCAAGAAGAAAAGCCTCGGGGCTATAAACCCGCTGGAGTTGTTTTTAGGCGGCGCCCAGCAGCAACCTGTCCAGGAGGAGGAGCAGGAGCCCAAGTCGGTGGAACAGCAGCGTCAGATCCTGCGGCAAAAGATCTCCCGACAGGAATTGGAGGACACCATAGTAGAGATTGAAGTTGAGGAAAAAAACCCTTCCTTTATGGAGGTTTTCTCCGGCTCAGGCATGGAAGGGGTGGGCATCAACCTTCAGGATATGTTCGGCAATCTGATGCCTGCCAAGCGCAAGAAGAGAAAAATGACCATCAGCGAGGCCCGCAAGATATTGACTAATGAAGAAGCCGGGCGCTTGATCGATATGGATGAGGTATACCGCATCGCTATAAACCGTACCGAACAGGATGGCATAATATTCCTCGATGAAATCGACAAGATAGCAGGCCGGGAGGAGGGTTATGGCCCGGATGTATCCCGGGGCGGGGTGCAGCGGGATATTCTGCCGATAGTGGAAGGCTCCACCATTATGACTAAATATGGTGCGGTCAAGACCGATCATATACTGTTCATAGCCGCCGGGGCTTTCCACGTCAACAAGCCTTCGGATTTGATCCCTGAGCTGCAAGGACGCTTTCCCATTCGGGTCGAACTGCAGACTCTCACCAAAGAGGATCTGAAGCGCATCCTGACTGAGCCCCATAATTCTCTGCTCAAGCAATACACAGCCCTTCTGGCCACAGAAGAGGTAAAGATCGATTTCAGCCCGGAAGCCATTGATTATATTGCGGCGGTAGCCGCTCAGGTCAATGAGCGTACTGAAGACATCGGTGCCCGCCGCCTGCACACCATCATGGAAAAGGTTCTGGAAGAGTTGTTGTTTCATGCCCCGTATATGCAGGGACATCAAATTGTAATCGATCAGGCCTTTGTCAAGCAGCGCCTGGACAAAATTATGCAGGATGAGGATCTGAGCAGATTTATATTGTAGGAGGTCGTGTGTATGGGGAGAACGCTTTTGGAAAAATCGCGCTCCATTAACAAAACCCTGCAAAAAATTGGAGGCCATCCGGTCAATTTTTACGAGATCTGTGAGGTGTTGTCGCACAATCTGGAGTGTAGCGTCTTCATCGTAGGCCGCCGCGGGCAAATTGCCGGCTACGCCTTTCATCCGGATACAGCTTGTGCTGACATTGAAAGGCTGATTTACCATGCCGAGCGCTTCCCGGAAAGCTTCAACCAGGAGTTCAAAAATATTCAGGAAACCCAGATCAATATGGTTTTGGAAAAGGGCCGCAAGTGCATATTCGGCTATAACAGCGGGGACTGCGACTGTTCAGACCATATCTGGTCTATTACTCCGATATTTGGGGGTGCCAAGCGGATTGGAACCTTGGTCCTGGTCAGAGATAAAAACAGCCGGTTTATAGAGGAAGACATTGTCCTGGCTGAATACGGCGCTATTGTAGTAGCCAATGAGATCATGCGCATGACCTCAGAGCGGGTTGAAGAGCAGGCCCGTAAGAAGACCTCAGTGCAGATCGCCCTGGCTTCACTGTCTTTTTCTGAGAAAGGGGCCATACAGCATATCATTAAGGAGTTGAACGGCAGCGAGGGTTTGCTGGTAGCCAGCCGTGTGGCTGACAAAGCCGGGATCACGCGCTCGGTCATTGTCAGCGCCTTGAGGAAGTTTGAGAGTGCAGGGGTTATCGAATCGCGCTCTCTGGGCATGAAGGGCACTTATATAAAGGTATTAAATGATTACATATTTGAAGAATTGGGAAAATAGTCCTGCAGCACCCTGCTGACTTCAGTGTGCGGTAAGGGCGGGAGTAAGGCTTCGTTTCCGCGGAAGCCCCATCCCGCCCTTTTTTGCTTTGGACCGCGAGACCAATCAAGTGTCATATTCTGCGGGTATAAACACCGCATATTTTGTAAAATTGCGCAGCGGTGTGATGTTTCTGCCAATAATTGCAGGAGTTTTGGGAGTGTAAGTAGAAGCATTGGTTTAATTTTCTAAATGAGGCCATGCTGCACAGCGGTGTATTCAAATCAGGAACTCAGTCCCTGCTCAATAGGGCTATGGACTTAAGCTGCTGTGCTAAAGAAGTTTCTGCCGACCATATTGCCGGCGCAGATACATCGGCTTGCAGGTGAAGCCACTTTTAAGCAGGCTTATCAGCCGGGCCATCCTCATGCCGATGAACAGGGCCAGGTTGCTAATTCCAAAGCCAATATGATATGAGATGGTCAATGTGATATTAACCATCCGGACTGTGAGACCAATGCCAGGGCAAGCATAGCTGCCGGGGCTATGATTTTGGGCACGGCGTTTATCCGCAGCGTTGGCATAATCAAAGTCAGGCGCCACACCGTCGCTTGGTTACGCCCCGGGAACTGGCAGTAATATAGGAAGAGGACAGTCGACAGCACTGCGGGTGCTTATGACCAAACCCCTGCTTCCCGTAAATATGCCATTGACCAGAACGAAACCGTCACCCGCTATGCTCCGGGCGAGTTCGAATACGAATATTTGAGCATCTGAGCATTTGAGTCTTATCGATTAATGCGTTAACCGGGGATTCAAAACTGGGGTCAAACGAAACAAAAAGACCATAATTTTACACAATTTATACAATTGCGTAAGCAGGCCTGAGAGAGGGGCTTTTTTGCGACAGGGTTGATAAACTTCGCTATGAGGCAGGGAGGCTCACTATGTCCAAAAATGTATTAATCGTTGATGATGCCCCTTTCATGAGGATGATGATAAAAGACATCCTGACCAAAAACGGCTATGCGGTGGTTGCAGAGGCGGAAAACGGCATAGCCGCAGTGGAGAAGTATAAAGAGCTCAAGCCGGATCTGGTAACTATGGACATCACCATGCCGGAGATGGACGGCATTGCAGCGCTTAAAATGATCAAAGCCTTAGATCCTGAAGCCCGTATCATTATGTGCAGTACCATGGGACAGCAGGCCATGGTAATCGAGGCTATACAAGCCGGGGCGATTGATTTTGTTGTAAAACCCTTTCAACCCGAGAAAGTCCTGGAAGCGGTTGAAAAGGCTTTTATGCAGTGATATCGGGGTTAACGCTGTAACTGTGCAGGGGTTGCTGCCGCAGCCTCGCCAGCATGCAATGACCCGGAGGTGTTTCAAGTGACCACCATCGATATGTCACAATACCTGGACGTGTTCCTGGAGGAGAGCCGCGAGCATCTTTCCAATCTAAAGCGCTGCCTTTGGCACTTGGAGCAGGAGCCTGGCAATCAAGCAGCTTTAGACGAGCTCTTGAGGTATGCCCATACCCTGAAGGGAATGTCCTCCACCATGGGTTTCGAGGATCTGGCTGATCTCGCCCATCATATGGAAGAGATGCTCTCTGATCTCGATGAGGCGGATTTGCAGGTTAACCCCCGGGTTACCGATATCTTATCGCAGTGTATGCAGCGCATACAGACTATAGTGGAAGGTATTGCCAGCGGAGAATCAGCAGGAATAGACAATTCTGACCTGGTGTCTCTTTTGGATGCCATAACAAGCAGCCCAAAAGAGGCGGCTGCCCTGCCGTCCGCGGAGCTGTTGTTGCTTGGTGAAGCACCGCCGGGGTTTGAACTGAATGATTATGACCGGGCGGTGGTGGAGAAAGCCTGCCAGAGGGGTCTCAGGGTTTGGCTCCTCAAGGTAGAGGTGGATCGAGGCTGTGCCATGAAAGCAGTACGTGCCTTCATGGTGTTTAAAGCCCTGGAGACTGAAGGTGAGATCGTCAAAGCGATTCCCCCGGCTGAGGATTTGGAAGAGGGAAAATTCGACGATTGTTTTTATCTGCTGTATGTTACCCGGCTTGATACAGCTGAGGTACAATCTCGTATCAACAGGATCTCTGAGGTCAGGGTCAAGGTCGTCAGCGAATTCGGCCGGGATAAATACGGGGCAGGTTCGCTTCCGCTTGAGGCCAAAGAGGAGAAAAGGGATGACTCACCTCAACTGGCACAAGATGCTGGCAGCGCTGCCAGGCTGGAGCGCTTGCAGCCAAAAGTGCGGGCGGGCACAGAAAAATTGGATGAGATGATGAATCTGCTGGGCGAACTGCTGCTGTACAAAGGCCGGCTGGAGCAGAGCCAGCTGCTCGATAAAAACAATGAGTTGGAAGAAAGCCTCGCGCATCTGGAGCGCATTACTGCAGGATTGCATAGGGCAGTCATGAAAGCACGCCTGCTGCCCATCGAGCAGCTATTTAATCGGTTTCCGCATGTGGTTTATGATCTGGCCAGAGAACTGGGCAAAGAGATCGACTTCATTATGGAAGGTCAGGAAACTGAACTGGATTGCACCGTTGTCGAGGCAATCGGCGACCCCATAATGCACCTCTTGCGCAACGCGCTGGAGCATGGCATCGAAACCCCACTCGAACGCTACCAGGCAGGCAAACCCACCAGAGGCTTGATCAGGCTGTCTGCCCGGCATGAAGGCAATCATGTATACATCGAGGTGGAAGACGATGGGCAGGGCATTGCTCGGCAAAAGATTCTTGAGCAAGCCACGCCAAAAGGTCTGATCAGCGATCGAGAAGCCGAACCGATGGCTTCTGCAGATATTTTCCGGCAATTGTCTACAGCAGGAGTCAGCCCTGCGGCAGAGATGAGGGCTGAGGGAGCAGGTCCGGATGCGGTCAAAACCCAAATAGAAGCTATCGGTGGAGAAATTGCAGTGGTTTCGCAGGCCGGACGGGGAACACGCTTTACCATCAAGCTGCCTCTCGCCCCGGCCATGGTTCAGGCATTGACGGTAGCGGTGGGCGAGGAGATCTATGCTGTTCCGGTGAGCAGCGTGGATGAAACCATCATGATCTCGGCTCAGGATATAAAAACGGTAAAGAATCAGCAAGTTGTCATGCTGCGCGGCAAAGCATTGCCTTTATACCGGTTAGCACAGCTATTGGATGTGCCCGGGGAACAGCCCAGGAGCGAATCCACCTCTGTGGTGGTGGTAGACCAATCAGGCCATCAGGCAGGGCTGGTGGTTGATGCCCTGCTGGGGCGGCATGAGCTAGTTGTCAAATCACCGGATAAACTGCGGACTGGTGTAACAGGATTGACCCCAGCCATCGCGCCCGGGGGTCTTAAGGTTCAGCTGATACTGGATGTAGCCGGTCTGTTGGGGAGCAGATTTAAAGCCATGGCGGTGGCTGATGATACTCACCCGGCTGCAAGACAGGAGCTGTCGGTAGTGGTTTTTCAGTTGGGCCCGCAGGAATACGCGGTAGATGTGGCCAATGTTCGTGAAATTATCAGGCCGCACAAAGTCACCCCGCTTCCTGGAACTGAAGCTTATGTAGAAGGGGTTATCAACCTGCGCGGGGACATCATTCCGCTTTTCAACCTGCACACCAGGTTCAAACTGCCTGCTGCAGGCAGCAGTGATGAGCAGCGCATCGTGGTGTTTCAACTGGACGATGTCAAAGCAGCCATAATAGTCGACCGGGTATCCGAGGTTTTGCGTATCAACACCGCGAGTATTGAGCCCGCTGATCGCCTTTATCAGGCCATGAATGCCGGTCACATCGCCGGTATAGCCAGGCTTGGGGAGCGCCTGTTGATTTTGCTCAATATTTATCATATTTTCATCAATGGCAATAGCAGGCCGGTGGAATATATCGGTGTACAGCGGTAATATTTCCAGCCGGCAGTTTAATCGGCTTCAGGAAATTAGCCATGTTGGCCCGGGCAATGCTGCTGCTCTGGCTCGGTTGATCAACTCCAGATTCGCCATGAATATCCCCGGGGTTAAAATACTGGTTGCTTAACCGGCAGAGGGCCTTGATCGTTGATCAAAACACGTGCTGATGGGGAGAGAGTCATACAATGAAAAGGGATATGAGCACGGTTTGGATTCAATATAAGGAAGGGCACGAACTCGAATCACGGGACGAATTGATTGTGCATTATGCCTACCTGGTCAAGTATGTGGCCAATCGGCTGGCAATTAATCTGTCCTCGACGGTGGAAGTGGATGAATTGATTTCTTTTGGCATTGAGGGCTTAATCGATGCCATCGAAAAATTCGACCACAAGCGCAACATCAAATTTGAGACCTATGCTATTACCCGTATCCGTGGTTCGATTATCGACGGCCTGAGGTCTATGGACTGGGTGCCGGTGTCGGTAAGGCAAAAGAGCAAAGAACTGGAGAAAACCTACGCCATTCTGGAAGCCCGCCTGGGAAGGTCGGCTACTGATGCTGAGGTTGCCAGTGAGTTGGGCATCAGCCTGCAGGAATTTGCCAGTTTGCTGCACGAAGTAGCCTCTACCACGGTAATATCCCTGGATGATTTTATTCCCGGTGAGGATGGCGAAAACCGCAAAAAGCGCATAGTGGATATGTTGGAGGACGAACAGGCCGAGGATGCCATAGAACTGCTGCAGCTCGGAGAAGTGAAACAACTGCTGGCTCAGACCATTGCCCGTTTGCCGGAAAAGGAAAAAACCGTGGTTACCCTTTATTACTACGAGGGTCTTACCTTAAAGGAAATCGGGGCGGTTTTAAGCCTTTCTGAATCCAGAATATCGCAGCTTCATACCAAAGCCATTATGAGGATGCGCGGCAGCCTCAGCAAGAGGAGGCACTTGGTCACATAGCATCAAGAAAGATAGATAGGGCCGCATTGTCACAGCGGTTGTCAGGCAGGCCATAGCGGCCCTCGATGCCAGCTGCATGAACGCTTATTTGAGGATAACTGCCCCTGTCTAAGACCGGCCTTGCAGCAAGTCAAAAGCCATGCCAGGGCTGACTGACAGCCGGGTAGTTTTTGGTGTTTTCCAGCTTTTGCTGTTAAGGCCTGGCGGAGCGCTGCTGATAGAAAAAGTTCGATAAGGGTACTTAAAGGTATAATTAACGGCAATACTCACAACAATATATCAGGTATGTAGTTGTCAGTTACGGGCTGATGCACCATGGAATTACAAAGATTAGGTAGTGTAAAGTTTTAGTAGGTAAAAAGGGGTCAGAGATAGAAAAGAGACCTCAAAAAC
>LFSQ01000074.1:0-5120 GCA_001512785.1 Syntrophomonas sp. DTU019
CGGCGGGATTACTTTGCTGTGGTCGAAGAGTTGAAAAGGCTCGGCTTTTTGCGCCTGGAAAGTGACAACCTGCTGCTGGTGCGTGCGGTATCGGTTTTCCTGGAACATACCCTGGGAAGCGGGGAGGATCTCAGCAGCACCGATCTGCAGGGTTTCTTAAAGGATCTGGAAAAACTGCTTTATGAGCAGCCTTTTCAGATACCGGCCCGCTTTACCTTCCTGGGCAGGGCCTTGGGAACCCTGTATGGCATTTGCGTTGGTTTGGATCCCGATATAGACTTTATAGAAGTATCACGTCCGTATGTCGACAAATTCCTGGGCAGCAGGAATACCGCTTATACTATTGCCCTGGAGAAGGCCCGGGTTTTGGCCAAAGCATTGATTGATATTCCTGCTTTGTTGGAGCGCGTGCTGATCAGAACGGAGCGCGGTGACCTGCATATCAAAATGGATGCACCTGATTTCAAGGAAAGCATGGCACAGAATACGCGGGCTTTGATCTCTCTGGGATGGGCTATGATTTTCGGCTTTTTGCTGCTGGCTTCGGCTTACCTGCTCACTCAGCAATATGTATGGGAGGCTCGTATAGGTGCAGGGCTCTCCCTGGTGGCCCTGCTGTTCATGGTCTTAAGCAGGCGCAAACCGGGGCGGCGCAAAGCTCCTCACCCGCCGATCCTGGTTCGGCGGGGAAGCGAATAAGGATCGTCGTCAAATTGTCCTATATTCCGCCACAAGAAGGACATAAACAATAATTAAGGCGAATTATTGGCTATTTACTGGGAATCATACACTATACTAAACATATGTTAAAGCATTTTTCGAGCAAAAATCCTCCAGCTGTGCCCGTGGAAACACACGCAATTAAAAAGGTACTGGACAATTGCTGTGGAAACTATAAATAAAAATGATGTCGGGTGCAAGGGCCGGTCGATAGCAGGTATATTGAGCAAGGAGGAGGAGTGCTATGCTTTTTGAGCCTATCAAGATCCATAATCTGACGGTGAAAAACCGTATCGTTATGCCGGGGTTTCATCTGAATTATGCGCAGCAGGGAGCCATCACGGACAAACTGGTCAACTTTTATAAAGCCCGGGCAAAGGGTGGTGCCGGGCTTCTCATGGTTGGAGGGGCCGCTGTTGACCCCGAGGGGGTTTTTGCTGGGTGGATTTCTATTCACGATGACAGCCTTATACCGGGCCACAAGCGTCTGACCGACGCGGTCAAAGCCTATGGAGCCCGAGTAGGCCTGCAGTTGCTGCATCAAGGCCGGTACTCGGCGGGCTTTACCGAGGGAAAAGAGGTAGTGGCTCCGTCAGCGGTGGCCTCGCGCATGACCGGGCATGTGCCCCGTGAATTGACCCGGGCAGAGATCGAAAAGGTAATCCAGGATTTTGGGGCAGCCGCCAAACGCGCCCGCGAGGCCGGGTATGATCTGGTGGAGATCAGCAGTTCAGCCGGATATCTGATAAATCAATTCCTTTCACCCTTTACCAATCAGCGCCAGGATGAATATGGCGGCAGCCTGCAGAACAGGATGCGCTTTGGTCTGGAAGTGCTGGCTGAGGTGCGCCGTCAGGTAGGCCCGGATTTTCCCATAAGTGTGCGCCTGGGAGGGCAGGACTACATAAAAGGCGGAGCCAGCCTCGAGGATGTGCAGGCTTTTGCCCGGGAGCTGGAAAAAGCCGGGGTTAATCTGTTCAATGTTACCGGGGGATGGCATGAGACTTTCATCCCGCAGCTGAACGGAGAGGTTCCGGCTGCTGCTTTCAGCTATATGGCCGGCAAGATCAAAAGCCAGGTCAAGATTCCGGTTGTAGCCAGCAACCGCATTGCTGCTCCCGAGATTGCCGAGCAGTTGCTGCTGGAAGGCAAAGCGGATATGGTTTCAGTGGCCCGCGGGCTGGTGGCTGATCCGGAGTGGCCCGACAAGGCGCAAAAAGGCCATAAACCCATCAGAAAGTGCATCGCCTGTATGCTGTGCCTGGATCAAATATTCAAGCGCCAGCCGGTGATATGCTCGGTCAATCCGCTTTGTGGGTCTGATGATGAGGCTGTGCCGGCTGCAGCAGTCAAAAAGAGAATACTGGTAGTAGGCGCCGGCCCGGCCGGACTTGAAGCTGCATGTACCCTGGCAGAAAGGGGACACGCGGTCACCTTGATGGAGAAACAGCAAGAAATTGGGGGACAGTGGCGTCTGGCAGCAGTGCCGCCGGGTAAAGCTGACTTTATGTCGCTGCTCGATTATTATAACCAACGCCTGGCGGCAGCCGGGGTGGAACTGATTACCGGTAAAACCGCTACCCCCGAAGAAATCCGGGCATTTGGTGCAGATCTGATAATTATAGCCAGCGGTGCCCAGCCCATCGAAGAAGTGCCTTTTCCCTGTGAGGGTGTTCAGGTGCTGCAGGCCTGGGAAGTCCTGGCAGGGACCCCGGTAAAAGGGGATAATATAGTGATAGTCGGCGGAGGGTCGGTCGGTTGTGAGACCGCTTTATACCTGGCCCAACAGGGGGCCCTGGATGCTGACACGGCTAAGTTCATGCTCATTCATGAGGTGGAACCGGCTGAGGAAATCCGCAAACTGCTGCTGACCGGGAAATATAAGGTTGCTATAATAGAACAGCAGAAAAATCTGGCGCGTGATATGAACAATGCCAGCCGCTGGCTGTTGATGAAAGATCTCAACCTGTTTGGTGTAAAGATTTACAATCAGGCCTCAGTTGAAAGTGTATCCGCATCAGGCATGGTCCTGAAACAGGGGGATAAATCCCTGACCATAAAAGCGGACACAGTTGTGTTGGCCCTGGGTGCCAGGTCGGACAATGCCCTGTATGAAGCCCTAGCCGGTCAGCCCGAGGTCTATTTAATAGGTGATGCCAGGAGCCCGGGGAAGGTGCATGAAGCGATTCATGCGGCTTTTAAACTGGCCTGCGAATTATAATTCTCTGTATATGGAAAGCATTTTGAAGCGGCATCGGATAGGGGAAATGAAATGAAGAACATGCAGTTTGCCATAATAGGGCTGGGTCGTTTCGGCCTCAGTCTGGTTAAAGAGCTGCACCGCATGGGGCTGGATATTCTGGCTGTAGATTTGGACAAAAATAAGGTCAATCTGGCTCGCGATTACGCTACTTACGCGGTTGAGGCGGACAGCACTGACGAGCAGGTGTTAAAAACCCTGGGAATACGCAATTTTGACGTAGTGGTGGTTGCTATCGGGGAAAATGTGCAGTCCAACATATTGACCGTCATTTTGCTTAAAGACATGGGCGTGCCCATGGTGGTGGCCAAAGCCCAAAACCATCTGCACGGCCGGGTGCTGGAGAAAATAGGCACTGACCTGGTTATCTATCCGGAGCGGGACATGGCCATACGAGTAGCTCATTCGCTGGTGACCAAGAGTGTGCTCGATCATATCAACCTGTCCAGCGAATACAGCATTTTAGAGATTATTACCCCCAATCTTTTCGTGGGCAAAACCATTCGGGAGAACAATATCCGTAAAAAGCATCAGGTCAGCGTTATTGCCATAAAACGGGGTGAAGAGATAATAGTCAATCCCACTCCCGAAGAAACTATACTGGCCAAAGATATACTGGTGGTCCTGGGAAAAAACAATTATCTCGATAAACTCAGTGATATGTAGCAATGGCAGGCGGAGGATGTTGATGGGACGACTTAGTTTGAGCCCGCCACAGGTAGTAGCAGGTGGTTTCATTTTACTGATTGTTTTGGGCAGTGTGCTCTTGGCCACACCCTGGGCCACCAACGCCGGTGAAAGCGATTGGCTGACAGCGGTGTTTACAGCTACCTCTGCGGTATGCGTCACCGGTTTGATAGTTGAAGACACTGCTACTTACTGGAGTTTATTCGGGCAGATAGTCATTATGTGCCTGATGCAACTGGGCGGACTCAGCATTATGGCCATGGCTACGTTTTACGCCCTTTTATTCGGGAAACGCATCGCCCTGAGGCAGCGCATGTTCATGCAGGCTGCGGTCAACAAGCCTTCGCCCGGGGGCATAGTCAACCTTTTTCGCCATTTGATTTTTTTCACCCTTGGGATCGAACTAATAGCCACAGTGATTTTGGCTCTGCATTGGGCCCCGCAGCTGGGCGGTGCCAGGGCCATTTATTTTGCCCTGTTTCACTCCATTTCAGCCTTTAATAACGGCGGCTTCGATTTATTCGGCCATTTCTCCAGCTTAACCGCTTTCAGCAGCGATGTTGTAACCAATCTGGTCATCTCTATTCTAATCATTGCGGGGGGATTGGGTTTTGTAGTCATCGCTGAAATAATCAGCTTCAAAAACCGCCAGCGCTTCTCCCTGCACAGCAAGATCGTGCTGTCCACAACTGCAGTTTTTTTGCTTATTGGCACTGTCTTCATATTTGCAGCCGAATACAGTCATGCTCTGCAGGGAATGTCTTTTCCCGGCAAGCTGCTGGCGGCGTATTTTCACTCCGTCACCCGTACGGCTGGATTTGTGACTGTGGATATCACCACTTTTTTCCAGGGCACACAATTCCTCATGATCCTTTTGATGTTTATCGGCGGTTCTCCGGGCTCAACTGCGGGCGGGATTAAAACCGTCACTTTTACTGTGGTCTGGGCGGCTATACTCAGCCAGATGAAGGGTAAAAGAGATGTCGAAATCTTCAGGCGGCGTATTCCTCAGCAGGATGTAACCCGCGCCCTGGCGATTGCTGCCATGTCAGGTTTCTATATCTGTGCGGCCGTTCTGCTGCTTACTTTTGTGCAAGGGGCGGATAGCCTGGACAGGATCGTATTTGAGGTGGTTTCGGCTTTTGCAACGGTGGGGCTTTCATTGGGCTACACCCCGGAACTGAACGCCCTGGGCAGGCTGATAATCATCCTGACCATGTTTGTGGGGCGGGTAGGGCCCTTGACCCTGGCGGTAGCTTTCGCCCAGCGAGAGCGGCAGGTGGATATACGCTATGCCGAGGAAGAAGTCATTATCGGCTGACCCGGCGGCAAAAGCAAAATAAAGTGGGAACGTTCCTCACCGCAGGAGCGTTCCCATACTTCATTCAGGCTTATTTAAACCAGGTTACCTTTTGCTTCAAATCCGGGTCAAGGCGCGGTGGGGCCTTGGGTA
>LFSQ01000074.1:5306-10395 GCA_001512785.1 Syntrophomonas sp. DTU019
GCTATAGGCTCACACACCCGGGCGTAACTCTCGCCCATAGCTTTAAGCTTGTCTCCGCTTACCACCAGAAACTCCCACGACTGAGTGTTCATCCCTGAAGGTGCCCAGTTGGCAGCATCGAGTATTTTATAAATTACTTCCTCTGGAACCATATCGGGTTTGTACTTCCGAACTGCCCTGCGGTTGCGCACCACTTCATAAAACTCCATAAGCTCAACCTCCTTACTCTATCAGCTATTCATGCCATACCCTGAGCGATATTTTATGTATATAAATAATGCCGTTAGGCAGACCTTCGGTATATAATGCCGGGGGAGGCCGGTATGCGGACCATCGCCGCTACATCGGGAACAAATCCCCATATATAACCCGCCACAGCTTATTGGCCTCGTAATGATGATCGTTGAATTCATATTCAACCGCCTGAACGGCGAGCTTATAATCCTCGTTGGCCTGCGCGCCGAAATCGTCCGGAGAGGGCAGTTCCCGGTTGCTGCCCTGCGCATAGTATATTTCCTGGTTCTTTCTCCGACCGGCCAGGTATTCCAGGAAATCCCGCCCCATGACACCATAGTAGCCGAAAGAGGTATCGTTGTTCTCCCATTCATCCATGAAGGTCACCACCAGGGTATCAAGCAGCATCCCGGATATCGGCACCTTGCGGGTAACCTTCCAGGCTCGCATCATCCTGGCCAGATGCTTGGTTTTGCCGGTATAGCGAAAATTTGACTCTTCTAAAACCTCAATCTCCCGCAGGGGATTGAAGGTCGACCAGCCCGCGATATTATTCGGGTCAGGATAAATATGATTTCTCTTGGAACCCTGAAATGCGGGTATGATTTCGAATTGCAGCTGGTATAGGGACGGTATGATGATATGGCACTGATTCGACAGATGTACCATAGGAAATACGTCTTCGATCAGCTCGCGCACTTCCTGTATGAGTACGCGAGGTGCTTTTTGCTGCCAGACCTCAAGGCGTTTTTGCACACGCTGGGGCAATTCGTACAAAATATTGATATTGGCAACGCCTTTGATGGCGGTACCTCTGCCATATGAGCCGATAAAATGAGCATTTCTTGAGTCAGATCTGATACCATAATAGTGCTGATTCAGCTGCCTGGTTATGGTGCGAAAGGTTTCCATTATAAATTCGGTGTGTTCAACCGCCAGATTGTCAAGAAAAGCCTGAAATTTGTCAGCAACAGCGGTTGTACCCCTTTTTGCCATATCAATAGCCCTCCGCATTATGTTATATTTGTTATCATTTTACCATATACCCGTGTTTCGACACAGTGATAAGCAGCATGTATGCACGGCAATTACTGGTTCATGCTTTAACCATAGACCGCTATATTAAGTCAGGCTCTGACCTTTGGCAGGACGGCGGTATGGTACGGGGATATATTCGACCGAGGGTATTTGCCGGGCCGGCTGTGGAAAGAGATCCATCAATTCATAGATATAATCAGGCAAATTGCAGTTTACCGGCAGTCCCAACTGGGACAGGGTAGAGCATACCAGGGCAAAATCATGAGTCCAACGCCCTTCGCTGAGGATCTGGGCCAGGTTGCGGGCGGCTTCTTCATCCAGGCGCGGGGTCATAACATCCACAGCGGTCTCAAAGATCTGGTTGGTGGCCTTTTCAGCCATATCCGCCAGTATGATAGTCTCATCATCGATATCTTCTATGGGTTTCTCCCGCAGCACGCGGATGATCGAGCTGGCCGGGTACTGTGCAATTTGTGGGTCGATCGGCCCCAAGACGGCATTTTCATCCAACAGGATCTCGTCGGCCGCCAGGGCGATCAAAGTGCCGCCGGACATAGCGTAATGGGGAATGATGGCAGTGACCTTGGCAGGGTGCTTTTTCAAAGCCCGGGCGATCTGTTCGGCTGCCAGGGCTATTCCCCCCGGGGTATGCAGGATAATGTCGATAGGCATATCATCCGGTGTCATGCGGATGGCGCGCAATACCTTTTCCGAGTCCTCCATATCGATAAAACGCCTTAATGGAATACCCAGGAAACTGAGCGATTCCTGGCGATGTATCAGGGTTATGACTCTGCTTTTACGCTCCAACTCGATGCGGCGCAGGAAGGCTAAACGGGTGGCAAGAATACGGCGTTGTTTGAGGACTGGAAGGAAGGCCATGAGCAGAAATATCAACCAGATCAGCGAGCCGAAATCCAACTGCATATGTACCAGCCTCCTCATAGTATGTCTCATATAATCAGAAAGCCGGGAAAAAAAACCCCGGCAATTTAATTTTACACGGTAAGCTGTACAAGTCAAGCCTGACCCCGAGATTTGGCGAGAATTTGCAAGATAATCGACCCGTTTAAGGTGATTGCTCAAGGGCATTTACTGTATCCCGGTATCGGCTTATACTGATGTTTGAAGTTTTGGGCTAAAATAATAACATGGAAATACTGTAGTGCCTTTTTTATATAGTTTTCGCCAACCCTTACCTATTTGCAGTATCCGGGAGCTAAATGGGCCAAGGGTGTTACTATTATTGGGGAGCCTGTTAGGAGGGTTCGCTGGGGGAGGGAGTAGATAGTAGAAAGAGCGGCTTTATTTGATAAGTGCAATTATCTGATTTACAATGTTGTTCAGTATTACTTTGAAGGAAGGGGTGTCGTCTTGAAAAACCTGACCCAAAGGGGACTGTGGGGGTCCCTGCTCAGTGTACCGTTATTGTGTTTACAGCCGGCTCTGGCCCTGGCCAGTGAGGCAGATCTGATTCTGCCTGAGTTTGCGACCAATCACTATACACTGCTGGTATATGGTATAGTGATCTGCGTTTTGGGCATGGTGTTCGGCTATTATCAATTTGCCAAAGTTACCAGGCTCAAAGCCCATCGGGCCATGCTCGATGTGGCCAACATCATCTACGAGACCTGTAAGACCTATCTGATACAGCAGGGCAAACTGCTGTTCATACTGTTCCTGTTCATAGCGTTCTGTATTGCCTTCTATTTCGGCTATCTGGGCCAAATGCCGCTCGGTTCGGTTCTGATCATTCTGGGCTGGACGATTATAGGCATATTGGGTTCCTACAGCGTAGCCTGGTACGGCATCCGCATGAACACCCTGGCCAACAGCAGAACGGCTTTTTCCTCACTGGAGACCAAACCGCTTAAAATTTTGAACATAGCTCTGGATGCCGGTATGAGCATCGGGGTCTTATTAGTATGCGTAGAGCTGATCATGATGCTCATCATCCTCCTGTGGGTTCCCAAAGAACTGGCCGGAGCGAGCCTGATCGGTTTTGCCATCGGTGAGTCATTGGGGGCCAGTGCCCTGCGTATCGCCGGGGGAATTTTCACCAAAATAGCAGACATAGGATCAGACCTGATGAAGATCGTCTTCGGCATTAAAGAGGACGACCCCAGGAATCCTGGTGTTATCGCTGACTGCACCGGGGACAATGCCGGCGACAGCATAGGCCCGACCGCTGACGGATTCGAGACCTACGGGGTGACCGGTGTAGCCCTGGTAACCTTCATCGTCCTGGCGGTGCTGCCGGAATTATCGGCTACCCTGATCGCCTGGATCTTCATACTGCGCATATTGATGATAATCACCTCCATCACTGCCTTTTATATTAACCGGGCATACAGCCAGGGCCGTTTCGGCGCCAAGGACGACTTCGACTTTGAGCAGCCTTTGAGCAGCCTGGTATGGCTTACCTCCATACTTTCCATCATTGCCACCTTTGTAGCCAGCTACTTCCTGCTGGGCCCGGGTTCAGGCGTTGCGGCAGAATTACAGGAGCTGTGGTTGGTCTTATCCGCCATCATCAGCATAGGCACTTTGGGAGCGGCCTTGATCCCCGAATTCACCAAGATATTCACCAGCCCCAACTCCACCCATGCGGCTGAAGTAGTCAAAGCCTCGCGCGAAGGGGGGCCATCCTTAAACATCCTCTCCGGTATGGTAGCCGGCAACTTCAGCGCCTTCTGGATCGGCATGGTGTTCATCGCCTTGATGTCTATGGCCTACTATTTCAGTGGATTCGGACTCAGCGATATAATGAGCTATCCCTCCATCTTCGCTTTCGGCCTGGTAGCCTTCGGTATGCTGGGGATGGGACCGGTGACCATTGCGGTGGACAGCTATGGCCCGGTAACTGACAACGCGCAGTCCATTTACGAACTGTCCCTGATCGAAGAGATCAAGGATGTGGACAAAGAGATTGAGAAAAAATTCGGCTTTAAACCCGATTTCGACAAAGCCAAGCATTATCTGGAAGCCAACGACGGGGCCGGCAATACCTTCAAAGCCACTGCCAAACCGGTGCTGATAGGTACCGCGGTAGTTGGCGCCACCACCATGATTTTCTCCTTGATCCTGGTTATACAGAATGTGCTGGGGGTTGACCCGGAGCAGATTCTCAACCTGCTTAACCCCTATACCATACTGGGCTTCATAGCCGGGGGTTGCGTAATCTACTGGTTTACCGGGGCTTCCACTCAGGCGGTCACCACCGGTGCCTATCGCGCTGTAGAGTATATCAAGCGCAATATCCGGCTGGATGAAAACGCCAGCCAAAAGGCCTCCATGGAGAACTCCAAAGAAGTGGTCAAGATCTGCACTCAGTACGCGCAGCAGGGCATGTTTAACATTTTCATCGCCATCTTCTCCTTCACCATAGCCTTCGCCTGCCTGGCAGCGCCCAGAGCCGGGGAGGACGGGCAACTGGCGGTTTCACTGTTCGTGTCCTACCTGATCTCCATTGCGGTATTCGGCCTGTTCCAGGCGGTATTCATGGCCAATGCCGGGGGATGCTGGGACAACGCCAAGAAGGTGGTAGAGGTTGACCTGAAGGAAAAGGGCACCCCCTTGCATGAAGCCACTGTAGTTGGCGACACGGTGGGCGATCCCTTCAAAGACACCTCATCAGTGGCTATGAACCCGATCATCAAATTCACCACCCTGTTCGGGCTCCTGGCCATGGAGATAGCTATAACCGAAGCCTTTAGAGGCGTTGCTCCTACAGTAGGGCTGGTATTCCTCATAGTAGCCCTGTACTTCGTATGGCGTTCCTTCTATGGGATGAGAATACCGGTTAAATAATTGAGTT
>LFSQ01000142.1:0-19219 GCA_001512785.1 Syntrophomonas sp. DTU019
TGTTGTCCGGCACCAGCATGGCGGCTCCTCATGTAAGCGGGGCCCTGGCCTTGATCTACGCGCAGTGGCGCCTCCGTGAAGGCCGCTGGCCTGACGAGGAGCAGGCTTTCGCGGTTTTGTTAAAGCATACCAGCAGGCTGTCCTTAGACCCGGCGTTGGTTGGTCGGGGCATGCTGGATTTGAGCTTCGTCCATGCCCGCTGGCCGCTTCACCGGGTTCAAGTAGGAACCTATTGGAATAAAAGCGGTGCTGAAAGCACCGCCGCTTCGCTTCGCAAGGCCGGTTTTAAAACCTATCTGGTCAAGTATTAGCTTAGGTCCAAGCGATTTGAACAGCCACTTAACCCGCGTACTGCAGGAAGCTGCAGCAGCTGTCTTGAACGGATTGTTAAGCAAAGAAAAAGGCCCTGCGAGAAAGCAAGGCAATCATTAGGGAAGTCTAGTTTACAATAGCAGGGATGGCTACCCTGCTAATTTTTTGTAATCATTGCATTACAGCTACATCACTGAGACGGTTATATGTTTATTTCCAGGATTGATTAACCCTGAACCCTTTGATCTTTCTATGGTGCGGATGAAGGGACTCGAACCCCCACGGTGTTACCCGCCAGATCCTAAGTCTGGTGCGTCTGCCAATTCCGCCACATCCGCAGATTGATTTACTCGAGTATTATACCTTGATTGTGCACGAATTTCAACTGAAAGGCAGGAAGGCCAAGCTTTGCAGCCTTATGCTGCAAAACAGCCGCAATCTGCTGTCTTGGGCAGGCTTGCTGATAGCCCGGGCCGAGCCCGATGCCAGCCTGGATTTTTATTATATGTCTGACACCTATTACGGGCGCTAAAAATGTAATATNNTTCCATAGGGGGGACAATATGGTCATTGGTGCCCTGTTATTAATATTATTGTTGGTTCTGGTCTTGCCTTTTCTGGTCCGCTGGTTGGAAGAAAACCTGGAAATATTCTTTTTTGTGATGGGTCTGGCAGCAGTGTCGGTTTCCGGAGCACTGAATAAAGAAATCATATTGATTGCTTTGAAGGATCCTATAAAGATAACCCTGGCTGTTTTCCTCGCCGGGGCCTTGTCCAATTTGCTGCGGGATTATTATTCGCGCTTCATGCAAAAGGTTTACAAAAAGCTGCCCTTACCCATAGTGGTTTTTTTCATCGTGGTAGTATTGGGGCTGCTTTCCAGTGTCATCACAGCCATCATCGCCGCGCTCATCCTGGTAGAGATCATTGTTTTGATGCCATTGGAGCGAAAACACAAAATAGTCATCGTGGTGTTGGCCTGTTTCTCAATCGGGCTGGGAGCAGCGTTAACGCCGATTGGCGAGCCTTTGGCTACCATAGCTGTTTCTAAATTAGACGCGGATTTCTTTTATCTTTTCAGATTACTGGGTCGATTTATCATCCCTTCGCTGGTAATCTTCGGATTGATTTCAGCAGCGTATACATCCTGGGCTGTCAAAGCACAGCGGGAAGAATCCGGATTGAAGGAACAATTTGAGGTTCAGCCGGAGAATGATGAAGGCCTGGTAACAGAAACCGCTGCCGATACTGATGATGTGTTCGAAACCAGGCTGCCGGAGGGAGAGGTCACAGAGCACAGTGCTGTACCGGCACCTGAAATTGGCCAGGCTTCCCCAACAATAAACCTGGCGCAACCTGAAGAAGAGATTATAGAACGGGACAACTGGAAAAGCATTATCATCAGGGCAGCAAAAATTTACCTGTTTGTCATGGCCTTAACCCTGCTGGGCGAAGGCTTTAAACCCTTGATAGACACTTATGTATTGAACTTGAATTACAAAATTCTATACTGGATAAATATCGTATCCGCTGTATTGGACAACGCGACTTTAACAGCAGCGGAAATCAGCCCGCGCATGGATGTTATGCAGATAGAATCCATAATCATGGGTTTGCTCTTTGCTGGTGGTATGTTGATTCCGGGCAATATCCCCAATATCATTTCCGCTTCCAAACTGAGAATATCCAGTACTGAATGGGCTAAAATAGGCGTTCCCTTTGGCCTGGTGGCCATGATAGCGTTCTTTATGGTAATGTGTTTTTAAAGCCTGACTGCTGTTAGGCTGGCAGGCGCAATTACCATGCACTTATTGTGCCTCAATTCAAGGTCTGGTTGTATTTGCCCAGGATTTGTGCTAATTTGTTTCAGTTGTACTTGGTTTGTTTGGACCTTGCCTTTCTTTAACGAGCAGTATGTCAAAGTATGCAGGAGTATGAAAAAAATCGTCGAACCATAAGATAGTGAAATATTTATCAAAGAACCGCATACCCGCTTACAGCAATTCGCAAGCAGCACGTCTTTCACAATTGGGCTGGTTTGTGTGCAGATGGTTTTTGGCAGGCTGGTCTTGCCAAAAGGCAACCAATCAGATAATGGGGTTAATTGAGGGTCTTTGCACCCCATTTTGGCATGCGGTTCAAGTGAAGGGGAGAGGTAAAAGCATGAATTTCGCAAAAGAGTACAGCCGCAAGCTGGTCAGCGCCGATGAGGCGGTGAAATGCGTCAAGTCAGGTGATCATGTGCTGTATGGAGAATTCGTCATGAATTCGCAGCTGCTCGATGCCGCTCTGGCCAGGCGCAAGGAAGAGCTTTTCGATGTCAAGGTTCGCACCACCACCTGCCCGTTTGCACCCCAGGTGGTCTTATCAGACCCTGAGCAGGAGCATTTCATCTATACCGACGTGCACTTCAGCGCGGCCAGCCGCAGGCTGCATGATAAGGAGCTGTGCTATTATGCCCCATTGACCTATCATGAGATGCCGTCCTGGTACACCAGTGTTGGCATACCCGTTGATGTAGCCATGCTCATGGTCGGGCCTATGGACAAAAACGGGTTTTTCAATATCGGTGTAGCCAATTCCATAACCCCTTATATTGCCCGCAAGGCCAAGATTGTAATCGCCGAGGTTAATAAATCCGTTCCCCGCTGCCTGGGCGGCAACCTTGAAACGCTGCATATTTCACAAATTGATTACCTGGTTGAAGGGGATAACAGGCCTTTGATACAGCTTCCGGAGATCAAGCCTACTGAAGTGGACCAGAAGGTGGCTGAAATAATCGTCAATGAGATCCCGGATGGAGGCTGCCTGCAGCTGGGCATTGGCGCTATGCCCAATGCTATCGGGGCTATGATAGCAAGTTCGGATTTGAAAGACCTGGGTGTGCATACCGAAATGCTGGTCGATTCATATGTGGATATGTACCAGGCAGGGCGCATTACGGGAAAACGCAAACAGCTGGATAAGGAGAAAATGGTCTATACCTTCGCTATGGGAACCAACAAGCTGTACGATTTTCTGGATGACAATCCGGTTTGCGCCAGCTTCCCGGTGGACTATACCAATAATCCTTATGTGATCGCTCAGAACGATAATGTAATGGCTATCAACAACGCCATTGAGATCGATCTTTTCGGTCAGGTTTGCTCCGAGTCTTCCGGAGTCCGCCAGATCACTGGAACCGGTGGACAGCTGGATTTCATTTTTGGAGCCTATAAATCTAAAGGCGGAAAGGGCTTTATCTGCTTGAGTTCAACCATTAATGGTCCGGATGGAAACCTGGTCTCACGAATTGTCCCTACCCTGCCGCCGGGCGCAGCTGTAACCGTACCCAGAAGTATTACTTCCTATGTAATCACCGAATACGGTATGGTCAATCTAAAGGGGAAGTCCACCTACGAGCGGGCTGAAGCCCTGATCAGCATCGCCCACCCGCATTTCAGGGATGAACTGATTAAGAAGGCCGCGGAGATGAAAATATGGCGCCGCAGCAATAGAATCGTCTAAACGCGACTATTATACAGGGGCAGCGGTTAGAAGGATCTGGTTCTTTTGTCAAGATATTTTGGCGAGGTCTTTGCATTAAAGCAGGATATGTCTATAATTATAAGTGATATAGTTTCCAGTAATACTAAAAATGAAAGGAGAGAAGAGTGAGTACATTAATATTACTGTCTCCTATTGTCGTGGTCTTGATCGCAGCCATATATTTCTTTATTGCGGTTCGCAAGCGCGACCAGAAGAATATGATCAAAAAGCAGATCATGGCCAGCGGAGACAGAGGCGAAGACAAGGTTCGCGCAGTCATAGGCAGCCTCGAAGGCCCCAAATCCAAGTATCAGGTTTATCATAACATCAGACTGGGTCCTGATCCGGAGCACACAAACGAATACGACACAGTAGTTGTCGGCCCCAATGGAATATTTCATATCGAAACCAAGAACTATGGTGGTGAACGGGGCGGAATAATCGATATTGATAGTAAAGACAACTGGATTCTTCATAAGAAGAGCGGCTATTCAAAGATGATTACCAATCCGATAGGCCAGGTCGATTCACATGAATACAGACTGCGCGGGTTTTTGATGAAGGTTGTAGGAGTTAAGAATCTACCCACTCAGGGTATCATCGTTCTGTCTTGCGACAATATTACCTTGCGCCAGAATCAGAAGAAGAAGTTAGAGGTTCCGATTCTAGGCCGACACGAACTGGTAGACTATATCAAAAATTATCGACAGGGGAATGTGGTAATATATCCCCGTACAATCAAGAAAATATGTCGCAAGATTGAGAGCATGAACAAGATGGCCAAGGCCAACTAGGTTGTGCAGGCATGTGCGCAATGTCCTGCAGGGTAACCGCCTTATGGTTGCGGTTTATTCAACAGATCTAGGTCCGCCGCAAAAGGTCCCATTATTAGCCAGGCGGCGGATGGGAAAAGGATATGGATTATCGAATCGTATAATCCGAGGGGAGAGTTTATCCTCCCCTTATTTTTGTGCTCAGAATGAATAATAGCGCTTCTGGATAATCTAAGGTTGAAATTGGCTTATTTTAATGAGGTGACCTTATGAGAATTTGTTGCCAGTCCAAACCTGTAATCCTTTTGTTATTATTGGCATTTATAATTACCCTGTCCGGTTGTTCTAAAAAGGAGCCAGAGCAAAAACCGCAAGCAGGTGATACTCAAAATGAGAATAAGGAACCGGAAAGCTTTACCCAGATAATCCAGGAGACCGATACCTTAATCATGACTATAGGCCAAAAGGTCAATTTTGTGGGGATGCCTGCTCAGGGTCAACAACAGGGCGGGCAATCCGCGGCCGGTTCGCAGCAAACTCAGCAGCAGGCCCAACAGGGGCAACAAGCCAGCCAGGAGGGGCAAGGAACCCAGTCGAGCGGCCAGCAAAACCAGGAACAGCAGCAGCAGAGCGGCCAGCAAGGCCAGCAACAGCAGGGTGAGCAGGGCCAACAACAGCCGGGTCAAGCGGATACACGCCAGACAACGGTGCAGGCAGGACAGCAAGGTACTGCTGACTGGACCAGAGAACAGGACAGCATACGCAAAATCAACCAGCAGTGGAACAGCCTGGAACCGGAAGCCATAAAGGCCGGGTTGAACCCGGAAGTCAGGGATCAATTCGAAAAGACCATGGAAGAGTTGACCATGAATATCAGCGAGCGGAAAGCCAGGGAAAGCCTCATCGGTGCCATCGAGTTATATCGTTCCTATTCGGATATGGCGATGGTACTCAAAAGCAAGCTCCCGCCCCCGTATTATCGGGTAAAATACGAACTTATGATGAGCGCTGCCCGTGCCAATGCATTACAATGGGATATGGCCCGGCAGCATGCCAGCAGCCTGAGCCAGCATTGGGAAATGCTGCGAATGAAAAATGAAGGCCAGGACAATGAAGTCTTCACCAAAACCGAGTATTCGCTGACTGATGTAAAACGCGCCGTTGACCTGAAGCAAAAACAGCTGGTGCTGATAAAAGCCGAGATCGCTATGCAAAACCTGGAGGATATGAAGAAAAAGCTCAGCTCGCATACCGGTGGGCAGAATTCACCGCAGGGCTCGGGGCGGTAACCCGAATTGAAAGCAGGTAGGGGGATGGATGATGAGGTGCCTTCTTTATTTTTGACCAAACCTCATCATGATTCTGGCTTTGAATAAACATATAAAGTAAATTCGTAAAAGCCGGCCAGGTGCTTTATTTCGACCTGGCTGGCTTTCTTTCCAGGGGATAAGAGAATTTTCAACCTGTATAATAATATCGATACCCAAAATTAACACCAGGGGACTATAATTTTTATAACCCGGGTCTTTTCGATAAAAAGGGGGGTGCCACATGTCAGAAGTTGTGATTATCCATTGTGATAATTATGAATATGATAAAGTGAAGTCGGCAATCAACCGAGGGCTGGAATACCTTGGAGGAGTACAGCGGTTTGCCAGGGCGGATGAAAGGATTCTTCTCAAGCCCAACCTCTTGGCCGCAGATCCCCCGGAAAGATGCGTAACCACTCATCCCGCGGTTTTTGCGGCAGTTGCCGAAGCGTTTATACAACATGGAGTATATCTGACCTACGGGGATTCTCCCGGTTTCGGAAGCCTGAGCAAAGCTGCCCGGAAATCAGGCCTGGCCGGGGTTGCTGGGGATTTGAGCATTGAGGCCGGCAATTTTGAGGTGGGCGAGCGCATCACGTTTGCTGCAGGCAAACAGAACAAGAGTTTCGTGATTGCGCAGGCTGCCGCCCGGGCTGAGGGAATAATCAGCCTGCCCAAACTCAAATCCCATGCCCTGACCACACTAACCGGCGCCATCAAGAATCAATTTGGCTGCATACCGGGGTTCTTAAAAGGCGAATACCACGCCAAGCTGACAGACATGAAACAATTCGTTACCATGCTGGTGGATTTGAATCGCTGCTTAAAACCGCGGCTTTACGTTATGGATGCCATTATGGCTATGGAGGGCAATGGCCCCCGCAATGGCAGGCCCAGAAGAATAGGGGCCTTATTATTTAGCTCTGATCCGGTGGCCATCGATGCTACTGCTGCCAGAATGGTGGGCTTGGTTCCCGACAGCCTGGAGATGATAAGAATTGGCCAGGAATTGGGCCTGGGCAGAATGGATAAGGAGGCTATCACCCTGCTGGGAGATGCCTTAGCCCCACTGGTGATAACCGATTTCGAGCTGGCGCACTCCCGAAATATAGCCAGATTGGCCAAACACAGGCTTCGCCATGCCATAGTCGAGAGACCCAGGATTAAGGAAGAAAAATGCATTCGCTGCGGGATCTGCATACAGGTTTGTCCGGTTACCCCCAAGGCTTTACAATGGGTGGGTGGCGATGCCAGCGTTAATCCTCCTGACAAGCCGCCCTGTTATGATTATGATCGCTGTATTCGCTGCTACTGCTGTCAGGAGCTATGCCCTGAAGGTGCAATTATGGTGCATACTCCGATTATAGGTCAGGTACTAAATTGTTTAAAACCGCCAGTGTCATAAAATATTGTTAATAGTTTAATCATAGGAGGTTATTGTGTTAATCAGAGAAGCAAAGCTGTCCGATGCAGCTAAAATCGCAAGGGTCAATGTAGAAACCTGGAAAAGCACCTACCAGGAATTGCTACCTCCGCAACAGCTTGCCCTGGTTACATTTCCAGATCGCAAGAATTATGCGCGGGAAATCATTAAGTCTAAGGATAAAGGCATTGTGGTAGCCGAGATGGAGAGAGGGGAAATAGTGGGTTTCGCGGCCTTTGGCCCCGAACGGGCAGGGGGCCTGCCCTTTAAAGGTGAATTATATGTAATCTATGTTTTGAAAGCCTTTCAACGCAAGGGTATTGGCAGCCGGCTGATGATGGCGGTGAGAAAAAAGTTATTGGAAATGGGCATACACTCTTTAATGGTGTGGACTTTGTATAATAATCCCTATCAGCGTTTTTATCAGGCCCTGGGGGGAACTATAGTATACGCCCGAACCCTTGACATCGAAGGCTTTAAAACCCTGGAACGGGCCTATGGCTGGTGGGAGATTGGAACTATGTTTGCCGAAAGCCAGCACCGCAATCAAATGCTGTAACAAAGCGCAGGTGATGACCATTGTCCATGTATTTTCAGCAATCAGCAGATAAATTATTGAACACCTGCTGTAATTGTTTCCGTTATAATTAGACTATCATCCTTTAAGCTCTACAAGTGCTAATGGATAATATCATATTCACACCAGCAGTAAAGCTATCGGGCTTGAAGTGGAGAGCAACTTGTGTAGAGATTGCCGTCGGAGGTGATTGTTGCTTGTTGGAGCGGTGCTTTGACTTCGATGAGATTGCCGAAGTATTGGACAGCCTGGTAGACAACTGGCACATGTTCTATGTGATGGTGGACAAAGACGGTTATATTAGAACCATGAACCAACCCCTGGTAAAAGCCCTGGAGACAAGGAAAGAGGATGTTATAGGGAAATACATCCTTGATGTTATCCCTGACTGCCAGATGCCTCGGGTCTTAAAAACCGGGCGCTCAGTGAGCGCTGATACCTGCCTCATAAACGGCAGAGAAACCATAATCACAGCCCTGCCTATCATCCATAAAGGGGAAGTGAAAGGGGCTATAGCCCACAGCCTGTTTCTTGACATGTCTGGGGCACAGGCTATTATGAAGCGCCTCCAGGATGCAGAACAAGAGTTTTCAGTAATCCTGGATACACTCTTAGAGAACCCTCATTTAGGCTTCGTGATGGTGGACCGAGACGGGATAATAACCCGTATCAACACTACTTTCCTGAAACTCTTAGGCAACCTTCCAAAAGAAGAGGCGATAGGCCGCTATATCCTGGACGTTATCCCCAACTCGGAATTGCCGGAGATACTGAAGACCGGCCGTATTGACAAGGCCAAGCTGTGGCATATCAATGGACAGGATACCCTGGTTACGCGCATGCCCATCAGAAGCGAGGGTGAAATCGTAGGGGCTATTGGCCATTATTTCATGCTGGATATGTCAGGAGCCCAGGTATTGATGGAAATGCTGGAGGAGAGTGAGCAGCGTTTTGTAACGGTTATCAACGGTTTGATTGAGAGCCCTTATCTGGCCTATGTTATCGTGGATAAGGACGCCAATATCACCTTTATGAATCAAACCTATCTGGACATCCTGGGTAAGAAACGCTCCGAGGTTATCGGGAAAAACATACTGGCGATCACCCCCAATTCCAAACTTCCTGAAGTATTGAGAACCGGTAAGGTTTATCATGCCGATTATTGGTCCGTAAACGGCTGGGAGACTGTGGTCAACCGGCAGCCTATCATGAAGAACGGTGAGATAATCGGAGCCATAGGACACAGTGTAGTTTTAGATATGTCAGGTGTAAAAATACTGACTCGTAAATTGGAACAGATTGAGAAGGAACTCAACCTCTACAAAAATGAGGTATGGTCGATTTATAGAACTCGCTGGCAGTTTTCTGACCTGGTAGGTGAAAATCCAGAATTCTCTTTAGCCAAGGAAATGGCCCGGCAATTTGCAGCCACCACTTCGACCTTATTGATTACCGGCGAAAGCGGCACGGGAAAAGAGCTTTTCGCCCAGGCCATTCACAACGCCAGCGCTCGCTCCTCAGGACCCTTCATCCGCATCAACTGCGCGGCCCTGCCCGAAAACCTGCTGGAATCAGAATTATTTGGCTATGAGGAAGGGGCCTTCACCGGGGCCAAGAAGGGTGGTAAACCCGGAAAATTTGAACTGGCCAAGGGGGGCACCATTTTTCTGGATGAAATTGGCGATATGCCTCTGGCTATGCAAACCAAGCTCCTGTCAGTTCTGCAGGAAAGGGTGGTGGAAAGGGTAGGAGGAACTACCCCTATATCCATTGATGCGCGCGTTATCGCCGCTACCAACCGCGATCTGGAGGAACTGGTGGCTCAGCGCGGGTTCCGTGAGGATTTGTATTACCGTTTGAATGTGGTCAGGTTGAGAATACCACCCCTGCGCAGGCGCCTGGATGACCTGCCGCTGTTGGTGCAGGACCTGTTACGACGCATCAACTGCAAGCTGGAGACCAATGTGCCGATGATTTCCCCTCAAGCAATGCAGCTCTTAAAGGAATACTCCTGGCCGGGCAATGTCCGCGAATTGGAAAACCTGTTGGAGAGAGCCGTCAATCTAGCCAGCATGGAGGGCGAAGATTGCCTGCTACCAATCCACTTCCCTTCTCTGTTGCCTCAGGATGCGGTTCCGGTCACCATACCGCAGCAATTGTCGGGAGGTCTTACCGAAACCGTGGAGATGATAGAAAAGGAGATCATTATGCGAACCCTGAAACAATCCGGGGGCAACCGCACCAAAACTGCCAAAGCCCTTGGTATACATAGCTCGGCTTTATACCGCAAACTTGAAAAATACGGCATTAAATAACTGTATTCCCGGCTGATGATTGACAGGAGGACTGTACCCTCAGTCCTCCTGTTTCCACCAGTTTGACTCAGACTCTCCTATTTTGATAGACTCACGTGCCATTCTTCAATATTCCCTTAAATCATGGTGTTTTAGAGCTTTTGAACCTTAACCCCTTAACCCAGAATAGGATAAAAACCTTGATAAAAGTCCCTGGCTGACACAGCCACTTTAAACCACTAATCCCGTTTTTTAGGAGTTTTATGCTCCATTGAAGCCAGTTGGCATGCTTATTGCTCTAGCCATTGAAAAAGAATTTGAAGGAGGAAACAGCATGTCAACAATTAACGAAGTTGTGATGGTAAGCGCCTGCCGCACCCCCATTGGGGACTTTCTGGGATCGCTCAAGTCGGTCCGGGCCAATGAGTTATCTCGGATTACTGCGGCTGAGGCTATCAAGCGCGCCGGTATCGAGCCCGGGATGATAGATGAATTAGTGATGGGAATGTGCCTGCATCACGGCAACGGCTCGCTGCCTCCCCGGCAGGTAGCTATGGCGGTAGGCATGGATCCCCGCTCTGGCGCGACCATGCTCAGCCAGAACTGTGCCTCCGGTATGAGAGCGGTAGAGGTTGCAGCCAACAGCCTGGCCCTGGGCAAGACTGAAATCGCCCTGGTAGTGGGGACAGAGAGCATGAGCAATATACCCTATATTCTGCAGGATGGACGCAGCGGCTTCCGCATGGGAGACAGCAAAGCCCAGGACGCCATGCTGTCAGACGGCTTGATTTGCACCCTGGCCGGGGGACATATGGGAATAACCGCGGAAAATGTGGCGGAAAAGTACGGCATCACCCGCGCCGAATGCGATGAATTGGCCTTGTTAAGCCACCGCCGGGCTGTTCAGGCCATTGCTGAAGGGCGTTTTAACAGAGAGATCGTACCAGTCAGCATTAAAACCAAAAAAGGCCCGGTTATTTTTGATACCGATGAACATCCCAATCCCGGGGCGAATCTTGAATCTATGAGCAAGCTGCCCCCGGCTTTCAAGAAAGACGGGGTAGTGACCGCAGCCAATGCCTCGGGTATTAATGACGGTTCGGCCGCAGTCGTACTCATGACCAAACGGAAGGCCGAAGAACTGGGAATCAAACCCTTGATGAAGCTGATCAATATCTGTACCTATGGAGTGGAACCTAAAATCATGGGCGTGGGCCCGGCGGCAGTTATTCCTGTATGCCTCAAACAAGCGGGCATGGCTTATGACGATGTTGAATACTGGGAGATCAATGAAGCCTTTGCCGCACAGTTTATCGGGGTCGACCGCATGCTTCAAGAGGAACAGGGCTACAAAATCGATCTGGACAAAACCAATCACAATGGCTCCGGGATCGCCCTGGGGCATCCGGTGGGTTGCACCGGCCTGCGCATCATCGTCAGCCTTTATTATGAGATGGAAAGGCTGAACCTCACTGTGGGAGGGGCTTCTCTATGCGTGGGCGGGGGTCCGGCAATGGCTTCATTGTGGACTCGTGATGTATAAGCGCTAAAACGGTTACCCTCCAATAAACAGCGATGTTTATTGGTAAATAATTACCTCTATGTACCTCTCCTCTATTTTGACACGGGTGATGGCAGCTTGTTTTGCCATCACCCGGCAACAGATTTTTCCATATAAAAGGCTTGATTAAGCTTTACAACAGCCTGGAATGGAGGGATGTAAGATGTCGGCTAATTTTGCCTACCAAAATACCAGAGACCTGGAGTTCATTGTTCAAGAATGGCTCCCCACTGAGGAAATATTCAGTTATCCCAGATTTGCGGACTACTACTCCAAAGATGATGTCAAAGCCTTTTTGGCCCCTGTACTGAAGATGTCCAAAGAGGTGATTGAACCTACCAACGACGATGGAGAGAAAAACCCGGTGCGGTTTGAAAACGGGCAGGTTAAAACCCCACCCAGTTTTGGGCCTCTATTTGCCAAATTGCAGCAGGAAGGCTGGGGTACCAGCAATATCGATACATCTGAAGATGCCATGGTGATGCCGCATATCCTGCATGCTATGGTATGGGAATTGTTCATGGCAGCCAACCCCACTTTCGCGCCCTATATTATCCTCACCAGCGGCGCGGCCGGCCTGATTCAGAGTTTTGGCAGCCCCAAGTTAAAAGAAATGTTCCTGCCCAAGATGATGGATGGCTCCTGGTCGGGAACTATGTGTCTGACTGAGCCCAGTGCGGGTTCAGATGTAGGGGACATACTGTCCCGGGCTTATCCTACCGAAGATCCTGAGATCTTCAGGATAAAAGGCCAAAAGATTTTCATTACCGGCGGGGATAATGATTTCACATCCAATATCATCCATCTCTATCTGGCCCGGGTAGAGGGCGCGCGCCCTGGAACCGCCGGAATATCACTCTTTGTTGTACCTAAATATTGGGTCAATGAAGATGGTACGCTTACCGATAACGATGTGCAGACTACCGGGATAGAGCATAAATTAGGCCAGGCCGGTTCGGTAACCGCAGCCTTGAGTTTCGGGGAAAACGATGGCTGCCGGGGCTGGCTCTTAGGGCAAAACCCCCTGGAGAATGAAGGTAAAGGACAAGGCATGGCCCAGATGTTTCAAATGATGAATATGGCTCGCCTAGAAACCGGGCATCTGGCCTTATCCTGCATAGCTAATGCTTTCTATAACGCCAGGGACTACTGCAAAGAACGCATTCAGGGACGCTTGCTCTCCGACCCGAAATCTGGCCGGGTACCAATAATCAAGCATGAAGACATTAAACGCACCCTGTTGATGGGCAAAGCCCATGTGGAAGTGATGCGGGCCATGCTTTATAAAACCTATTTCGCTTTTGATGTACGCAGTCATGACCCTGATCCCCTCCGCCGCGAGCAGGCCAACGAGCTGATAGAGGTCACCACGCCTTTATGCAAGGCCTATCCGAGTGACGAAGGCTGGTGGCTGTGCGGTGAAGCCATACAGGCTTATGGCGGTTACGGCTATTGCGAGGATTACCCGGTAGCCCAGATCGCCCGGGACATGAAGATTTATTCCATATGGGAAGGCACCAACTATATACAGGCCCTGGATCTGGTAGGGCGCAAAATGACCATGAAAAACGGCCGTGTATTCGCCTCCTTTATTCAGGAGATGGAGGTATTCTGCAACACCCACCACGGCAACGGTCAATTCTCCCGGGAATTCGCCAATTTGAACCGCGCTTTGTCCGCCTATCAGCAGATTCGCAAGACCCTGGTGGATTTTGTCCAGAAGCAGCGCATGGATCTGGTGGCGGTTTATGCGCGGCGGATTCTTACCGCAACCGCGCAGCTTTACGGAGGACGCCTGATTCTGGACCAGGCCCTGGTAGCCGCAGAACGCCTGGCCAGGCTGGACAGCGATCACTATGACCGGGCTTTTTACCAGGGCAAAATAGATGCCGCCCGCTATTATTTGCTCAATGTGGTTCCCAATGTATGGACCACAGCAGAAATCATAGCCGAGGCTGACACATCCGTTTTGGATATCCCGGCTGAATCCTTCGATTATTAAGTGGCCATAAGACTCCCATTCCCTAATCATGTTTGGGTCAGTCCGGCTCATACTCGGACTGGCCCAAATACCCCCCCTTATGACAAGTCTCCGTTTTTAAGAGACACTCTCTCAAATTGGGAAAAGGCGGGAGATTTCCATTATATCCCCATGTTGTAAGTTAAAGTCTGTTAAGCCCGTCCTGAATAGGGTGAATTGGGGCTCAATTTTCCTTCTGGGGCATTCCTGTTATAGACTGCAAAATGCCAAAAAAATGGCTTTTAAATGCTTTTTTATCGAATGTCAGTGTTCTGGCACGGTTATTGAATAGGACGGAGGTAGACCCAAACAGACGACAAAAGGGGGGTGATAGGAGGTAACGACCATCTGAGTTTACATGTCTGGTGAAACGCCATAGTGATTATATGCAAGGAGGTTATGTGAAGATGGAATTAAACAAAATTGCAGTGTTGGGCGCTGGTACGATGGGGCAGGGCATTGCCTGGGCTTTGGCAGCGGCCGGCAAAGAAGTCATACTGTTCGATATATACCCGGAGTATTGTGAGAGGGCTGTAAAATCAATCGCAAAAAGCCTGGCCAAACAGGAAGAGAAGGGCAAGGTGCCCGCGGGCACAGCTGATGCGGTAACTGGAAGAATCCAGCCTACGGGCGAATTCGAAAAGATGGCCGAGGCGGATTTCATAATTGAATGTGTGTTTGAGAAAATGGAGATCAAAAAGGACGTTTATACCCGCCTGGACGCCATTCTTAAGCCGGACATCATTGTAGCCACCAATACCTCTTCATTATCCATCACCGAAATAGCTGCCATAACCAAGCGTTCAGACAAGGTCATCGGCATGCACTTCTTCAACCCCGCACAGGTTATGAAACTGGTGGAAGTAATCCCGGCTGCGCAGACTTCGCAGGAGACCATTGATATAGTGGTCGAGTTCTCCAAGGCGATAGGAAAAACCCCGGTAGTGGTAAAGGAAGGTCCCGGCTTTGTGGTCAATCGTATCCTCCTGCCGGGCATGAATGAGGCTGCTTTTATCCTCAATGAAGGCCTGGCCAGCGCTGAGGACATTGACACCGCCATGAAACTGGGTGCCGGATGGCCCATGGGCCCCTTGACTTTATGCGACCTGGTGGGTGTGGATATAGCCCTGGCGGTATGTGAGACCTTGTTTAGAGAGACCGGAGATCCCAAATACCGTCCCGCTCCTCCTTTGAAGCAGCTGGTGCGTGCGGGCTGGCTGGGGATGAAGACCGGTAAAGGCTTTTTTGAATACAACAAATAACCGTAGCGGGGAGCAGCCCGGGTTGTTAGGGGGGGAACAGAATTGTCCTATGAAAATCTGATTTTAGACAAAGAGAATGAGATCGCCATTCTGTATATAAATCGGCCTAAATACCTGAATGCACTGAACGCGCAAACCCTGGAGGAGCTCTCTCGTGCTATTGATGAAGTGCAGCGGGATCCAGCCATCAAGGTGCTGATAATTACCGGCGCGGGGGATAAAGCCTTTGCGGCCGGGGCTGATATCAATTTTATGCTACCCCTTTCTCCTGCTGAGGGACGCTATTTTTCCGATATGGGGGAAAAGGTTTTTCGCAAACTGGAGCTCATGGAGAAGCCGGTTATTGCGGCTGTCATTGGCTTCGCTCTGGGAGGAGGCTGCGAGCTGGCCATGGCATGTGATATTCGCCTGGCGGCCGAGAATGCCATATTCGGACAGCCCGAGGTCGGGCTGGGCATCATACCGGGTTTCGGTGGCACTCAGCGCCTGCCCCGTCTGGTGGGAGAAGGCCGGGCCAAAGAGCTGACTTTTACCGCCGACAACATCAGTGCTGAAGAAGCCTATCGTATTGGCCTGGTGAACCATGTCTATCCAGCCGCTGAATTGATGCCACAGGCCAAAAAGATGGCCAGCAGGATCGCTGCCAGAGCGCCTATGGCGGTTGGTTACGCCAAGTTTGCCATCGGCAAGGGGCTGCAGGTGGATATCGATACCGCGATGAGCATAGAATCAGATATGTTCGGCTTGTGTTGCGCGACAGAAGACAAAAACGAGGGCCTGGGGGCTTTTGTAGAAAAACGCAAACCGCAGTTCAAGAACAGATAGCCAGGCATAAAACTGCATTGATTCATTAATTATGAGGAGGAGGTAGTTCATTTGAAGGAAGTTGTTATTGTAAGCGCATGTAGAACCGCAATAGGCAGCTTCATGGGCAGTTTAAAAGATGTACAAGCCAAAGAATTGGCCATCGCAGCGGGAAAAGCAGCTATTGAAAGAGCCGGCATCGATATTGCTTTGATAAAGGAACTGGTGATGGGCCAGGTTTACCCCCACGGGCAGGGGTCTTTGCCCGCGCGTCAGGTAGCCATGGCTATCGGTTTACCTATTGACAGTACAGCTGTTAACGTTAATCAGAACTGTGCCTCAGGGATGCGTGCCCTGGAAGTAGCAGCCCGCAACATACAGGTAGGGGTAAATGATGCAGCCCTGGTTATAGGGGTAGAGAGCATGACCAACGCCCCTTATATGGCCTTAAAAGGCCGTGTGGGGTATCGCATGGGTTCGGCCCAATTAGAGGACGTAATGATACATGACGGTTTGTACGATGGCATGATCCCGGGACATATGGGGATAAGCGCCGAGAATGTAGCTGGAAAATATGGTATTACCCGTGAAGAATGCGACCGGCTGGCCTTGATGAGCCATCAGCGGGCTACTCGCGCCAGAGATGACGGTACTTTTGAGCGGGAAATAATACCTTTTGAGATCAAGACCAAAAAAGGCAGCACCTTTTTTGCCACCGATGAGCACATGATCCCCGATGCCAGCCTGGAGAAAATGGCCAAACTGCCGCCGGCCTTCAAAAAAGGCGGGGTAGTAACCGCTGCCAATGCTTCCGGCATAAATGATGCGGCTGCTGCGGTGGTGGTCATGTCCAAAGATAAAGCCCTGGAACTAGGACTAAAGCCCTTAATGAAAATGATCAACATCTGTCATGCCGGAGTGGCACCCGAGGTCATGGGGTTGGGTCCGGCGGTGGCTATTCCCCGTTGTCTGCAGCAAGCCGGGCTTAAATTTGAAGACATAGAATACTGGGAGATAAACGAAGCCTTTGCCGCGCAGTTCCTGGGGGTTGGCCGCATGTTGAAAGAGGATTATGGCATTGAACTGGACATGGATAAGTGCAACCTCAATGGATCAGGTATCGCTCTGGGTCATCCGGTGGGCTGTACTGCACTGCGCATAGTCGTTACCCTTTATTATCAGATGGAAAAAATGGGCGCTACCCTGGGTGGAGCATCCCTCTGTGTGGGAGGCGGCCCGGCGATGTGTTCACTGTGGACCCGTGATATATAGTCGTAATTGCGAGTTGGCTGCACCCATATCCGGGTCGGCCTGAGTTAGGAGGTATGACAGTGGATTTTAGACTGACCGAAGAGCAAGAAATGATGAAACGCATGGCGCACGATTTTGCCACCAATGAAATTGCACCTTTTGCCAGCGAATGGGATCACAATCATATATATCCGCAGGAATGCCTGAATAAAATGCATGAACTGGGCTTTATGGCCATAGGCGTACCTGCCGAATACGGCGGACCAGGATTGGATCACGTTACTCAAAACATAGTTGCTGAAGAGATCTGCTGGGGCGATGCAGGCATAGGCACCATCATGGTGGCCAGTGCCTTACTGGCTACTGATCCTATACATGTAGCTGCCAATGAAGAGCAGAAGAAGGAATGGTTTGGGCGTATCCTGGACGGTGAGCTGGGGGCCTTTTGCCTGACCGAGCCCGGTGCAGGCTCTGACGCGGCCGGCATATCCACCCGCTGTACCAAGGTAGGCGATGAATACATTCTAAACGGCACCAAGCAGTTTATCAGCAATGGCGGCACTGCCAGCATGTATACGGTTTTGGCTACATTGGACAAAAAATTGGGTACCAAAGGCATGTGCTGCTTTATGGTAGACCGCAACACTCCCGGCATTACGGTGGGTAAAGTGGAGGATAAACTCGGCATCAGGACTTCCAATACCACCGAGGTCATCTTCGAAGATGTCCGGGTTCCGGCCAAAAACCTGATCGGCAAAGAAGGCCAGGGCTTTTATATTATTATGAAAACCCTGGATATCTCCCGGGCCAGTATCGCCGCCATGGCTACCGGCGTGGCCCAGCGCTGTCTGGATGAATCCCTGGCCTATTCCAGGCTGCGCACCCAGTTTGGCAAGCCTATTTCCAGCTTCCAGGCCATACAGTTTAAGCTGGCTGATATGGCTATGCGCATTCAGGCTTCACGCCTGCTCTATTATGAAGCATCCTCCCTGCAGGATATGGGAGTGCCGCGGTTCAGCAAATCTGCTTCCCTGGCCAAGGCATTCGCCGGTGACACCGCTATGTTCTGCGCCATCGAAGCGGTGCAGATCTTCGGCGGTTACGGCTATACCCGTGAATACCCGGTAGAAAAGCTGATGCGCGATGCCAAAATATTCCAAATATACGAAGGTACCGGCGAGATTCAGCGCATTGTCATAGCCAATGATCTGCTCAGAGAATAACATATTTGGGGCATTTGAGGCGCCCGACGCCCGCCCCATTTATTAATATAGGTGATTAAAGAAGAGGAGGAGTGCACTGTGGATTATATGGAGGAGTATAAAAAGAAGCTGGTGAGTGCAGACGAAGCCGTAAAAGTGGTCAAATCGGGTGACAGGGTGCAGTATGGAGAATTCATGATGAATTCACACGTGTTGGATGCCGCATTGGCCAAGCGCAAGGATGAATTATTCGACGTTAAAGTAAGCACGGTGGTTTGTCCCTTCCCGGCGCAGGTCGCGCAGGTAGACCCCACTATGGAACACTTTACCTTTACCGACTTGCATTTCAGCGGGGCCAGCCGCAAACTGCATGATCAGGGCCTGTGCTACTATACCCCGCTGACTTACCATTACACCCCGGAATGGTACCGGCGCGGCTATGTTGAAGTGGATGTAGCCATGATCAAGGTGGGTCCCATGGACAAATATGGGTTCTTTAGTTTGGGAACTTCCCATTCCATCACTTCCGCCACCACCCGGGCTGCCAAGACCATTATTGTTGAAGTTTGCAATGCTGTTCCCCGCACTTTCGGTGGCTATCATGAAACCATTCATATCTCTCAAGTTGATTACATAGTAGAAGGCGACCACCGTCCCCTTATACAGTTGCCTAATATTCCGATTACTGATGTCGATAACAAGGTTGCCGAAATTATCGTTAATGAGATACCTGACGGAGGCTGCATACAGCTGGGTATTGGTGCCATGCCCAACGCCATTGGCGCTCTCATAGCCAAGTCTGATTTAAAAGATCTGGGTGTACACACCGAGATGCTGGTGGACTCCTATGTCGACATGCATGAAGCGGGGCGCATAACCGGCAAGCGCAAACAGATTGACAA
>LFSQ01000142.1:19245-20622 GCA_001512785.1 Syntrophomonas sp. DTU019
CCGGTTGACTACACCAATGATCCCTGGGTGATCGGGCAGAATGACAATGTCATGGCCATCAATAACGCTATTGAAATCGATCTCTTTGGTCAGGTCTGCTCAGAATCATCCGGTTATCGGCATATTACTGGAACCGGAGGGCAGCTGGACTTCATAATAGGCGCTTTTAAATCAAAGGGAGGCAAAGGCTTTATCTGCATGAGTTCCACCGTAACCGGCAAAGACGGGGAGCTTATTTCCCGCATCGTACCTACTCTGCCCCCAGGGGCTATAGTTACCGTGCCGCGTACCATAGTCACCTATGTGGTTACTGAATATGGTATCGTTAACCTGCAGGGCAAGTCTACCTATGAACGGGCTGAAGCCCTTATCAACATCGCTCATCCACAGTTCCGCGACGACCTGGTCAAACAGGCAGAAAAGATGAAAATATGGCACCGGAGCAATAAGATAGTATAAATGGAACTTATAGTCAATAGATAACCCTTAATGCCATAGCTTAATCGTTACTACTTCCGCCTGGTTGTTTACGTAGCACAGTTTTTCTATACCAGGCAAGGTCTGTTGTGGAGGTCTGCCGTATATTACTGGCCGGCCTCCTTGTATTTTTAGGACCCCATTAGCTTGCAGCCCTAGATAAGGCTATAATTGGTATATGGAGCAATAGAAAGTAAAGTGAGGGATAGCCGTGGCAGTTCAGATTAATGAAGGAGTATATTGGCTGGGAGTAAAGGATCCAGAGCTGCGTTATTTCGATATTATAATGCAAACCCCCTCTGGAACCACCTACAATGCATACCTGGTCAAGGGAGAAAACGGGGCAGCCCTAATCGATTGCGTCAAAGAGCCTTTTTTTGATGAATACCTCAGTTCTTTACAAGAATTGATAAGCCTACAGGATGTGAAATACTTAGTCATCAATCATACCGAACCAGATCATTCCGGAGCGGTGGAGAGACTGCTTGATTTAGCGCCGCACCTTATTGTTGTAGCCAGCGGTCCAGCTTTGGAGTTCCTGAACGAGGTCTGCCAACGGCCATTTAAGCACCAGTCTATAGGAAAAGGCTATAAAATCGAACTGGGAGGCAAAACCCTCAGTTTTCTGAGCGCTTTGCTTTTGCACTGGCCGGACAACATTTTTACCTACTTGTGGGAGGATAAAATATTATTCAGTGGAGACTGCTTTGGCAGCCATGTTGTCGCATCCAGTATTTTTGATGATGAAATCGAAGCTGATTTTTTACCGGAATTCAAGTCTTACTATGACCATATCATGGCACCCTTTAAAAAATATGTGATAAAGGCCTTAAACCGGCTAGAAAAGGTGGATATCGATATCATTTGTCCCGGGCATGGCCCGGTACTGAGGCAGGACCC
>LFSQ01000028.1:0-1710 GCA_001512785.1 Syntrophomonas sp. DTU019
GTGGTGGATTTGTTGTACGCCTACAACCGTCAGGAAGTGGAAAGCCTGCGTGACATGAGTATCGGGGGTGAGCAGGCGTGAAGCGCAATGTCATATTGGTATTAATAATGTTGTGCCTGGTAGTATATGCCTTATATAGCAATCAAGGCGCGGAGTTTGGTGGAGCCGACGGTCAAGCTGAGGCTGCCATTGCAGAAATAAGCCCTGGATATGAACCCTGGTTTGAATCCATATGGGAGCCGCCCAGCAGTGAGGTCGAATCCTTGCTGTTTGCCCTGCAAGCCGCCCTGGGAACCGGATTTATATGCTACTATATCGGCTACTCTATAGGCAGAAATAAAGGCAGGACAGAGTCATGAACAGGATCGATCAAGCTGCTTACAATTCTTCCTGGTATTTGCTTCATCCAGCTATTAAACTGGGCCTGACCATAGCCCTGATGGTAGCGGTCCTGGCCCTCGATTCCCGGATGGTATCCAGTCTGGTAATCCTTGCGGTTTTTATTCTGTTGATAGGGACCGCCCGGGTTTCCTGGCGCCTGTATCTGGGTTTGATGTCTATTCCGCTGCTGTTCCTGGTGGTGGGGTGTGCTACTGTAGCCATAACCAGCAGCAACTCTTCAAGTAGTATCTGTGCGGGTGTTTATGTTGGCGGTATGTGGTGGGGCGTTTCCCCTCAGTCTTTACAGGAGGCTGCCAACCTGTTTTTTCGCAGCCTGGCTTGTGTCAGCGCCATGTATCTCTTGGCATTGACCACCCCGGTAGTGCAACTGGTCTATGTATTACGCCTGTTCAGGCTGCCGGGGATAGTAGCCGACCTGATGGGATTGATATATATGCATATCGGTACCTTCTTACAGACCGCCAGGGACATCTACATAGCCCAGCAAGCCCGCTGTGGCTACCAGGGTTTTGCCGGTCACCTGCAGTCACTTACCGCCTTGCTCAGCAATCTTTTTATCAAAAACCTGGCCAGAAGCAATGCCTGTTATGATGCTTTACTAGCACGCGGGTTTAAAGGCAGCCTGCGGGTCTTGGACGAACAGTACACGGTTAAACCCCTGTATCTGGCCTTGAGCAGTTTATTTATCGCCTGCCTGGTTCTGATCAGTAGTTTTGGGGGACGGACATGAAATCCGGTTTATTGCATGCTGAAAATCTAGCTTATAATTACCATGATGGCACCAGGGCCTTGGATGGAGTATCCATCTCCCTTGGCCAAAACATCAAGGCAGCTATTTTAGGCCCCAACGGGGCTGGCAAATCCACTTTGTTCCTGCACTTCAATGGATTGCTGCGCCCGCATTCAGGAACGGTTTATTATAAGGGCCAAGCCTTGCAGTACCATAAAAAAGCCCTGGAGGTTCTGCGCCGGGAGGTGGGAATAGTATTCCAAAACCCGGATAATCAACTGTTTTCCGCCAGCGTCTTTCAGGATATCTCTTTCGGCTTAATGAACCAGGGCTGTAAACCTGCTGAAGCCCGCCGCCGCGTAGAGGAGGTAGGGTATAAGCTGGGCATTGATTATCTTTTCTCCAAACCCACCCATTTTCTAAGTGTAGGCCAAAAGAAAATGGTGGCTTTAGCCGGTGTTCTGGTAATGGAACCAGAATTGATTATCTGTGATGAACCTACTGCAGGGTTGGATCCCGGCAATGCAGAGTGTTTTATGCAGGTTCTGGACGGGCTGCATCAGCAGGGCAAGACTTTG
>LFSQ01000028.1:1847-3584 GCA_001512785.1 Syntrophomonas sp. DTU019
TAAAATGGGTTATATTTTGCTACTGACGGGCTACCTACATCGGCGGAGTACTCACCTTGGTTGTTTGGGGTGGGCCTATATTACCCACAGATTGTCTATCACAGCTTTTGGCAACCGGGGCGATTGACTTCAGGACCGGCCTATATTGCTCGCTAATCAATTTGCAATTAGGCTTAGACTTTTATCTGCCCGGTTTAAAGACTGGCTTGTACTGCTAATCGATGCGGACCACCCGGTGTAGAAATTCCTCTGCAGGGACTTTCTCAGTTCACCGCGCAGATCGGGATGGGCGATTTCTATCAAGGCCAGAGCCCGCTGTCGGCGGCTTTTATTCCTCAGGTCAGCCACACCGTACTCTGTGATCACATACTGCGCATAGGTGCGAGGAACCGTAACCGGGGTGCCCGAAGGAAGCTCAGGGACGATCGATGAGGACAGGCTGCCGTCGGCCAGTTGGCGCGCTGCCGAGAGCAGGGTAATGCCTTTGCCGCCTTTGGACCAATAGGCGCCCATCATGAAATCCAGCTGACCTCCACTCCCGCTTATCATACGGTGTCCCCAGCCTTCGGAGTTGATCTGACCGCTCAAGTCCACCATGATCGCCATGTTAATTGCTACCAGATTGGGATATTGGGCTAATTCCACGGGGTTGTTGGTGTAAGAAGAAGGGTAGAATTCACAGGCCGGATTCTCAGTGATATAATCATACAGCTCCTGATCACCCATACACAGGGTAGCCACTGTAACTCCTCGGTGGCGGGGCTTCCTGGCATTGGTGACGATGCCCTGTTCCACCAGTTTGTGCAGTCCAATGGGAAACATTTCAGTAGTTATGCCCAGGTCTCGTTTACCTGCCAGGCCGCACACCACTGCTTCTGGAATACCGCCAATGCCCATCTGTATCGTATCACCATCGCTGATCAGTTCCAGCACATGAGCTGCGATAGCCCGCTCTACTTCAGTCGGCTCACTGCGGGAAAACACCGGAATCTCACTGCTGTGCTCGATGAAACAATCGAATTCCGAAACATGCATCCAATTGTTGCCCAGGACAATCGGCATGTTGGAATTAACTTCTGCGATGGCCAGGCGCAGCTTGCCTGATGCCCTGCCCTTGCGGATCGCATCCATGGTGTAGAAATTGGTCAGACCCAGGTTTACATAACCCTTGTTATTGGGCGGTGTAACCATAGCAATGAACACATCAGAGTTAGCCGCCATCTTGTCACCCAAATCATGGGCATTGATGGGGAGAAAATCGGGTATCTGACTGGAATGAATCTTTCGAATGGTGCTAATGCCAAAGGCGGGGCAATAATCGATCCTGCCCTGCAAGTTTTCCATGAACCCGGGATCGTACAAGCGACAAGGCCGCAATTGAATGGTATCAGAGATGACAACCCCATTGAGTTCTTCATGGCGGTCCAGAATAGCATCATACATCGGTGGAGTACATGCCCCCACACCCAGGGCGATGCCTACAAAGTCACCGGACCTGATCTTGGCCGCAGCCTCTTCAAATGAGGCTTGATTCCTGCCATAATGATCTTTCCAACTGAACATTATCATATCCCTCCTATTATTCGATACGATAACTACAGTTACCCCTTCTCTATTTCTGTAAAATATGGCAGGTATTAATTATATTCCATATTATAGTTGCCATTCCCTCTTTACGATCAAGTCCAATATTTTGTGTAAATTCCTCTGGTCATGGCAGTGACTCTTTGAGCTAGA
>LFSQ01000031.1 GCA_001512785.1 Syntrophomonas sp. DTU019
GCGGGTCTGCCATTGTCTTGACAGTACAAATGCTCTACTAGATCATAGATATGGTTGAAATCTACTACTTTATCTATTTTTCTTAATAAATGATCCTGGGGAACCATTCCTTCTAAGTCTACTATTTGTAAGTTGTTTCTTAGATTTGGCGCACGTTCTAGCAAATTTATCACCCTGTTGTATTGTATCATAAGCAACACGAAACCCCCGCTAAATCTGCGTTTTAACGGGGGTTTTTCGACAGTCTGAGGGCTGTCCTCACAGGACAGCCCCTTTTGGCTGCTAAAGCGAGGGACGGTACGTTTTTCTCGGATCGTCCCGGCTGGTACGATTAGATTTCCATGATTATGGGGAGAATCATCGGTTTGCGGCCGGTTTTCTCGTAAAGAAAGCGGCTCAGTTTCTCCCGCACCTGGGCTTTGATCATGGCCCATTCGGTCAGCCCTTTCTTCATGCAAACCTCCAAAGCCTCCCTGACCTTTTCCCTGGCCTCCTCCATCAATTGCTCGGACTCGCGCACATAGACAAAGCCACGGCTGACCAGGTCGGGTCCGGCGGCGATTTCCACTATTTCTTTATCAATGGTCACCACTACAATGATTATACCGTCCTGCGCCAGCTGCCTGCGATCGCGCAGTACGATATTGCCGACATCGCCGACCCCCAGGCCATCCACCAGTATCTTGCCCGAGGCTACTTTACCCGTTACCTGGGCTTCCCGCTCATCCAGTTCCAGTATCTGTCCATTTTCCATGACAAAAATGGAAGAACGCGTTATACCTAGATCCTCGGCCAATTTGGCATGAGTCATCAGATGCCGGTACTCTCCGTGGACCGGAACGAAATACTTGGGCTTGATCAGGTTTAACAGTATTTTTAATTCTTCCTGAGAAGCGTGGCCGGAAACATGAACCCCCATGCGCTTCTCGTAAATAACCTCCGCACCCTGCCGGTAGAGCAGATCCACGGTGCGGGCTACCAGTTTTTCATTGCCCGGTATAGGGGTGGCCGAGATGATCACCGTGTCGCCGGGCTGAATAGACACCCAGCGATGGTCGGCAGTGGCCATGCGCGTCAGGGCTGACATCGGTTCACCCTGTGAACCGGTAGTGACTATAACCATTTTCTCGGGCGGGAAATGGTTAATGTCCTCGATATCCACCATTATTCCGGGGGGAATATCTATATAGCCGAGTTCGCTCGACACCTGCACGTTGTTGACCATGCTGCGGCCGGCCACGGCTACTTTGCGGTTATATTTTTCAGCGGTGCGGATCACCTGTTGAATGCGATGCACATTGGAGGCAAAGGTGGTGATGATTATGCGCCCCTTGCATTTGCCGAAAAGGTCATCAAAGGTATTCCCCACCACTTTTTCAGACATGGTAAATCCCGGTCGTTCAGCATTGGTGCTGTCTGACAGCATGGCCAAAACGCCTTTTTCTGCAATTTCCGCCAGCTTGCGAAAATCGACCGTCTGCCCGTCCACCGGCGTCTGATCTAATTTGAAATCACCGGTATGCAGGACGATTCCCAGGGGGGTATGGATGGCGATACCCATACAGTCAGGAATGCTGTGGCAGACGCGTATAAACTCCGCCCGCATCTCACCGAAATCAACGCAGTCGCGGGGTTTGACCTCATATAAAGCGGCATAGTCGATTTCGTGCTCGCGCAGCTTATTTGCGGCAATCCCTATGGTTAGCCTGCTGCCATAGACCGGTACATTCATTTCCTTAAGCACATAAGGGAGCCCGCCTACATGATCCTCGTGGCCATGAGTTAGCAAAATGCCCTTGACTTTTTCCCTATTCTCAATCAAATAAGAGATATCCGGCAGCACTATATCAATACCCAGCAGCTCGTCTTCTGGGAACATCAGCCCGGCATCGATAACGAGAATAGTGTCACCATATCTGATTGCCGCCATGTTTTTCCCGATTTCCCCCAAACCGCCCAGGGGAATGATCTGTAAGCGGGAATCAAGTTCTGACACTCAAGCACCTCCTTATTAAATTTTTAATGAAAGATACTTCCGCACACTTCCACTTGATTTATTGTAGCCGATAATAAGGCTATTAACAACTCCAACCGCATTTGTGACAAGGGGACGGTGACAAAAAGGGGGCGGTCCTTTTTGTCAACTTATGCCAAAGTTGACAAAAAGGACCGCCCCCTTTTGTCACCCGGTGCCAGGCACCTATTCTTACAAGAGATTATAGCGCTTCAGCAGGGCTCGCATGAATTCCTGTTCATTTTCTGCGGCAGGAGTGAGGGGCAGGCGAAAGCCGCCAACCTCATGACCCAGCATATTCAAGGCGGTTTTCACCGGAATAGGATTGGTAGTGATAAACAACCCTTTAAACATGGCGAACAACTCGCGGTGCAACTGGGCAGCCTTGTTCACCTCGCCAGCCACGAAGGCGGCGATCATTTCCGCAATTGCGGGGCCGATCACATGAGAAGCGACGCTGATAACGCCATAAGCCCCCAGGGCCATCAGCGGCAGGGTCACAGAGTCGTCACCGGAGTATACCGTGATTCTTTCAGGAATCATCGTCAAAAGCTGCGAAACCTGATCCATCGAGCCGCAGGCCTCTTTGACCGCAGTGATGTTCTCCACTTCGGCCAAACGGGCTATGGTCTCCGGCAAAAGGTTGCAGCTGGTGCGGCCCGGCACATTGTACAGCATCACCGGCACGGAAACGCTCTCGGCAACTGTGCGGAAATGCTGGTATAAGCCTTCTTGAGTAGGTTTGTTATAATAAGGGGTTACCACCATCACGCCGGCCACTCCGATTTTAGCCGCAGCCTGGCTCAGTTTCACCACCGCTGCAGTATCATTGCATCCGGTTCCTGCCCATACCGGAACACGGCCCCCTACTCGCTCCTGAACGGTCTCATAGAGTTTCAGCTTCTCCTCATCGCTCAATACCGGCGACTCGCCGGTTGTGCCACAAACCACCAGCCCTTCGCTGCCGTTGTTGCACAGGTACTCAGCCAATTCGGCCGCTTTGGCATAATTCACACTCAGGTCTGCGTTAAAAGGTGTCACCATCGCCGTCATCAGTCGGGGTACTGCCATCCTACGCTCACCACCATTCAATTATTTTTTCCCAATTCGAATTTGTCGTGCAGGGCCCTGACCGCCCGTTCCATATGTTTCCTTTTTACCAGGCACCATATGTTGGTATATGAATCGCCTGACTGCAGAATAGGAATATCGTGTTCTGTCAAAGCCTCTACCACCTGGGCCATCACCCCGGGTATACCGGTCATGGCCGCGCCAACCACGGCAACTTTGGCACAGTCTACCTCGATTCCGGGCTCAAAGCCCCTGCTCTTTAACACCATCTCCGCCTTTTCGGCCATATCGCCGGCCACCGTAAACAGGATCAGCCCTGGCTGCACGTTTATAAAATCCACGCTGATACCAGCCTCTGCCAGGCCTTTAAATACCAGCAAGGGCACCTCGCGCTGGCGATGCGGCTCAATATTCTCGATTCTCAGCTGGGCAATATCCGAGGTGTAAGTAACCCCGGTTATCAAGGTATCCCGGATTATACTGATGTCATCCTTGACCATGGTGCGATGAGTGACCAGGGTGCCGGCAGAATCGGAAAAGGTTGAACGCACTCGCAACGGTATGCCCCGCTGCATGGCGATCTCCACCGCGCGGGGATGAATTACCTTGGCCCCATCCCGGGCCAACTGGCAGATTTCATTATAAGTTATGGCATTCAGCAGCCTGGCATTGCTGACAATACGCGGATCTGCGGTCATAATTCCTTCCACATCGGTAAATATATCGATATATTCAGCATTCAAAGCCACCCCCAGGGCACTGGCAGTGGTGTCGCTGCCACCCCGTCCCAAAGTGGTCAATTCGCCCTCTTCAGCAACCCCCTGAAAGCCTGCCACAACCGGGACAATTCCCTGCTCCAGGCATTCTGCTATGGTCTTGGGATTAACGTATAAGATATGGGCATTGCCATAATTTCCATCAGTTACCACCCCGGCTTGCGCCCCATTGAGAAAACGAGCGGCAATACCCAGAGCATTTAACTGTGCCGATAAAATCAGACCGGAGATGGTCTCGCCACAGGACATTAATAGATCCAGCTCCCGCGGGTTGGGAGAGGGATTTACCGCGCGCATCATATTAATGAGGGTATCGGTGGAATACGGATCCCCTGCCCGGCCTATGGCCGAAACTACCACTACCACCCTGTAGCCTTCAGCCAGGGTGTGACTGACAATCTGGCAGACTCTTGCTCTGGCCTCAGCGGTGGCCAGAGAAGTACCGCCATATTTCTGCACCACTATCCTCAGTATGAACACCTTCCTAATAGAGGTTTTTCCCGGCAACGATCTCAGCAATCTGAATAGTATTGGTGGCTGCGCCTTTCCTGATCTGGTCGGCAGCTACCCACAGAGCCAGGCCGTTTGCGCAGGAAAGATCGGCGCGAATACGACCTACAAAAACCTCATCGCGATTGGAGGTAAACAACGGCATGGGATACATATTGTGGCTGGGGTCATCCTGCACTACCACCCCCGGGGCGGCAGCCAATATGCGGCGGGCTTCATCAGGTGACAGTTTTTGTTCGGTTTCAATATATATAGCTTCGGAATGACTGCGATACACCGGAATGCGCACAGCAGTGGCCGCAATCTGCATCTCAGGGGCATGCATGATCTTCCGGGTTTCCCAAACCATTTTCATTTCTTCCCTGGTATAGGCGTTATCTTCAAAGACATCGATATGCGGGATCACATTGAATGCGATGGGATGAGCAAACACGTTCAATACCGGATCTGTGCCCTGCATATAGGCCTGAATATGCTGATCGAGTTCATCCAGTCCGGCTTTGCCCGCACCGGACACCGCCTGATAAGTGGATACCAGAACCCTTTTGATGTTGGCCGCTTTATGCAGGGGATTAATCGCTACCACCATTATAATGGTGGAGCAATTGGGATTGGCTATGATGCCTTTATGCATGGCAATATCATCTGCATTTACCTCGGGAACCACCAGAGGCACTTCAGGGTCCATGCGAAAAGCATAGCTGTTATCTATCACCACGCAATCCTGCTTCACTATATCCGGGGCCATGGATTTGCTGATGTCGGATCCAACCGCCAATAGCGCTATATCGGCACGCTGAAAGGCTTCCGGGCCTGGAGCGGACACAATGTGCTCCTCGCCTTTGAATTTCACACGGGTTCCGGCCTCACGGGGATCTGCCAGGCATATCAATTCATCCACCGGAAAATCCCGCTCCTCCAGGATCTTGAGCATTTCCTGTCCTACCGCACCTGTTGCACCAACTATTGCCAGCTTAATTCCTACGGCCATCGGATTCAGTTCCCTCCTGCAAAAATTACTATTTTTATAATATAGCATAACAGCAGGGGCTGTCTCAATGAATTAGCGAGGTCCCAGCAATACTGGCTGCAGCTGTTTGCCGTTTAAAGCCGCGATAACGGTATCGTAAACCAATTCCATATCCGCCTGCAGGGAATTGCATTTCTGCTGGGGATTATCCTGTCTGAAAGGCACAAAATAGACATTCTTGGTGTTAAGCAGCAGGCCGATGTTTTTGGCGTTCAGCCCCAGGCCATCGTTGGTGGAGATGGCAATAATTACCGGACGCTGGTTCCTGAGCTGGGCTTTCATGGCCATCAGGGCCGGGGTATCAACAATACCATTGGCAAACTTGGCAATGGTGTTGCCGGTTGCCGGCATAACCACTATAACATCCAACAACTGCTGCGGTCCGATGGGTTCGGCGCCGACTATGGTATTGATGATGCCGTGTCCGGTAATATCCTGTATTTCTCTTTTCAAATCATCTACCTGGTAAAAGCGGTTGTCGGTTTGATCAGTGGTATATGAGAAAATGGCATAAAGCTCTGCCCCGGCTTCCCGCAGTTTCTTGAGCTGAGGTATTATTTCCCCAATGGTGCAATGCGACCCGGTCACAACCACTCCGATTCTAATATTGTCCAGCCGTGTTTGCATTCCTTGGTCCACTTTTTCACCTCCATTCAATCCAGGAAAAGGGGTTGGCCCAGCCTGGACATTTCTTCTACGATCAAGCGGGGTATAACCTCAGCCAGTATCTTGCCTGAGGTCACCGGAGCCACTTTTCCAGGGAGGCCGGGTGCCAGTATGGCTTTAATTCCATAGTAGTTGGCAGCTTCAAAATCAGTTCCCCCGGGTTGTGCGGCCAGGTCGATTATAACTACATTGGGATTGGCATGTTTTAAACACTCCGCGGTAAGAACTGGAGCCGGCACGGTGTTGAAAACCAGCTCGCTCTCTTTCATGATCTCTTTGAGCTGTTTAAACTCCACCCGGCGGCACCCCATTTCGTGGGCTCTGGCTAACTGCCCCGGCTTGCGCGCCACTACAGAGACATCTGCCCCCAAGGCCTTCAAACATCGCGCCAGGGTGATGCCAACCCGTCCAAACCCGATAACACAGGATTTACTGCCATGAATGGTTATGCGGCTCTCCATCATCGCTATCTGCAGAGCGCCTTCAGCAGTGGGGATGGAGTTGGGTATGGCGATTTCATCGATTTCAGCTATTTCCAGGAGACTGAGGTTGAGCTTTTTGCACCACTCCTTGAGGTAGGAACGAGCTGAACCGATAATGACCAGTGCGTGGGCGGGCAGCATCTGCAAAGCCGCATAGGTCAAAACCAGTGGTTCCTCGGCATATACCGCGCGGATCACCCCCTCGGAGTTGGTTCCCGGAAGAGGCATGATTATCACTTCCGCTTCCTTGCAGGCATCCTCGACAGTGTTCACCGACAGGGCACCATGACAGACCATATCCCGGGGGAAACCGGCTACTGTGACTGTAGCCCCCATTTTCACCAGTTCATGGATCAGGATCACTTCCCGGTCATCTCCGCCCAGTACGGCTATTTTTATGCCAGACAACACTGAACTCACTGTCTTCCTCCTCTGTTAGTGTAGTGGCTACAATTATTAGCATTATATGTACACATTTTTTGACTGGTGCTTGTCAGCCCCTGGTCTGTCCGCCTGTAAAACAGCCCTGGCCGGTATAACCTCGGCTGGCATAAAAAAAGCCGCTGCTCAAATGCAGCGACACGATTTATCACTCTATTAGTTTTTATAGATTAAACTGTAAAGGCAAATGCATGGCATTTATAAAAAGGCGTCCATGCCGTATATCAAACCTTTTAACCCCACAATTTTTTGCACTACCATTATCACCCCGGGCATGAAGCTGACCCGGTCGTAAGAATCGTGGCGTATGGTCAGGCTCTGTCCCGGGCCGCCGAAAACCACTTCTTGATGGGCTATGAAACCGGGCAGGCGCACGCTATGGATATGGATATCTCCTACCTTGCCGCCTCTGCAGCCGGCGATTTTCTCTAACTCATGAATATTTTTGGGGGGTTTGAGGCCGCGCCGGGCATTTATCAGCTCAGCCGTCTTGATGGCAGTACCCGATGGGGCATCCATTTTTTGATCATGATGGGTTTCGATAATCTCAACCTCAGGGAGATAACGTGCGGCTTCCTGGGCAAATTTCATCATCAATACCGCTCCAATGGCAAAGTTGGGGATTACCGCTACGGCAATGCCATTGGCCTGGGCCAACTGCTCCAACTGGGAGAGTTCCACCTCATTGAGACCGGTGGTGCCTATCACACAGTTCACGCCACTGGCCAGGGCCAAATGGGTATTGTTGAAGACCGCCAGGGGATTGGTAAAATCGACCATGACATCAGGCTTTACCCTGTCTATCAGCCCTTGCAGATCGTTTTCCAGCACCAGGTCACAGTCTATGCCGGTGAGTTCGGCAAAAGAAGCCCCAGGGTGAATGACGTCTACCAGGCCTGTAAGCACCATATCAGGCCTGCTGCTCAGGGCTTTGACAGTTTCCCGCCCCATTTTGCCCAGAGCACCGACAACGATAACCTTTATCGGTGTTGACATAGCTCGACCTCCCATCGTTTCTTAGCATTTAGTTTTATATATTTTGTTACCACAGTCAAGATTTGTTATAATCTGCGGTATCAATGTCAATAATGGCAGCCTGGTGGACCAAAGCGTATCAAGCAGGGGATTGTTGCCTCAGCAGGCAGGAGAAGCTCTATACAGATCGGGTAGGAGGCTACTCATTATTTGAGTAGCCGACCTCCCACACCACCGTACGTACCGT
>LFSQ01000065.1:0-8248 GCA_001512785.1 Syntrophomonas sp. DTU019
TATATCGCCTGCAAAACCCGCTGCAGGGTTTGCAGGGTATCACCCTCCGGCCTGAGCAACAGGGTGTGGGGATTTAAGGTGCGGATCTGGTAACCCTCCAGTATATGCTGCACATTCGGGGGCAGATTCTTTTCCAGTTGAATCTCGATCTGCTTGCCTTTACGGCGCAGCACTTTTATATCTTTATCCCTGGCCATGAGCCGCAACAGGGTGATCTGCAGGAAGTTTTCCACCGGGAGCGGGGGCTGGCCAAAGCGATCGGTCAGCTCAGCCCTGATCTCCTCAATCTCCTCCTCTGAGGTTGCCAGCAGTAAACGCCGGTAAATCCTGATCTTAACCCCGGGGTCGGGAATATACGCATCAGGGATGTAATAGTCAATATCCACATCTACCATAGGCGCGCTGCTGCGAGTAAGCGGCTGGCCGCGCAAGCGCGAGGTTTCCTGTTCCAATAAGCGACAGTACAAATCAAACCCCACCGCCTGAATGTAGCCATGTTGTTCAGGCCCCAAAATGTTGCCCGCTCCCCTGATCTCCAGGTCGCGCAGGGCTATTTTCATCCCGGCCCCTAACTCGTTGAATTCACGGATAGCGTTAAGCCTTTTTTGGGCGTTTTCATTCAAAACCCGCTCTGGATGATAGGTCAGATAAGCATAGGCAACACGATGTGAGCGCCCTACCCGGCCGCGCAGCTGGTATAACTGGGCCAGGCCCATTTTGTCGGCATTCTCTATAATAATAGTATTGACATTGGGCATATCCAGCCCCGATTCAATTATGGTGGTGCAGAGCAATATCTGATACTCGCCACGCATAAAGTCGCTCATAATTGTGGCCAGCTCAGCTTCCGGCATGCGGCCGTGGCCTACCGCGATGCGAACCCCGGGATGCGATTCTTGCAGGCGGCTGTGCACCTGGTATATGCTTTCGATGCGATTGTGAACGTAAAAAACCTGCCCCTTGCGCTCCAGTTCATTGCGTATGGCTTCATCGATGATATCATCGCGGTATTCCATCACATATGTGATGATGGGGTAGCGGCCTGGCGGAGGCGTCTCTATGACGCTCAGGTCTCTTAAGCCGGTCAAAGACATATGCAGGCTGCGCGGTATAGGTGTGGCAGAAAGGCTCAACACATCTACCAGCTCTTTAAGCAGCTTGATTTTCTCTTTTTGCGCCACCCCAAAACGATGCTCTTCATCGATGATCAGCAGCCCCAGGTCCTTAAAACTGACATCCTTGGAGAGCAGGCGATGTGTGCCGATGACGATATCTACCAGCCCTTTTTTTATATCGGCTATTATGCGCCTCTGCTCGGCCGGGGTTTTAAAGCGGCTCAATACCTCGATCTCGGCAGGGAAGTTTTTAAACCGTTCTATGAAGGTGTGGTAATGCTGCTCGGCCAATACCGTGGTAGGCACTAAAACCGCCACCTGTTTGCCATCCATTATGGCCTTAAAGGCAGCCCGCATGGCCACTTCGGTCTTGCCGTAACCTACATCGCCGCATATCAGGCGATCCATAGGCCGCGGGCTTTCCATATCGCGCTTCACATCCTCTATGGCCCGGATTTGATCCGGGGTTTCCTGATAAATGAAATCATCCTCGAATTGCTGCTGCCAGGGGGTGTCTTTGGAAAAAGCGTAGCCCTCTTTGGCCTGCCGGCTGGCATACAAAGCCAGCAGTTTTTCGGCCATCTCCTGTATAGATTGGGCTACCCGCTCCTTGGTGCGCTCCCATTCTGTGCCCCCCAGCTTGCTTAAGCGGGGGTTTTTATCCTCAGGGGCGTTGTATTTATACAATACATCCAGTTTTTCCACCGGCAAATACAGGCGGTCGGTTCCCGCATATTGCAGCAGTATATACTCCCGGGTAATGCCGTGCTGCTCCACCTGGGTAATGCCGCGAAAGATCCCGATACCGTAATGTTCATGCACAATATAGTCCCCGATGCTCAATTCTTCCAACAGGATTCTTTCCTGGTTGCCCCGGGTTTTTCGGGCCGCCTGGCGTGTTTTGACCCGTCCCCAGATATCGCGCTCGGTTAGCAAAACCACTTTAAAATCAGGGCTGATAAATCCCTTTTCAGGGGGGTTCTCTATGAACTCGGGCAGGGGCAGGTCATGGTCCAGCAATATGGCCTGCAGCTTTTCTCTGGCCTTGCGGGACCTAATCGCGCATTTGATCTCAAACCCCCGCTGATGCCATTCTTTGAGGCGCGCAATCAGTTTAGCCTCATCGCCATAAAACGGCTCCATATCCTGCTGGGTAAAACTGTGCAGCATGGCGGTGGTGACCTGGGGGACATTGCCGGGGAAGAAGGAGTGATATACGGCTGCTCTATCTTTGAGCAGGTCCTGCAATTTTTCGACCCCCAAGAGCGGCAAGGCCCTGACGGCTTGCCGCTGTTGATGGGCTTCTTTAATGGTTTCACGGTAGCCGCGTAAGGCTTTTTGGTATGCTTTGATGAAGTCACGCGCTTCGTCAACAAAGAGTATGGCCTGTTCAGGCAGATAATCGAAAAGGGTGGCCTCCAGTGATCCGCTGAGTTCATCGGCCGGGGGTATGAAAAGCTGTTTTTCACGCCCCAGCGAACGCTGGCTGTCAATAGAAAAACGGCGTACCGACTCGATCATGTCACCAAAATACTCGAGGCGATATGGGGTTGAGGCCCCCAGCGGATAAATATCGACAATCCCCCCTTTTACCGAAAAATCCCCGGGTTGGTTCACTACCGTCACCCGGCGGTAACCGATACTGACCGCTTCCGCAAGCAGCCGGTCGCGGGGGTAGTCGTCTGACTGGCTGATTTTGATGGTCTTTGCCATCATTTCCTGAGGTGGCATAAGGTAGTGCATAAAGGCTGCGGGGGTAGAGATCACGAAGCCGCCGCGCCGCGGGTGATAAAGACACTCCTGCAGGGTCGATACCCGGCTTACTTCGACCTGGGAATAGTTCTCTTTGAGCAGCACAAAGTCACGCCCCAAAAAAAGGTGAATATGATCATCGCCGGTATAAACCCGCAGCTGGGCCCGCAAATCATAGGCTTTCTCTTCGCTGGGTACCAGGCACAGGCATTTGCCCGCCTGGGCTTTAACCAGCTGCCGCAAAAAGTAGGCCAGACCGCTGCCGCTGAGGCCGCTTAACACTACATTGTGCTGATTTTGCAGGTGCTTACAAACCTCAGTGATCAATCTGTTAACCAATCTCCGTTCCCCCATGCGTAAAGGTGGACGCTATAAATAACCCCCACTAATGCTTCAGTCTTGATATTGCTATCTTATTTACAATGGCCTGGCTAAAGAACCACTGTTAACCCAAAAATGCCGGGCTCTTAATTGTAAAAGCGCTGCCCCCCACCCTGGTTTTGCACCTGTGCTATCCCAATTTCTTCGGCGCATTCCTGGCACAGATCAAATATTTCGACTATGCCGGATTGCCCTTCAATTTCTGAGCTCTTGAAGATGCGGCCACAGCACTCGCAAGTATAGTAGATTTTCACAATCTATGCCAGCCCCTTAAGATTTTCTTATGGCTATTGTCCCCTACTGCAGGAGGTGATTATACGGGGCTAGTTAAATCGATTCATAGCCTTGATGAGGCCTTCTTTAATCCAGCACTCCACTGCATCGGCGGCGCTGTGGACCGCAGCTTCCAACTCCTGTCTTTCTTCGGGCAGTGGTGCTGACAACACCCATTCCACCGCCCCCTGGGGGGGACGCCCGATGCCAATGCGTATGCGGGCGAAATCCTGACTGCCCAGCATCTCAATTATGGATAAAACCCCTTTGTGTCCCCCGCTTCCACCGCCGGCCCTGATGCGCAGTGCGGCAAAAGGCAGATCCATATCATCATAGATCACGATCAAGTCCTCTAGGGGTATTTTATAAAAGCGCATAATCGGCTGCACTGCTTTACCGCTCAAATTCATATATGTCAGGGGCTTGACCAGGAGGGTTTTTTCCGCATTAATCCTGCAGTGGCCGACAATCGCTTCAAACCTGTGCTCCTCTTTTTCAATGCTGTGGCGCCGGGCCAATTCATTGACTGCTTTAAAGCCTAAATTATGCCTGGTATCACTGAACCTTTTCCCCGGGTTCCCCAGGCCAACCACCAGTTTCATGCTGTAGTTACCTCGCTGTAGACTATAAGAATATTATATCTGCCGGGCTCAACAAAAAACCCCGGCTCGGGCCGGAGTTGATGCTACCCTGTGATCGACTAAACCTCAAACAGCTTGCTGACCGAAAGGTCCTCATGTATCCTCAGTATGGCTTCCCCCACCAGGGGAGCAATGGAGAGTACCGTCATGTTGGGCAGAATTTTGCCCTGAGCTAGAGGAATAGTGTCGGTAACCACTATTTCCTTAAAAGGCGCCGCTGCCAGGCGTTCAATAGCGGGCCCCGAGAATACTGGATGGGTACAACAGCAGTACACTTCATAAGCCCCTTTTTCCACCAAAGCCCGGGCGGCTTCGCAAATGGTCCCGGCGGTATCGATGATATCATCGACAATTATGGCGCGTTTGTTGTTTACATCGCCAATCACATTCATAACCTCCAGCTGATTTGGAGCCGGCCGGCGCTTATCCACAATGGCCAACGGTGCACCCAGTTTGGCGGCCAAATCGCGGGCCCGGGTAACCCCCCCGACATCGGGGGATACTACTACCGCCTGATCACCGAACTGCTTGCGCTTAAAGTATTCGGCAATAGTGGGAACCCCGGGCAGGTGATCAACCGGTATATCGAAAAATCCCTGAATCTGATTGGCGTGCAGGTCTACTGCCACCACCCGCTGCGCACCTGCTTCTACGATAAGATTGGAAACCAGTTTGGCCGTGATGGGGTCTCTGGCCCGGCTTTTGCGATCCTGGCGAGCGTACCCGTAGTAAGGAATCACAGCGTTAATGCGCGAGGCTGAAGCCCTGCGGAAGGCATCTATCATAATCAGGAGTTCCATCAAATTGTCATTGACCGGTGAACAGGTGGGTTGAACCACAAATACGTCTACCCCACGCACGCTCTCATCTATCTCGCATCCGATTTCGCCATCGCAGAACCTGGTCACTTTGGCATTCCCCACCGGGATGCCCAGGTACTTTGCAATAGCCTGTGCCAGTGCGGGGTTAGCATTGCCAGTAAATAGCTTCATACGCCATCTGGACACTTTCATTACTATGTTACCTCCTGATCATCTTTGCTTTTTCTATACCAACCCTTGATGTTCCTTTGCTGGGCACGTTCTACCGCCAGGCTGTCGGGGGGAACATCGCGGGTTATAGTTGACCCTGCTCCAGTAACTGAATTCCTGCCAATCCTGACTGGTGCTACCAGGTTGGTATTGCTGCCGATAAACACGCCATCCTCGAGAAAGGTCGGGTATTTATTTACACCGTCGTAATTGCAGGTGATAGTCCCGGCACCGATATTGACCTTGATGCCTACCTGAGCATCGCCTACATAGCTCAAATGCGGGATCTTGCTGTATTCCCCTATATTGGAATTCTTTATTTCAACGAAATCTCCTACTTTGACCCCTTTGGCTAAACGCGTTCCCGGGCGCAGGTAGGAAAACGGTCCAATGGTACATTCATCCCCAATATGGGCATCTATGATTCTGGCTGCTTCAATGCTTACCTTTTTCCCCACCACGGTGTTGGTGATTCTTGCCCAAGGGCCTATATCGCATTCCTCTCCAATCACTGTATGGCCTTCAATGATGGTATTGGGACGAATAATAGTATCGGCTCCGATTTCCACCCCTTGATCAATGAACACCGTCTCGGGGGCTATTATGGTAACCCCGGCTTTCATCAGCTCAACATTTTTGCGCCGGCGCATTAAGGCCTCACAATAAGCCAGCTGAACCCGGTCATTGATGCCCAGGACATCGTTACTGTCTTCACAGACCACAACCCCCACTTTAAGCCCATCATCGATCATCAAGGACAATACATCGGTTAAATAATACTCCCCCTGAGCATTGTTGGTAGTCAGGGCTGACAGGCGCGGAAAGACCTCGGAGCGGTTAAAGCAGTAGATGCCTGCATTGATCTCTTTAATAGCTTTTTGCTCCGGCCTGGCATCCTTTTCTTCTATTATCCTGTACAGGGATTGATCCTCATTCCTGATTATACGGCCATAGCCTGCAGGATCGTCAACCCTGGCCGACAGAACCGTAGCTGCGGCATTGTTCTCTATATGCCAGGCAAGCAGGCTTGTCAGGGTGCTGCTCCGAATCAGCGGGGTATCACCAGAAAGAACCAGGACCCTGTCAACGTGGTTCTTTATGCCGCTCTCAGCCTGTTTGAGGGCATGTCCGGTTCCCAATTGCTGTTCCTGGACGATAAATTCAACCTCAAAACCGCTCAGAGACTCAATTACGTGTTCCCGGCCGTGGCCTACCACCACATATATTTCTGTTATCCCGGCAGCCTGTACCGCATGAACCACATGCTGGATCATAGGCCGGCCTGAAACTTTATGAACCACTTTGGGATAGGCTGAACGCATACGCACGCCCTTCCCGGCAGCCAATATTACTGCGGCATTAACCAAAATATATCTCTCCCCTTGAACTGACCTTGGTGTTTTCTGTCAAATGGTGCAGCACACCACCTGCATCAGGTTTCATTATTGAGAAATAATACATTCGACATCGGGCCAGCAATATCCTGTTTTAAAACTGGAAACCGCAAAACCTGATATGCAATGGCGCCGGACACCACTCTTATGATGTCCCGGCAAGATAGGCCTGGGCTAAAAGCAAGTCACTGGGCTTATCCACATCGACCCCTACCTCGGCATAACCAGAAATCAGGGCTTTTCCAGAAATACCGGTTACCTCCGCAAAGCGCTTTTCCACCGCCGGTATAGTCAGCCTTTTAAACAGGAACTGCAAGACCAACCCCAATCCGAACAGGCGCGCCATGGCCAGGGGGCTTTTTCTGCGCTTGACCAGCTCTTCCGCCATATGCATGACCTGGTTGATAACCCGGCTGCGAATGATAAACAGGTTGCCGCCGGTGAAGGTGCCTTCGCGAAGCTTGACATAAGTCCTGGAAACCCCGGGGAATTTATGTTCGTTGACTTCTTTGCTGGTTATCGGATAGTAGAAATCGGCCTGGTGGATTTCCGACTGGGCAATAAAATCGTCAATGGCAGCAGTGGTGATAAATGGAATATCGGTCGGCATGATCAATAGGCTCTCGCTCATCTCACCCTGCTTGAGCAGTTCGACTGCATTGGCAAAGCTGGCTACAGCGTTGTCGCCGCCTTCAACGAAAAGCAGCTCCGGGTCTTTGGCCAATATAGCCCTTAAATCTTTAACCGGACCGCTGATAACTATGCGGCCAATATTCTTTGAAGCCCTTAAGGCCCGGTAAACATAGTTGATCATGGGGCTGTTGCCGATTATGATCAGGGCTTCGTTTTCATAAGGCGCTATCTTTTTCAACTCAGAGGCATTATTTCCCCCGGCCAGAATGATAGCATCGTACAGCATATAGTCTCCTCGCTATCTGGGCAAACCTTCCCGTTTAATCGATTCCATCATGACATTTTCTGCGTTTTCAATATGATCCTGGGCCAACTGCCTGGCCAGGCTGACATCCCGGGCCTGCAAGGCTTCAACAATAGCGCGGTGCTCTTTTAGCGACTGGTACATACGTCCCGGAACAGATAAGGAAGTGGTGCGCAAACGCTGTATCTGCTCGCGCAGGTTGTTGACTATGGTCCACAGCCGTTTATTGCGGCTGCCTTTATAAATGGCTTCATGAAACTTGGTATCGATCTCGATCAGCCGGTCAAAGTCCCCGCTGGCAATGGCCTCCGCTTTGATGACCAGGCAGCGCTCCATGAATTCCAGCTCTTCATCGGTTATTCGCTCTGCTGCCAGAGCAGCCGCCAGGCCTTCCAATGAAGCCCTGATCTCAAATACATCCATTATATCCTTGGTAGAGATGTCCGCCACATAAGCCCCTTTACGCGGGACCATAACAATAAAGCCTTCCAGTTCCAACTTGCGCAGAGCTTCCCGTATAGGGGTTCGCGATACCCCGAGTTCCTCCGCCAGTTGTATTTCCATCAATCGCTCTCGGGGTTTAAGGGTGCCGTTTATTATGGCTTCCCTGATAGCTTCCAGAACCAATTCCCGAAGTGGTTTGTACGAATCCAGATTAACCGGTGATAATCTTCGTTCCTGCACTTTTCTCACCCCTGCCATATGACGATACCAAAAACACTTG
>LFSQ01000065.1:8260-28714 GCA_001512785.1 Syntrophomonas sp. DTU019
CCATGCTCAATCATAGCGGCTTTAATCGCGGCTATTTCCGGGTAAAGCCTGATGCTTACCGATTCTAACACATTTACTAGGTTTTTGGCTATATTCATGATATCACAATCCTGCCAGGCTGCAAGGAAAGCTGCGGTATCCGGCCTTTTCCCGACCTCATCCAAGCGCAAACCCTGATATACCTCGGCTGTTGATACCTCATAATCAGGCTTAACCAGCAGTATCCAGGGCAGATGCCTATCAGGCAGCGGTTCCAGGATTTCACCCCGGCCACGGGCTATAGCCGTTGCCCCCTCCGGGCCCTGACAGGAGCGATTTTCATCTGCCGGAGAATAACAGCCCAAAAGGCAAAAAGGTATGTCTGAACCCAGCTCAGCAGCTGCCCGCATCAAAGTGGCTAAATCTCGATTATAGCCCAAAGCCCGGTTCATGCCCCACAGAACTGCGGCAGCGTCTGCACTCCCCCCGGCCAGCCCTGCTCCCAGGGGGATGTTCTTCTCAATGCTGATATCCACCCCTTCCCCATGACCAAACTGGGTTAAAAGCAGTTGGGCTGCCTTATAGGCCAGATTGCTGTGGTCATTGGGCAAGTCCGGGTTATTGGAGCGCAGGCTGATGCTGCCTCCAGGTACCTGGCGTATGGTGATGCGATCGACCAGGTCGATGTGGTGCATGATTGACTCCAGCTCATGATAGCCGTCTCTTCTTTTATACTTGACATCCAGGGTCAAATTGACCTTGGCCGGTGCTTCCACTACAAATGTCTCCATGTTATCCCCCATTTTCACATTATATATCTATGTGCTGGCAAAGGAAAAGGGAACGACCGGGCCGTTCCCTCACTGGGGGATTTATCAGCATGATGCTTCATAATGATTTATCCCTTGTGCTGTTTTCCCTCCAGGGTTACTTGCAAACCCCTGGGCAAGAGCTTCAAGCACTTGAGGCTCATTTCGGCCTGCTGCGGGCTGTCCAGGCTGAGCCCCTGCTCTGAAGAAGACACCATGCACAGGGGCGGGAACAGTACGCACCACCAGTTTTTGCCCTGTCCCTCACCTATTACCACCCGCACAGCCTGATAATCCCCGGCGGGAAATACCAGGTTGCCGTAACTCTTGGTGGGGAATGCATACTGTCCTACTTCGACATTGACCCCATACTGATAGCCATGTTGGGCTATGGTTGCTTCGGCGGTGCGTTTAATTGCAGGGAGTTCCCTGAGGGCAATCTGCCGGGCCTCTTCGGCAGTGGAGGCCTCAATCAGGGCATCTCTCAGTTGTGCCACCACCTGGTCCTTGACCTGAAGTTTTAATTGCTGGTCACCGGGATTATCACTGTTGGCAATAACATGCAACCGCAGCACATCCTGATGCAGTGATGTGCCCCGGATATCTTCCCAAACGTATCCGCACATGATCACAAACATGATGGCGAGCAATATAAATGAAACCTTTTTCATTGAGCAAAACCTCCCTTCAAATTGGAGTATTTCCTAAATGGCGCAAGATAAACCTCGACTTTAGCTTAACTTCAACGGTGATTACAATCTCTGCTCGCTTCATCATATAAAATGCCATCTTTGCAGCTGCATTATACCGGGCAAGTATTAATATTATGGCTCATTAATGCAAATAAAAAAGACAGCCTGTTGCTGTCCGGTGAAATCATGGTGATGAGGGCATAGCTTCCATCTGTTCTTTAGGAGGATCGATCTTGCCCTTCCTGAATACGGGATAAATACTCGCGAATGATCATGCGAACCAAAGCACTCCGAGAAATCTGGTTTTTTCTAGCCAGTTCCTTGATATCGTTAACCTGACTTCTGGTCAGGTAAAAAGTGGCATGTTCAAATTTGTCCGTTGCCATTTAAAACCTCCTCCCCGCTTGAGCTAGGTTAATTGGTACAGGCGGTAGGTTATCACCGCTACGGCTTTGTGAATATTATATGTTGACAAAAGCGCTTATGTTACCCGCTCATGCACTCAAAGCCCTGATCAACTCCTCGATCCGCCTTTCCATAACCTGCCTGCCCTGTGCTATGATCCAGTCAGCTTTGTCTATATCATTCAGGCCTATATTGCCCAATGCGGGGAACACTACCATATCCGCATACAGCTGTTCGTCCATCACCGAGGTTTCATAGGTCAAAATCTCCAGGCTGCGGGAAATCAGGGCAGGAATCTCATTCACCTCGCTGTAATACTGCTCCTGCCCGAGGTCAATGGCCAGAATATATGGAGCCCCCATGGCAACTTGCACCCATACCGGCACCATGCTTCTGAGCCCGCCGTCCACCATCAGCATATCCCCAAACTTTCGCGGTACAAAGGTGGCGGGGATAGAGGTGCTGCAGCGCACCGCTTCGCTCAAACGAGCCTTATGCACCACCTTCACCGCCCGCTTTCCGGTCGGTATGCGGCGGTTGCAGAATACCACTTCCTGACCGCTGTTAATATCACAGGCAATAATGGCCGTGGGCATTTTTACCTGATTTAGGGTCAATCCCCCGGTCCATTTATATATCAATCGTTCCAGGCGGCATCCCCGTATTATCCCCTGCAGAGGCCAGTGCCTCCCCGGCCACAAGAGCCCCAACACATACATTATTAAGCCGCTTATATTGTAGTCCAGGTAGTCACTGGGCTTGAGCTGCTTCACCAGCTCAGCCATTTGCTGCGGATCGATTCCGCAGGCGTATAAAGCAGCCACAATGCTGCCGGCACTGGTGCCGGAAATAAATGACGGTTTGATGCCGTTTTCCTGCAGCACCTGTAAAACCCCGATATGGGCTAAGCCTTTTAATCCTCCCCCACCTAATGCCAACCCCAGTTTTTTCATGCCATAATCTCCAGGCTGTTATTTACTCAATAAAATGTGAATATGCGCGATCCCACAGCAGTGACAGCTTACCGCAAAAATAAGCGGTCAATCGTTTATTGAAAAGCAGACCCTGCTTTTATGCTATATTCAGCGATTGCAGGCAATCACCATATAGCGGGAAATGTGCTGTATCAGTTCACTATTCCTGCGCTGCACCTCTTCCCAAAAATGCCTGTATTCATCGGGTTCGGTTTCCTGCTGGAATTGGCTTATCAGCCGGTCGATTTGCTGATACTGCTGCAAAACCTGCTCCAGCCGGGCGCGCATGGCGTTTTTTGCCGGCCGGGGAATTCTTTTTTGTATCCGCATAGCTCCTCCCAAAAACAAATGCCCGGCATTTAGCCGAGCATCAACCATTATGCTATTTGCACTCATCGGGATCGATCTCACCGTATACTACCACACAATGCATTTTGCCCAATTTGTCGATGATATCGACAAACACCCGCAGGGCTATGGCAGTGCCATTAAGCGGTTGGGGCAGGTTGGCCGGGTTGCTGGGATCTTCGCTGTTGCCCAGTATTTCGTAGTCAAAACTCCAATTTCTCAGACAGATCTCCGACTGATCGACCTCGTCCCTGAATTCTTCTACACTGAGTGGCGGATCGAATTCATCCAGTTCAATTACCTGGCTATAGCAGTCAGTGACGGTGATGATCTGATATTCGTTGCCAACGATTACGAAGAGTATTACTTCAAATTCTATGAAGATTTTTACCTTATTATAGCAGCTCAGGTCTTCGTGGGCCTGAATAACCTTGACCTTGATGTCTTCAACGGCACGAATCTTTCCCCCAACTTGCTCATCCGGTACACAGAAGACTGTATCCAATACTTTAACCTGTTTTTCGCAGAATTTGGCTTTTATCACCTGTGCCCATAAATCCAACATGCAACCTTCAGGAAATTCACACTTAAGTTCAGCCACGATACTTTCCCTCCTTGGTATTCTTTTTTTCTATCTGTAGTGCGAAATCTGTCTGGGCAAATTTCTAGGATATACTATGAGGGACAGTGGCAAAGTGTGATTATGGTGATTGCCAGTACCTTACACAAAATGGGGTATGGTATTTCAAAAGACCGCCGGTCTCCCCAGGGCAAAAAGCTGCTTGATCTTATGCCCCAGGCCGACCCGGTTGATCTCCGCTGAGGGGGTAATACCCGGGCTTTTTTGCAGGCTGTAGGGTGCCTCCCTTTTATTGAGCTGTTCCTGTAAATCCTGGCGGGTGCGGTTAGCATGCATCAATTCTTTGACCAGGGCCTGGCTGCGGTTTTCCGCTTTTCTTAAAGCATTTTTCAAACCGGCCAGGTTTTTTTCGTAAAGCCTGATGCGGTGGTGCAATGCCGCATTATCCTGGGAAAGCCGCTCTACTTCGCACTCCAGGTTGCGGATGGTTTCCAGTATAGCCTTGCCTGGATAGTAGGGTTCCGGCTCAGGATAGGGCTCAGGCCTTGAAGCCTCGACAATCTCCACAGCACCATTTTGTACCGCCAAAACCGTATAATTTAAAATCATTTTTACCCTTAAGGTTTCATCCTGTAATTCACCTTCACAAAACACCTCATCGGCTTCAACGATCATTTCCGTCCCGGCGGTAAACTCCATGGGAGGGTCAAAGCAATGGTTTGGCAGCCATTCCCTGATTTCATCATGAAAAGACAGCAAATCCGGTTGATGGTCGAAGGCCTGCAGCAGAGCCAGGACCTTCAATCTGATCAGGCATTCTACATATTTGCCGTGGTGACTGGCCTCACAGCTTGGCACTTTCACGCGCAGGTCTTCGATATGTTGATAGGCTTTGGGGAGTTGGTAAACCCCTTCAACCGTAGTGGTCTGCGGGGGGTCCAGTTGGGCCAGAATAACAGGCGACCAAATCTTCGGCAAGGCATAATACCCCTTTCCCTGGAAAGTCAAACTCTCTTGGTCTATTTATATGGGGCTGATTCGACATCTATGTCCCCGCCGGAGCATAAAAAAACTGCACCCCAGGGTGCAGTCAATTCAGTATCTTTTAGGGATTTACCGATGGAATTCTGAACTCTTCATCAGCGGTGTCATATACGAACAATTCCACTGTCTCAGTCAATACATCAGCATAGCTATAAGATACTCTTCTTTCAACTTTTCGCTCATCAAGCTTGACCACGAAAATGTTAGGGTAAATGGATTCCAATATCCCTTCCCTTTCTATAATACGGTTTCTTCCCCGGTTGGCTTTAAGACGAATTTTGCTGCCCACAAAAGACTCAAGATCCTTCTTGATGTCAGATATTGCCCTGGGAGAACTCATACTCATCCACCTGCTTTGCTCATTTATCATAGTAATTGTATATCAATGAGCAGCAATTGTCAATACTTGACCCATCAGTATATAAAAAAACTTCCTTCCTGTCAACATATTAATTGATATTTATCTGGCAGAGTGAGTTTTATCCATACCCCGGATCAATACTTGGTGTGCCGGTCCGCTACTTTGCTGGCAGCGCAGGCATGGGGTTTTATGCAAGGACTAAAACCGCAGCCTATTACCATACCGGTGATTTCGCGTATCAATTCCTTGGTCTCGCCGTGCGTACCAATATCCAGGTGAATTTCCACTTCCATATACTCACAGCCCTTAAGCCTTAACAATTGCTCCAGCTGATCGGCCAGTTCCAAACTGAGCGAGGCTTCGTAAAAGATCCGCTGGCGTAAGGATTTGACCCGTACCTCGTAAATCTTGTTGTAATAATACCTGGCCCCCTTGCCCTGGCGATGAATAATAATTGCTGATACAAAGCAGGTATTGGTTACCCGGGGATGTGAATCGCTCCCTACGATCAATTTATAGGAATGGCTCATATCCTCCCTGATATATGCCAGGATATCTTCCACCACTTCGGTTAACTCCAATTTTCCTTTGCTGGGGCTAAAGAAAGACATTATCCTATTCAACCTCCTGTGGTGTAAAGCTATCAACAATCCGTGCAAATTGTTCTAAAACGAGGTTTTCGGGCCTGGCCTGAGGGGAAATTCCCAACCCTTCAAGCATAACCTGGGCTTTTGCTTTTTCCAGCCGGAAATAATCGCTGCTGATATTAAGGATGGTTTTGCGCCTTTTTTGAAAACAAGCCTTGATAAAACTGAACAGGCGTGCTTCATCGCCTGCTTTGATCCTTTTTCCGGCAATAGGCTTTAACGCGATTACTGCCGAGTCTACTTCGGGTTGGGGATAAAAGCAGTGCCTGGATACAGTACTTATGTACTCTACATCACAATGATATCTGGCTGCAAGGGTTAACAGCCCGTAAGCCTTGCTGCCTGGTTGAGCCTGTAAACGCTCGGCCACCTCCTTCTGAATCATCAGCACCGCCAGGGTCAAATGCGGACACGATTCCAACAGCTTGAATATGATGGGACTGGTTATATTATACGGTATATTGCCGCAGACCTTAAATGATGATAATTTTTCCAGCTTGAGCCTGTTTTTGATCTCGGCTTCAATATCTATGGACAGTATATCTGCAAAGAGCAGCTCTACATTATCAATGCCATGCAGGGCCTGTCCTAATGGCTTTTCCATGCCCCGGTCAATCTCTACTGCCAACAGCCGGCGGCTTTTTTCAGCCAGCAAGGGGGTCAAAGCCCCGAGGCCGGGGCCTATCTCCAGCACATAATCCTCACCGCTTAAATTGCACTTTTCCACTATTTTACGCGCAATATTGTCGTCGGCGAGGAAATTTTGCCCCCATTGTTTGTGGGGGGCTAACTTAAAAAGGTTTAAGACCTGTCTAACGTTGGGCAAGTGGTGTTCTCCCGTCCCGCTTCCCTTTTGGGGATTTTTTCACATTATACACCATCCAGGACCCGGTCAGTGTAAAGAAAGGGATGTCGCTCCCTTTCTGTAAACTTACTTGCGATCAAGGCCCGGGGTTATCCTTTTTTATCTGCTGATTGATAGCATCGATATCATCCTTCATGCTTTGAAACGGCTGGCCTTCGATTAAACCAGCGGCCACATCGTTAATCTTCCTGATCAGGTTGGGGTCAGTGGTAACCAATACATTTGTAACCCGGGAGTCAGCCGCTTTTAGTTTTTTTCTCACCGCTTCCTTTACCTGGTTTTCGTCGGCATTTGCTTTAACAGTAACTCCAACCATGGCCACCAGCCCCTTGACCTGGGTTTCTCCGGGTGTCGGGCTGGGGACTACCGCCTCACTGTCTACTTCGGTCAGAACTACGGTGGCATTCTGCACCCCTTCGACTTGCTTGGCTTGCTTGGACAATTTGTCAGATATTACCCGGCGGTCGCTGGAAGTGAGTCCAGAGGTCTCTGGTTGTGGTGCTTCAGGCTTCTGTGCAGGCTTTTGACATCCGGCCGCCAGAGCTGCCAATAACCCCAAACATAATAATAAAACTAGCGCTCTTCTCAATTAGCTTCACCTCCACTATCAATATTTTTATTTTCTGGTACAGATGGCAGTTTACTCAGGTAATAATTGGCAATAAAAAAGGAAGGGCTCTCCCTTCCTGCTTATTTATTCACTTATTGCAGTATATAGAGTTTGACCGTGCGTACCCCCCATTTCATACACTGGGCATGGTCCTCCATGAACAGGTCGATTCTGTTGCCGCGGACGGCTCCGCCGGTATCACAGGCGGTGCCGTATCCATAACCCTCAACATATAATCGCGAACCCAGGGGAATTACAGCGGGATCAACGGCAATGGTTCCAACTGCTGGCTTGGTGCCGGTAGCGGTGTTTCTGCCGGTATAGGTATATGCGCTGGCACGAGCATACATGGCCTGTTTAAAATCCAAGCGCAAATTGCCGCGTGATACAGTGGTGATGTTTCCCACTGCCACAATCTTGTTCACCGGTGCTTGGATAGTCTGGCTGGCGATAACCTCGCGCTTTACCTCCTGGCCATTATGGTAGGTGATACGTACTGTATTGAGCGCAGTTCCATTTGCCCCCTGGCGCAGGGTTCTGGTCAGGCCCTTTTCCAGGGTATTATCCTCGGTGCGCTCCTCTCTATATGACAGGATAACCTTTTCCTGCATCTCCTGTTCGTCAACTCGAATGATTTCGATTTCCTGCTCAGGCTGAGTCAACTCGCTGGCAGTGGTTTTTATCAGATCTTTTTCCCCCAGTGTGATGCCGGCTTCAGCAATAGCCTGTTTGACAGGTACCGGTGGGGTGATAAGCTCCTTTTTCTGCCCGTCAGCAATGACATATACTTTAAAGGCTCTGATTACATTGATGTTGGTGTTTTTCTGCACTGCCTGATCTCTATCAGGCTGAACCAAATCGTATTCACTGAGGACTACTCCATTCCGCTCCAAAACCTGGGCCACACTGCAGCTGAAGAACACTTTATCCTTGATAATCTCCCCATCTACCGCAATGGTCACCGGTTTTTGCAGAGCAAAAAATAAACTGAGCCCAAAGATTGCCAGGACAAACAAGGCAATGAACAATTGCAGGCCTTTTTTTACCCTTTGCATATTCATCCTCCCTTTCTCAAGGCTTTTTGGGCTATTCCTTGAAAATGTTGAGGTATCATTCATTGTATAGAAAGCCCGTCTCAAAGTCAAATAATGTTCCAACTTATGGATATGCTACCATATATTGTTAATAATATGAGGGATCATACCCCAGTTGTCCCTATTTTATGCTGAGAAGGGCAAGAACAATGCTGAAACAGGGCATGAAAGGAGCGATATTAACCTCGAATTAGGCCGTAAATGATCGCTTAACTCTGGGGCAGGTTAAATACCCGGCAGGCATTGAGGCTGGTTTGATAGGCGATTTCGGCCAGGCTCTTCTGGCGCAGCTGGGCCAATTTTTGGGCTACGTAGACAACATGGGCCGGTTCATTGCGCTTCCCCCGCAAGGGCTCAGGGGTGAGATAGGGGCAGTCGGTCTCTATCAGGATTCTGTCCAGAGTGATGCGTGAAGCCACCTCCACAGTCTTCCGGGCGTTTTTATAGGTCAGCGGCCCGGCGAAAGAGATGTAGAATCCTTCCTTCATCAGTTCAATGGCCAGGGGCAGGTGACCGGAATAGCAATGCATTACCCCCTGATTGCGTCCGGCCTTTTCTTTTTTGATAATATCCAGTACTTCCTGGTGTGCATCCCGATCATGAATAACAATCGGCTTGTTTAATTCAGCTGCGATCTTAATCTGTTCCACAAAAGCCTGGCGCTGTATGTCCCGTGGGGACAAATCCCGGTAATAATCCAGACCGGTCTCGCCAATAGCCACTACCCTGGGATCCCTGGCCAGGGCATACAGCTTGCTGATGATGTCCGCGTTGAGGGTTTTAGCGTCATGAGGATGAACCCCGACCACTGCATAAACCTGCTGGTATTGGTGGGCCAGGCTTACTGCTTCCACCGAGGTATCATAATCGTAGCCTATACATATGATCTTCCCAATATTAGCCGCCTGGGCCCTCTGCATGACCTGAGGCAGATCACTGGCAAATGCCCGGTCCTGCAGATGGGCATGGCTGTCAATAAGCGGTTCAAAGTGTTCTTGCACTGTCATGTTATCCTCTAATCCCCAATCAATAGCTGGTGTTGTTCTTCAACCGATTACTTTACACGGCTGCCGCTGGGGATACCCTTGTTGATCATCAAGACCTCCAGTTCCTGGTCCCCTTCGGACGAAGCGGCCAGTATCATGCCCTGCGATAAAGTACCCCTTATTTTGGTGGGTTTCAGGTTGGCCAGGTAGACCACTTTCTTGCCAATCAGTTCCTCAGGCTTATAGGCTTTGGCAATCCCTGAAACCACGGTGCGTTCCTCATCTCCTACTTTCAGCTTTAACACCAGCAGTTTGTCAGCTTTCTCCATTTTGTGGCAATCAATGACCTGGGCCACTCTTATATCCAGGCGAGCAAAATCCTCAATAGTTATCAGCTCGTCCTCTTTCACCTGCTTTTCCTCCGCAATTTGACTATTCTGTTCCCCTGCGGAACCTTCCTCCAATGTCTTGAGATCAATCCGCGGGAACAGAACCGGCCCTTTAGCCACCTTTCGGGAAGGCTCAGTCAAGCCCCATTTGCCTGCCATATCCCAGGTCAATTGTTCTGGATCAATGAATACCGGAAGCTGTGCATTAACCCTGGCAGTCAGGGTGGGCATGGTGGGGGCCAATAGAATTACCGCAATACGTATAGCTTCGACCAGATTATACAGTACCGTTCCCAGCCTGCTGCGGTTGGCCTCATCCTTGGCCAGTCGCCAGGGCTCGGTTTCATCGATATACTTGTTGGCCCGGGCCACCAGTTTCATCACCGCCAGTATATAATTGGAGAAATCCAATTGCTCAAGCTTGCCGGTAGCTTCTTGATAAGCAGTCTGAGCAGTCTTTATAAGCTCCTCATCCAGGCTGCTGGCTTTGCCCGGTTCAGGTATAATCCCCTCAAAATAACGGCTCACCATTGCAGCCGTGCGGCTGATCAAATTCCCCAGGTCATTGGCCAGATCGGAGTTTATGCGAGTAACCAGCATTTCCTCGGAATACATCCCGTCCTGGCCAAAACTGAGCTCTTTTACCAGGTAATAGCGAACCGCATCCACACCGTATTTACTTACCAGGGTACGGGGATCCACCACATTCCCCTTGGATTTTGACATTTTGCCGCCCTCCAGCATTATCCACCCATGGGCAAAAACCGTTTTGGGCAGGGGAAGGTCCAGGGCCATCAGCATGGTGGGCCAGATTATGGCATGGAAACGAATTATATCCTTGGCCATTAAGTGCACATCAGCCGGCCAGTACTTGTTAAACTTCTCTTCGTCCTGCAAATAGCCGATGGCGCTCAAATAATTGATCAAAGCATCGAACCACACATAGACCACATGCTTGTTATTGAAAGGAACGGGAACCCCCCAGCTGAATGTGGTTCGGGAAACACACAGGTCCTCCAGCCCGCTTTTAATAAAATTGACTATCTCATTGCGCCGCGACTCAGGCTGTATGAATTCAGGGTGCTGCTCTATATGCTCCAGCAGACGGGGGGCATATTTGCCCATGTTAAAGAAGTAGCTCTCCTCCTGCAGCAACTCCACCGCACGTCCACAGTCCGGGCAATTCCCGTCTACCAGCTGCCTTTCAGTAAAAAAGGTTTCACAGGGGGTGCAGTACCAGCCTTCATATTTGGATAGAAAAATGTCGCCCTGATCATACACCTTCTGAAATATCCTCTGTACCACCTCTTCATGCCGCTTCTCAGTAGTCCTGATAAAGTCGTCATGGGTGATCAGCATGGTATCCCACAGGGATTTGATATTGGCTACTATTTCGTCCACATATACCTGCGGCTGTTTGCCTTTTGCCAGGGCTGCTTTCTCTATTTTCTGACCATGTTCATCAGTGCCGGTAAGATAAAAAACGTCATATCCCTGCATCCTTTTGAAGCGGGCTATACAATCAGCGGCCACAGTAGTATAGGCATGGCCGATGTGAAGATTATCGCTGGGATAATATATGGGGGTGGTGATATAGAAATGCTTCCGCTCTGACAATTTGGACCCTCCTGTCTGTTTATGCCTTCCCAAATCAGTATAAAAACAGTTTTCACTAATTACAATCATTATCCCGTTTTTTGCTAAACTTGTTTATAATCTTCGCACCTTCTTTAGTTTACCACACTATTGGCCATGTTAATCCATCAACCAGGCCTTTGCGCAGCTGAACCTTTGCAGCCGTACATTAATGCAGTAAAACTGTTCCTTGTTTATATACTTCGCAAACTGAAATTCCATCGACATTTAACACGCATAAGCGCTCTATATCTAATAATTTTGTCAAATATATTACTAATTTTCTCCATATTTCTTGACTATTTCTACCAGCATTGGTATACTTTGTTTCGGAAGCAAATTGCAATTAATAGCAAGGAGGGTTGCAGCATATGATGAAGTCTACCGGCGTAGTAAGAAAAGTGGATGAACTCGGCCGTATTGTTATACCCATTGAGTTAAGACGCACCATGGGTATAGAGGAGAAAGATGCTCTTGAGATCTACGTTGACAATGAAAAAATCATTCTCAAGAAATACGAACCTGCCTGTATTTTCTGTGGCAATGCCGAGGAAGTAGCCAACTACAAAGGTAAAAACCTGTGCAGAGCTTGTCTTTTAGAGCTTGGCAAACAAGTAGGTTAATACATACATCATCGTTTTAGATGATGTTCATAGTACTTATATAGGTCTGATTTTTTCAAACCATATTCGCGCGCCTTTATTATGAAGGCGTCTTTTTTTGCCATCCCCGCTCTGATCAATTGATCCACTTCCAGACTGACAGCATGCAGATCGGCTGATTTGCCGGCCGGCTGGAAGCCGGCCACTACCAGGCATATTTCGCCCCGGGGAGCGTTTTCCTTGAAGTGCTGTATGGCCTTTAAGATGCTTCCTCTAATGATTTCCTCATGTACCTTGGTAAGTTCGCGGGCCACTACCAGCTCACGGTCTCCCCAGATTTCAAGCATGTCCTCCAGGGTTTTCAGGAGTCGATGCGGTGCCTCATATAATACCAGGGTATACCTTACCTGGGCCAACTCCTGCAGAGCAGTTTTGCGCTGCCCGCTGCGGGCGGGAAGAAAACCGCGAAAAAGGAAACCTTCGCTTTCCATGCCCGATACGCTGAGGGCGGCGATGGCTGCTGAAGGCCCGGGCACAACCTCAATTTTAACCCCGGTATCAATGGCTCGCTGGATCAATTTCACGCCGGGATCGGATATTCCCGGCATGCCCGCATCGGTCACCAGGGCTACGGCTTTACCCCTGAGCAATTCGGCTATAATATAATCCTCCTGTTCAGGCCTGCTGTGCTGGTGATAGCTCACCAGTCGCTGCTTGATTTTATAGCGGTTGAGAAGCTTGATGGTGTGGCGGGTATCTTCACAGGCAATCAGGTCCACCCGGCGCAGGGTTTTGAGCAGGCGGATGCTCACATCTTCCAGGTTCCCGATGGGGGTTGCGCATATGTACAGTATTCCCATGAAGGCCTCATCTCCTCATTTATCCATGCGGTTGTCATAAATAGCCATTACTTCCGGGCTGTATACCCCTGCGGCTTGATATATGATCAGCGGTGGTTCTTGGTATGATACCGCCGGACCTCTTCCCTGACATGCTTCCACCAGCACCAATTTAGCTTTTTGCCCGGCAAACGATTGCACCATTCTGAGGCGTGTAATGTGAAATCCTCGCCTGACACATTCCTGCTGCAGTTCTTGGCAGCGTTCGGCCCGGTGGATAATGGCCAGCCGGCCCCCCTCCTTTAGCAGATGTGCGGCGGCCTCTATAATGTCACTTAATGTTACCGTTATCTCGTGGCGTGCGGCAGCTATTTCCCGGTTTTTATTTAATTTGCCCTCACCAGCCTTCCAAAAAGGCGGGTTGGAGGTTATCAAATCAGCTTGGGCTCTTTCCAGTTGTCCGGGGATGGCTCTAATATCCAGGTATTTGATGGTGATGCGCTCCTCTAAATCATTGTAGCTCACGCTTTTTCTGGCTCTTTTCACCATCTCGGGCTGAATCTCGATGCCGGTAATCCTTAAGGAGGGTTTTCTGCAGGACAACAAGAGGGGGATGACGCCATTGCCAGTTCCCAGATCTATGGCATGGCTGACACCGTCTAAACGGGGAAAGTGTGCCAGCAATACTGCATCAATGGAGAAGCGGTAACCGCTCTTGGGCTGAAATACTTTCAACCCGCCCAAAAGCAGATCATCTAAGGTTTCACTGGCTTCTTTACCTGCTTTGGTCATTCTTCACCCCTGGACAGCATGGCTGCACAAAATAAGCAGCCTTCGGTTCTTTCCTCGCCATAAGCCATGGGGCACACGTGCCGGCCGTCCTGGTAGAGCTCTTTAAGGCTGTATGCACAGGGAGCGTCATCCTCCCGGTTATGCTCTGCATTATTGGCCTGTGCAGCATATGCAGCTTCACCAGCGGTTGACAACTCACCTGGTAGCTGCTCGGTGTATTCGGACTTCTTATTATTAATAGCCAACTCCAGCAAGGCTACTCGCTCTTTCAGTTCTCCTACCTCCAGGATTATATCCCGGATAATGGTCTTTAACTCAGTTACTGTCCGTTCTATGATTTTGCCCCTCCTGTGATTTGATGTCGTATAGCTGCGATTCATATTTCAAGCAGCACATCAAGCGTCCACAGATGCCGGATATCTTGGCAGGATTCAAAGACAGGTTCTGCTCCTTGGCCATTTTTATCGAAACCGGCTCAAAATCTCCCAGGAAACTGCTACAGCACAATTCGCGGCCGCAGGGTCCTATCCCCCCAAGCATTTTGGCCTCATCACGTACCCCGATCTGCCGCAACTCAATGCGGGTTTTGAATATAGCCGCCAAATCCTTCACTAACTCCCGAAAGTCAACCCGTCCTTCAGCCGTAAAATAGAATATAATCTTCCCCAAATCAAAGGTATATTCGGCATCGATCAGCCGCATCGGCAACTGGTGGGCGTTTATCTTCTGCCGGCAGATTTCCATAGCGTCTTTCTCTTTCTGCTTATTTCGCTCATAATGGGCTTTATCCTCATCAGTGGCTTTTCTGATGACTTTTTTCAGGGGTAAAACCAGGTCCTTTTCCGGCACTTCTTTTTTCGGCATTACCACCAAACCGCATTCAATGCCCCTGACGGTTTCAACAATTACCAGATCATACTCCTCCAGCTCCAGTTCTTCACATTCAAAGTAGTATATTTTCCCGGCAGGCTTGAATCTAACTCCAACTACCCATGCCACAACAAAAACCTCCTTAAAATCCGGTCATTTAGTCCCAGAAAGCCCCTCTGACCGCGTAAGCTATATTTATCCCCAGGGCAAGCGGATTTACATGATAGCGCATGTGTTTTTGCAGGTCTTGCACCCGGTTAACAGCAGCCCCAATTCTATCTGGATCTGCATCGGGCAGCGATTTTATCAGCTCTTGATGCTCGCTGAACATCAACAGAGCCGGGTTGCCAGAAGACCGATATACGCATACATCTCTTAGTATAGTGGAGAGCATGTAACTGAGCAAATGGGGATCCTTTTCAATAGTATCTGCGGCTTCAAAAACAGCTGCCATATCCCCCCGGGCCAAAGCCACAAAATGCTGGCGGGCCAGATTCCATTGCCGGGCCAAATCCTCTTCTTGCGCAAACTCAAGAGCCGCCGCTATGCTGCCCTGGCACAGCCGGGCGGCACAACTGGCCTGTTCAATATCGATTCCCCGGCCGGTCAAAACAGTTATGATATCATCCTCACTGACGGCTTTAAAGCGCACCGGCTGACAGCGCGACAATATGGTCTCCATTATAGCCGCTTCATCGGTCACCAGTATTAATATAGCGTACTCCGGCGGTTCCTCCAAAATCTTGAGCAAGGCATTGCCGGCTTCCGGTGTCAGCAAATGAGCATCACGTATGATGACCAGGCGATGTTGGGCCCGGTAAGGCTTTAAGGCCAGCCAGGACTGCATTTCCTTGATCTGCTCCTTGCTCAAGCGGGTTTTGTCAGGAATCCGTTCAATAGTGAACAAATCAGGATGAGCCCGATTGGCCAATAGAACCCTTCCTTTCGGGTCTTCCCTCTTCAGCAGGGTATTGGCAAAAGCTACTGCAGTAGTCATCTTGCCTACACCAGCCGGCCCGCAAAACAGGTAAGCATGGCTCAAGTGCTGGTTGTCGATGCAGGTGCGCAAAAATTCAATGGCCCTGTTCTGGCCAATTATCCCGGTTAAATCATCCATGCCTGGTTCTCCATAAATGATAAATATTATGATGCCGAATCATCAAATCCGCCGCTATACCCTGATTTTAACTGTGGCAGCCAGCATCTTCACAGCATCCTTGTTCAAGCCTGGCTGCTTTGAGGTGTACTCCGCCTTTCTTTCGCCTTATTGGCACGGTCAACCCGCATCCGGCTTCCATCCCCGGCTTACCAGGATTTTTTGTAAATACTCCACCGCATCATGGGCTACATCGTCAAATGCACGACTGGCATCAATGACATGGAAACGCTCCGCTTCCTGCCGGGCTAGCTGTAAATACCCCTGCCGCACCCGGGCCTGGAATTCACGGCCTTCTTTTTCCAGGCGGTCTGCTTTGCCGTGACGCCGGGCTTCGCCTAATGCCGGCTCTAAATCTAGTAAAATGGTAGCATCCGGCAGAGTACCGGCGGTACACAAATAGTTTAAAGTATGGAGAAACTCCAAGTCCACCCCTCGACCATAGCCCTGATAAGCAATGGTGGAATCCAAATAGCGATCCGCCAGGACTATTTTCCCCTGCTCCAGGGAAGGCCTGATCAACTGCTCGACTACCTGACTTCTGGCGGCAGCATATAAAAAGGCTTCGGTGCGCGGGGTAATCTGGTGATTATCCACATTGAGCAGGATTTCCCGGATCTTTTCAGAAATGGCTGTTCCGCCCGGTTCTCTGATATTAACAAGGGGATATCCCTCCAAAACCCGGTTTAAATGCTGAATTAAAGTGGTCTTGCCACTCCCGTCTATGCCTTCCAGGCTGATAAACAATCCTTTGCTCATCTTCATGCTCCTATTACAGTCTATGTTTGATCTATGATGCTTATTTTGCTCGAATTAGCATCCAATCCCTGGATATGGTAGCCCGTCCTGAGCAGTTCATCCAGGTACATATAAACCTCTGCAGATATTTGTTCTCCCGGCAGCAAACAGGGTATTCCAGGGGGGTAGGGCACCACCATTTCCCCGGAGATCTTTCCGATACTATCTTTGAGGGATACTGCGGTTTTGCTCGCGAAATAAGCCTCCCGGGGACTGATTTGTACTTGCGGGAGAGGCAATGGCGGGACAACGGTTTGCTTTCGCGGGCCTTTACAGCCCACCGCCCGGGAAATGTGATACAAAGCCTCATACAGCCGCTGCCAGTCCTCTTTATCATGAAAGATGGACATCATGGCCAGAATGATGTCCCGCGATTTCCATTCCACTTCGATATTCCATTCATCGCTCAACCGCTTTGCCAGGACGATGCCATCCTCTGCCAGTTCGTCTACCGATATCAGCATTTTCAGGGGGTCCAGCGCTTCAACCCCGGTCAATAATAATTCATGAGATAAGCAGCGAATCCCTTTTATTCGGTTTATTTTTTGGCGGTACTCATGGGAAAGGCATAAAGCTCGCTCCAACGCTTCCCGTCCATACCTGTCCATCCAGTCCCGGGCCAGGTCGATAGAGGCCATGATCAAATACGACGGACTGGTAGTGGTGAGAAGGCTGCGCGCCTGTACAAACCTATCCGGGTTGGGACATGTGTTGCCAATATGCAAGCAGGCCCCCTGGGTTAATACGGGAAGGGTTTTGTGCAATCCATTGATCACCACGTCTGCCCCCCCGGCAAGGGCCGTAGGAGGATAGTCAGGGTTAAAGTAAAAATGGCCCCCGTGGGCCTCATCAACCATCAGCGGAATGCCGCGCTGTTTAAGCAATAGGGCTATATCGGCAATATGACTGGTTGTCCCATAAAAGCTGGGGCTTACCAGGGCAACCGCTTTCACATCAAGATGCTCCTGCAAGAGGGCGGCAACATCACCCGCTGTCACTGCCAGGGCCAATCCGTGCTCGTTTACCTGACAGGGTATATAAACCGGCTGGGCTCCACTGAATACCATCCCCGCAAAAACGGAGCGATGAGCATTACGCGCTACCAGAACTTTGCTGTTCTGGCCCAGCCCCAAAAAAAAGCTATGAATGCCTGAACTGGCCCCGTTTACCAGAAAATAACTCGCAGCCGCGCCAAAAGCCCGGGCCAGTAATTCCTGCGCCGCCTTTATGGGACCGGAAGGCCAGTGCAGATCATCAAGGCCGCTGATCTCGGTCAAATCATAATCTATAACCCCATGAAAAGGAGCCGGGAGGGCATTTTTGCAGCCGGCATGCCCCGGCATATGCAGCCTTAATCCCGACTTCTGACAGTATTCCTTTATAGCTGCTAAGATCGGTGTTGTTGCCGACAAATTATATACCCCCTCAAAATATGGAACGCAGCCCGTCCATGATACGGTGGTATTCAGCACTACCAACGGGGGTTTCCATCAATATGGTTTCACATTCCTGACACAAAAAGGCTTTCCCCAGTTTCAGCCCGCCGCGAATCCCCGCTGAAGGGACGGAACGGCAAACGCTGCAACGCGGCAGCACACAATCGCGGTATACAGGCTTTCTTACTGAAGATAGAGGATTGCTTTGCATTTGTACCTTCCTTTGTAGCTAAATTTATTTATAACCCTGGTATACTAGAGTATGCACGTAACTAACCGTGTGCTATAAGCCTTCAAAGCCTTATTTTTACAGCATCTTGTCCAACAGCTGCGGCTCTCAAAACGATTGTACCATTGTTTTCCTTTTCTGAGCAGTACTCATTAGCTTTTTATCTACCCGTTGTCCACTAAACCTGCCCCGTTTTCATCCCCCCATACTCTTTTTTCCGCAGAATTAATGCCTGCTTCAAGATTATGTGCCTTTTGTGCTTATATCGCTGCCATAGTAGCAATTAGCAAGACAGATTAATACTATATAAAAGACTATTAAAGTAACGGAGTGGAATGCCAGTGTTTAAAAATAATGATTCACCTATGAAGTGGGGCAGGTTTCGTGTTCATACTGCCAGGGCTAAGCCCAGGCCGCCTATCCATACCGAATATGTGGAGGACTACGATTCCGAAGCGAATACTGAAAAACAGCAGCATCCTTCCTTTAGTGATGATTGCAAAGACCTTGCCAGCAAACATACGACCTGTGTAAGAACCGCCTTTCAAAGAGCGGTGGTCTCAGTACCGGTTGCGGTAAAACCATTTTCCCTGGCTGGCCCTACCAATACGCTGTGTTGCAGTGAGCCGATAGTAACCAATGTACGCTGTACCGGCGTCAAAGATCGGATTTGCTATTTTACTATCACTCAGGAAATATGTGTTGAGGTTCCCATTCATTTCGGTGCTGAGGCTCATGTGGGCGAACCCGGGGTAGAATGTCTGCAAACCTCGCTTGAAGACTGTGAGGACTGCATGGAGTCTGATGACTAAACCAAACAATTTTCTCCTGTTATTATTTCACTTTAATAATAAATTTTTCATAGTATAGATTACTTTTATAAGGAGGTGTTGCTTTAATGACTGTTGGTCTGGCACAAGCATCATGCGTCAACCGCATCGATTATAGTCAGATTCCCGGCGAAAGGATTATTCCTTTTGTGGTGGAGTTGGATACCAGTCTCTCTGTTCTGTTTCCCGCTCCGGGGCAGAATCAGCGCTTTTGCTACCGCCTCACCGGGGTTGGCCAGGATAACCCCACCTTTGTTGATTTAAGTCATTGGGTCTTGGGTATATGCCCTAATATAAGACTCGACCAGATTACCAATGTCACCGTAACTATCGGCGGAGTAGAACAAACCGTGATCATAGGTGAAAATGTCGAACTCTTTGTTCCGCCCAATACCGATCCCCCTACAGGATGCTCGGGCCTTAAATTTGATTTTGAACTGAACAAAGTGCTTGACGGTGAAGACAGTGTGGGACTGTTTTGTTTTGAACTCACCAGCCCCTTCCCGGTAGGAGTTGTTAATGTTTGTTTGAATGGCGGCACAGAGACCGCCAGTGGATTGTTCATCTGCGGCCCCGCTTGTTCGGGCTCCGAAGAATGTGTAGCTACCGCTTCACAACTCGTCAACGTCTGTGTTCCCATCACTGTAACCCCCTGGGCTGATACTGGTACGGTGACAACGACCTGCTGTGGTGAGCCAGTAGTCAACAGTGGAACTTGCGAAGGGGAGATCAACGGAACCTGCACCTTTACCGTTTCACAGCTTATCTGTGTTGAAGTGCCGGTAACCTTTGGTGCCAATGCCGCGCCGGGAGCGACCTTTGTACAATGTCAATCTACAAGCGCGGGAAGTTGTGTATGCCCTGATGAAACGAACGGTGATTAAACCAGCGCCAGGCATGACATAAAGTGTTGCCAGCGGGACAGGATGATTTAAATCCTGTCCCTTCTGCATTTTATAACAGTATGGCTTTCCTTGCGCTACTATCGGCAACATCCTTAATCTAAATCCATATAATATCATAAATAGAAAGGAGGTGCACCATGTCTAACAATAACCGACATGTCCATAATTTTTCTGGGATAACTCGCATAAGTGACAGGCATCGTCACAGCTTTTCCGGACGTACCGGTGTAAATCTGGCCTCGAACCGCAGAGGCAGGCATCGCCACCGGTACAATGTGCGTACCGCTATAGTGGATGGTCATCGCCACCGGTTGATAAATATCACTGGTCTAAATATCAATATCGGCAGAGGCAGGCATGTTCATCGCTCAGGACTCAGGTTATCTACTCGTAATGATGGTCACAGACACCGCTACCGCTTCACTACCAGGAGGAATATCCGCGCATAATAAGGCGCCAGGCACCGACACCAAGGGACGCTCTCGATGACACAAAGGGACGACACAAAGGGACGCTCTGAGACCACTGAAAAAGTCCGAATAAAAAATAAAAAGCATACCCTCCTGTAGTATAATTAAG
>LFSQ01000084.1:0-5166 GCA_001512785.1 Syntrophomonas sp. DTU019
TGGTTACATTATGAAAAGGCCATGTTCTAATTTGAAAAACATGGCCTTTTTTGACGGTCTGGACCGGCCTTAGGGCCGGTTTTTTATTTTCTGGGGCAGTAGAATATCGTATTCCGCTATAGCGTTGGCAAAGCATCTTAAGGCCATGCCTGTCTCATTTTGAAATTAATTGCAGAATTCTGATGAAGGTGTTATAATGTCCGTTGTATGGAATCAAATATCTACCCCCAAAGGACAGATCATTATGAGCAAGCGATACTTTTTAGTCAGGGAGGATATACTCCCCGAATCCATCCTCAAGACCGTGCAAGTCAAGGAAATGCTGGCCAGCGGGAGCGTTGCCTCGGTATCAGAAGCGGTGGAAAAACTGGGGTTGGCCCGCAGCACCTATTACAAGTACAGGGATGGGGTCCATGCCTTTTTTGACGCCAAAAGCCTGGAGATAATCAATATTTCGTTGCTTCTCAAACACATTTCAGGTATCCTATCAGGTGTGCTGAATTGTATTGCTTCCTACCGCGGCAATGTGCTCACCATCAACCAGAATCTTCCCCTCAATGGGGTCGCCCTGGTGACAATTGCCTTGAGCATTGATGAATTAAGCATATCGGTGGAAGAGCTGATGACGCACCTTGCGGGGTTGAATGGCGTGGTTCGTGCTGAAATCATTGGCAGAGGTTGAACAGGAGGTCGCAACATGATCAATATTGGATTGCTGGGATGCGGAACGGTGGGTTCCGGCGTGGTCAAGCTGCTAAAACAGAATGAATATACCATCACCCAACGCGCCGGAGTGAATATCCAAATCAAGCGGGTTCTGGAAAAGGATATCGACAAGTGCCTGCAGCTGGGCATTGCCCCGGATTGCATAACCAGCAACATCGAAGATATACTCAATGATGAAGAAATTCAGATTGTGGTGGAGCTGATTGGCGGCATTCAACCTGCCCTGGACTATATACTTAAGGCCATGCGCAGAGGCAAGCATGTGGTAACGGCCAACAAAGACCTGATCGCCGAACACGGTCGGATTCTCTTTGAAACCGCCGCTGAACACAATGTTGACTTTTATTTTGAGGCCAGTGTTGCCGGGGGGATTCCCATTATTTATCCGCTCAAGCAATCACTGGCAGCCAACCGCATTAAAGAGGTTATTGGCATATTGAATGGCACTACCAACTATATCCTCACCAAGATGTCCAGGGAAGGACGGCCTTTTGCCGAGGTGCTGGCAGAGGCGCAGGCCCTGGGTTATGCCGAGGCTGATCCGACTGCGGATGTGGGGGGCTATGACGCCGCCCGCAAGATCGCCATCCTGTCATCCATCGCCTTTAACACCAGGATAACCTTTAAGGATGTATACGTTGAGGGTATAACCTCCATCACTCCGGCAGACATCCGTTATGCCCGGGAATTGGGCTATGTGGTCAAACTCCTGGCAGTAGCTAAAGAGAATGAGCAAAAACAGGTGGAAGTCCGGGTTCACCCTGCATTTCTGCCAGAAAGCCACCCGCTGGCAGCGGTCAATGACGTATTTAATGCGGTGTTTGTTTATGGTGATGCAGTAGGTGAAATCATGCATTATGGGCGCGGTGCAGGCCAGCTTCCCACCGCCAGCGCCGTGGTGGGGGATATAATGGATATAGCCCGCAATATTCAACACGGCCTAAGTGCCCGCATCGGCTGCACCTGTTATGAAGAGCGCACCATACTGGATATTAACCAGCTCGAGGCCGAGTACTATATACGCATGACAGTGACCGACCGTCCCGGCGTTTTGGCAGGTATTGCCGGCGTATTCGGGAACAACAATGTTAGTATCGCCTCGGTGATTCAGAAGACCAGCAGCGGACAGTGCGCTGAATTGATACTTATCACCCACAAGGTGCAGGAAGTCAATCTGCGCGACTCGCTGGCGGTTTTGCGGGGTATGAGCATCGTAGGGCGAATCGATAATGTGATCAGATTGGAAGGCACTCATCGTATGGAGGAGTAAGCCTTATGGTCACCATTCGGGTTCCGGCCAGCAGCGCCAATCTGGGAACCGGATTTGATACCCTGGGATTGGCCTTGCAGCTTTACTTAAGCGTTACCGCTTATGATACTGAAGGAAGAGCGGCTCTAAGCTTTGCAGAGCCGGATGGCGGCGATCTTCTTCACCAGGCCATGGCGGTTGTGTTTTCGCAGGCTGGCCTTCCTGTGCCAAAGCTTAAACTGGAGATAAAAAGCCAGATCCCGGCCGGGAAAGGCCTGGGGAGCAGCGCAGCCGTAATTGTTGCCGGGTTGTATCTGGCCAATCACCTGTTAAGCTATCCCTTCTCAGAGCAGCAACTGCTGAATTGGGCATTGGCTCTAGAAGGCCATCCTGACAATATTGCTCCAGCTGTGGCGGGAGGGTTGACCACCGCTATGGTCTTGGATGGCGAGCTGTTCTATCAAAAGGTGAGCCTGCAGGATGATCTTAAAGTAATCATCGCTGTACCCGATTTTACCCTGCCCACCGGGGAGGCCAGAAGGGTTCTGCCCGAAAAGGTGTATTGGAGAGATTGTGTACGCCATCTGCAGCAAGCCTGTTTCGTGATGCAGAGCCTGGCTACCGGTGATTACCGGCACCTGGCCCGGGCTATGGATGATGAGATTGTTCAACCCGCTCGCCAAAGCCTCATACCGGGACTGAAAGAGGTTATTAAAACCGCCTTACAAAGGGGGGCTCTGGGGGCTGCCTTAAGCGGTGCCGGTCCTTCAGTTATAGCCCTGGCTGACAGCAATTGGGAGTACATTGGCAGCGGCATGCAAGAGGCCTTTAGAGATGCCGGCTGCCAGAGCCGCTGTCTGTATCTGGACATAGATCATCAAGGAGTGCAGATTATTAAACCATATTGAGTAGAACGTTCCAAGCTGTATTTCGTATAGTCTATCTAGGGAGTGAGAGTTTTGGGCTTGTTGGTTGTTAAATTCGGGGGAAGCTCAGTAGCTACGATTGAAAAGATTAAAAGCATTGCTGATAAGGTGGCTGCGATGCAGGCCGAGGGCAATCAGGTGGTTGTGGTGGTTTCAGCCATGGGGGATACCACTGATGAGCTGATTGGTCTGGCCGGTGCTACAGGTGATCAGGCCTGGCACCGGGAGATGGATATGCTCCTGGCAACCGGTGAACAGCAGTCGGCCGCCTTGTTGGCCATGACTTTGAATAACCGCGGCACTCCGGCAGTGTCGCTGACCGGGTGGCAGGCCGGCATACACAGTGATGATACCCACAGCAAAGCCAGAATTGTAAGCATTGCCAACGGGCGCATCCTGCAGGAACTGAAACAGGGCAATGTGGTGGTTATCGCTGGTTTTCAGGGGCTTTCACCCCAGGGCGATATTACCACTTTAGGGCGGGGCGGTTCTGATACCACTGCTGTGGCTCTGGCAGCCAGCCTCTCGGCGGATCGCTGTATAATATTCACCGATGTTGACGGGGTATATACTGCTGACCCCCGTATAGTACCTGATGCCCATAAGATGTCCATGGTTAGCTATGAGGAGATGCTGGAGATGGCCAGCCTGGGAGCGGTGGTGATGCAGCCCCGGGCAGTGGAGTGTGCCATGCACAGTCAGGTGGAAGTGGAAGTGCGCCACAGTTTCAAAAACGATGCAGGAACCCTGATTACGGAGGTAGACAAGATGGAAAAACAGAGAGTCGTCAGCGGTGTAGCCCATGATACCAATGTAGCCCGAATCGCTATTTTTGACGTACCGGACCGTCCCGGAGTAGCCAGCCTGCTCTTCAATAAATTGGCCCAGCAAGGCATCAATGTGGATATGGTGATTCAGAGCGCCATGCGTGAAAACCGCAATGACATCGCTTTTACTATCGAGAAAGCCGATCTTAACAAAGCCATTCCGGTGGTGGAAGAAGTGGTCCGCGAACTGGGAGCCTCAGGATTATCCTATGACGCTGATGTTGCCAAGGTTTCCATAGTAGGTGCGGGAATGCAGAGCCACCCCGGGGTAGCGGCTAAGATGTTCGAGGCCCTGGCCGAGGAAGGCATTAACATCCACATGATCAGCACTTCAGAGATCAGGATTTCCTGCTTGATTGACGAAGACCTGATTAATAAAGCTGTTCGGGCCCTGCACGCCAAATATGATCTGGGCAACGGCAATGGGGGCTGCTGTTAGGTAATCGATATATTTAACTGTGACCCAAATGCACAGCAAATTGCCGGGGATTGCCAGGGACAGCCGGCTGTAACACCTCACTGCGCTTGACTTATAATTATATCTGTTATAAAATGATTTCTGCGTCGGGGTGTAGCTCAGTTTGGTATGAGCGCTACGTTGGGGACGTAGAGGCCGCTGGTTCAAATCCAGTCACTCCGACCATTTAAATGAAGAAAAGCTGGGGTTGACAACCTCAGCTTTTTAATGTTTATGAACAGGGGGAAGCCTGGGGTTGAACAAACGGCTTTGGGGGGCCTTGTCTTTGTCGTTGGCGACCAGCATCTGGGGGAGCCTTTATGTGGTGAGCAAATATGTGATGGATTTCGTGCCGCCATTCACCTTGCTGTGGCTGCGCTATATTATTGCCGGGCTGGTGCTTGGTATATTGATGGTGCTTTTTCGCCAACATAAAATTGAACGACGCGATTTAATGCTGTTGGTATGGATCGGCTTTATAGGCTATTTCGTGTCGATAGGAGCCCAGTTTGTCGGCACCAAGCTGTCTGATGCCCACACCGGGGCCTTGCTTACCACCAGTTCACCGGTATTTACGGTATTGCTGGCCCGGCCTCTTTTGCAGGAAAGCCTGGATATGCGCAAACTGATCGCCCTGTTCCTGGCCATGCTGGGCATAGTGATGGTAATCGGGCTCAACCCGGAGGGCGAAACAAGCCTGCCAGGAAGCGTGTTTCTGATCATAGCAGCTGTTACCTGGGCGTTGTTATCGATCTATGTGAAAAAGGCCTCAGCTCGCTATTCGACCCTTACTATCACGACTTATGCAGTGTTATTTGCGGTGCTGTTCACCACTCCGGCAGCCATGATGGAAATACAGTTCAATGAAGTGCAGCTTTTTGCCAATAACCTGGTATGGATGGGAACCTTATATATCGGTATCATTTCCACCGCGGTGGCTCTGTTTTTATGGAATAAAGGCATGGATCTGATGGATGCCGG
>LFSQ01000084.1:5231-23093 GCA_001512785.1 Syntrophomonas sp. DTU019
CTGAGCAAAACTACAGTTGAGCACTATCGGATTTCTACTGCTCCAATACACCTGATCCCATGATTATTTCACCAGTTCAATAGCACTTAAAACAAGCCCTTTAATGAATGTTTCAGTGTGATCTTGGTTTCGCTTTTTAAAGTCTAATACAAATGATTTCCGGGGTGTCAAAGCTGTCAGTTGAGTATAGCGGGAATGAACTGGTATTATTAGGTAAAGAAAGGAGTGGATAGCATGACACATACCCTGCCCGATTTGCCTTATGATTACAATGCGCTCGAGCCTTATTATGACGAAGCCACGGTAAGGCTGCATCACGATATGCACCACAAGGCATATGTGGACGGCCTCAACAATGCTGAGGGCAAACTGGCCGAAGCCATCGGAAAAGGCGACTTTTCTTTGATTAAACATATAGAACGGGAACTGGCCTTTCACGGCTCAGGCCATATACTACACACTATGTTCTGGGAGAATATGAAGCCTGGAGGAGGAGGGCCGGCTACCGGCAAAGTAGCGGAATTGATAAACCGCGACTTCGGGTCATTCGATAGTTTCAAAAAGCTCTTCACTGCCTCGGCAGTAGCCGTGGAAGGTTCGGGCTGGGCAGTACTGGCCTACAACCCGGTATTCGAGAAACTGGTGGTACTGCAGGTGGAGAAGCATCAGGACCTGACCCAATGGGGTGTAGTGCCGTTGCTGATAGTAGATGTGTGGGAGCATGCTTATTACCTCAAATATCAGAACAAGCGGGCCGCCTGGGTGGAAGCCTGGTGGAACCTGGTCAACTGGGATGATGTTAATCAGAGGCTACCTTTGAAGTAGAATAATTGTGGTGCCAGGCACCACAGTTATTAGTTATTGAGCAAGTGAAAAAAGGGGACGGGATGGTCCGTTCCCTTTTGTCATTGGGGCTTTATTCTTCAGGTTCATTGGGTTATTCTATAATTTAGGGCCAAAATGCTGAAATATGAGTGCCCAGGTCCGAGTTTTGCCAAGCCATGAAGGGGGCCTGCTGGTGAACGTTATCAAATCAAATCTTTTACTGCTTCTGACAGCAGCCATTTGGGGTCTGGCCTTTGTAGCCCAAAGGGTAGGCATGGATCACCTGGGGCCTTTTACTTTTAACGGGGTACGGTTTATGTTGGGCGGCCTGTCGTTACTGCCAGTTTTGTTTGTTTTTCAAGATAAAACCCAACCCCTGGCTAAAGGATTGAAGGATGCCTTGGTCCCTGGAATTCTTGCCGGAAGCATTCTTTTTATAGCTGCATCCCTGCAGCAGATCGGGCTGGTGACTACTACAGCCGGCAAGGCTGCTTTCATAACCAGCCTGTATCTGGTCCTGGTACCGGTTATAGGCATATTTGTCGGCCACAAAGCCCGTCTTTCAATATGGCTGGGATGTATGCTGGCCGTTTCAGGACTCTATTTGTTGTGCATCAAAGAATCATTTACTATACAGCCGGGCGACCTGATGGAACTAATCGGGGCTTTATTCTGGGCTTTTCATATACTTATCATCGGCTATTTTTGCCGCCGGGTAGACCCCCTGAAATTATCCTTGTTGCAGACCGTAACCTGCTCCATACTGAGCTTGATTGTGGCAGTCTTCACTGAGACCATCGTTGTCGACAACCTGATGGCAGCAGCAGCCCCTTTGATCTATGGCGGGGTCTTTTCGGTAGGTATCGCTTATACCCTGCAAATAGTGGGACAACAATATGCACCTCCGGCTGCTGCTGCTATCATACTGAGTATGGAAACGGTATTCGCAGCGGTAGGCGGCTTTTTGCTGATCAATGAGACCATGAATATGCGGGAGGTAATAGGCTGTGCCTTGATTTTCTCAGGTATGCTGGTTTCCCAGCTGCAGGATTTGCGCAGCCATAAAGCCGAAGTATATCAGCATTCATGTTGATAACGGCATATTCATCTGCTAAAGGTGTTTAGGTAAGCGGATATATTAGACAAACAGAGATCATAAACATAAAATTAAGATAGCAGCTGGTTAGTTTGTTAGAAAGCGTGTATCGTGATGGCTCACCTATCCAAAAACTTAATTGGCAAAAGTGCCTTATTGTTAGTTTTATTAGAAGATGAGATCAATGAGGGATATACGCGCACTTTAGAACAGCTGCAATGGAAGTACTGCATGGGAAAAGTAGGCTCAATGGAGCCTCACAAAGTGGTGGCTGCGATTGAAACCGCAGCCAAGAAGCACCAACTCATCAAACCCGAATTATATCGGGAATCTCATGCCCTCTATCACGCAATCCTGGAAGCTATGGAGGGAGTGACCCGGGGGCAGATACAACTGGGTTCGGTTCAGCGCACCGTGGGGTTGAGGTTTGCTATTATTAGGGGCAACCCTTATGACAGCCCGGAAGAGGGTCAATGGATTGCGGTGGCTATGTATGGAACCATAGGAGCGCCGATAAAAGGCCTGGAACATGAAGTGGTTGGTCTGGGAATCAATCATATTTAGTTAGTTTATAATCACATATTTTATGTGAGCCTATAGCGTTTAGTTATTAGGGGGCTCTATTAGTGAAAGTCAAAAGGACTTTTATTAATAGAGCCTTTTTTGTTAAAGAAAGGAGGTTTGCAGTGGTTACACTGACCGGTCATTCACTAACCCTGGAAGAAATAAGCCTTGTACTCTATAAAGATGAAAAAGTAGAGATTGCGCCGGAGAGCCTGCAAAACGTCGAAGCCAGCCGCAGGGCAGTGGAGGCTATAGTGGAAAAAGGCAGGGTTGTATACGGGATTACTACTGGTTTTGGGAAATTAAGTGATGTACTGATTGATTGCGATGACTGCCAGGAACTGCAGCTTAACCTTATCCATTCCCATGCCTGCGGGGTGGGGGAAATGTTTCCGGAAATCGTCAGCCGGGCTATTTTACTGTTGCGGGCCAATACGCTCTTAAAGGGTTTTTCCGGGGTGCGTGCAGTAATAATTGAGACTCTGGTACAGATGCTCAACAAGCGTATTCACCCGCTTATACCCCAGCAGGGATCCCTGGGCGCCAGCGGGGACTTGATCCCTCTGGCTCACCTGGCCCTGGCATTAATCGGTGAAGGCCAAGTACACTATCGTGGCATGGAATGCTCGGCTCTGGAGGCCTTGCAAGCGGAAGGAATTAAACCGGTTTCATTGCAGGCCAAAGAGGGCCTGGCTCTGATAAACGGGACTCAGGCCATGACGGCTATGGGGGTGGTGGCTTATTTGGAAGCCGAAAAACTCGCTTACCAGGCGGAGATGATCGCTGCTTTAACCGTAGAAGGGCTGCAGGGGATTATTGATGCATTTGACGATGCCATACACATAGCCCGCGGATATCAGGAACAGGTAGATGTGGCCAAAAGGATGCGAAATATTCTTAAAGGCAGCCGGTTGATTACTCGCCAGGGAGAACTGAGGGTTCAGGACGCCTATTCACTGAGGTGTATACCCCAGGTGTTTGGGGCTACCTGGCAAGTTTTGAATTATGTGAAGGAAAAGTTGGAGATCGAAATCAACGCTGCCACCGATAACCCGCTTATTTTTGATAACGGCCAGAAGGTAATCTCCGGGGGGAACTTCCACGGTCAGCCCATGGCCTTCGCTATGGATTTTCTTAAAATAGGTATGGCGGAATTAGCTAACATTGCTGAAAGGCGGGTGGAACGCCTGGTAAACCCGCAGCTCAATGATCTGCCCGCTTTCTTAAGCCCTCAGCCGGGTTTGCAATCAGGGGCTATGATACTGCAGTATTGTGCCGCTTCCCTGGTATCTGAAAATAAAACCTATGCCCATCCAGCCAGTGTCGATTCGATTCCCTCCTCCGCCAATCAGGAAGACCATGTGAGTATGGGCACTATCGCCTCACGGCATGCCTATCAAATAATTCAGAATACCCGCCGGGTGCTAGCCATCGAATTGATATGCGCTCTTCAGGCTGTGGAGCTGCGGGGTATAGAAAAGATGTCACCCTTTACCAGGCAGATTTACCATAAAGCCCGCACTGTTATCCCGGCAATAACAAAAGACCGGGTGTTTGCCACTGATATAGAGAATGCCGCTGCCTGGTTGCGGGACGATTGGCAGGATGTAGTGTTTAATGAGAGCCAACCAAGGGTTGAAATGGTTATATGAGGGGGCTAAAACAATATGAACAACCATGATATATACAATGCCATGCTTGTTAAGCTGGATGATGAGCTGCCCGAAATGCCGGAGTTCTTACCCGGAATCAGGAGGGCTCCGNNCTTGACCCCAGCCCAGACTGAAACCGCTTTAAAGAACGCCTTGCGTTACGTCCCGGAAAACCTCCATGAGATACTGGCTCCGGAGTTTTTGCATGAGTTAGTTACCTACGGTCGCATTTACGCTTACCGCTATCGTCCTCCCGGAAGGATATATGGAAAACCGGTAGATGCTTATAAGGGACGCTGTCTGGAAGGTCGGGCTTTTCAGGTGATGATAGATAATAACCTCGACTTTGAAATAGCCCTTTATCCTTATGAACTGGTTACCTACGGAGAAACTGGCTCGGTATGCCAGAACTGGCTGCAGTACCGGCTAATCAAAAAATACCTGGAGGTGCTGGAGCAAGATCAAACCCTGGTGATTGAATCAGGCCATCCCCTGGGACTGTTTCCCTCCAAACCAGAAGCTCCTCGAGTAATAATAACTAATTCCTTGATGGTAGGCATGTATGACAACCAGGCTGACTGGGAGGTAGCTGCCCAGATGGGGGTGGCTAATTATGGACAGATGACCGCTGGGGGATGGATGTATATAGGACCGCAGGGTATAGTGCATGGCACCTTTAACACCCTTATGACCGCCGGCCGCTTAAAATTAGGCATCCCTGCAGATGGAGACCTGACCGGCAAGCTTTTTGTCAGCTCAGGTCTGGGGGGCATGAGCGGGGCTCAGCCCAAAGCTATTGAAATAGCAGGTGGGGTAGGGGTTATTGCCGAAGTTGATTTTTCCCGTATCAAAACCAGGTTTGATCAAGGCTGGGTAAGCAGAATCACCGACAACCTGGAGGAAGCTTTCCAGCTGGCTGATAATTACCGGCGTAATGGCAAGAGCATATCAATTGCCTACTATGGCAATGTGGTTGACCTTTTGGAATATGCGGTGGAAAAGAGCATCGAGATTGATTTGTTGTCAGACCAGACTTCCTGTCATGCTGTATACAGCGGGGGCTATTGCCCGCAGGGAGTGAGCTTTGCGGAGAGGGAGACTCTTCTGGTTACTGACCGGATGAGGTTTAAGCAAGAGGTTGACAAATCCCTGCGCAAGCATTTCGAACTGATAAAGATTTTAGTGGACCGCGGCGCTTATTTCTTCGACTATGGGAACTCTTTTATGAAAGCGGTATTTGACGCCGGGGTCAAGGAGATTTCCCGGAATGGCGTTGATGACAAAGACGGTTTCATATTTCCCTCATATGTCGAAGACATTATGGGCCCGCAAATGTTTGACTATGGATATGGCCCTTTCAGGTGGGTGTGCTTGAGCGGTTCAGCAGAGGACCTGGAAAAGACCGATAAAGCGGCCATGTCATGTATAGACCCAGGGCGCCGGCCTCAGGACCGGGATAACTATATTTGGATCAGGGATGCTCAAAAGCACAACCTGGTGGTGGGAACCAAGGCCAGGATACTCTATCAAGACGCTGAAGGGCGAAGAGACATTGCCCTGCTTTTCAATGCCATGGTGCGCCGGGGGGAAATTGGACCAATAATGTTGGGCAGAGACCATCATGATGTAAGCGGTACTGATTCACCCTTCAGGGAGACCGCCAACATCAAAGATGGGAGCAACATCATGGCTGACATGGCCGTACAGTGCTTTGCCGGCAATGCCGCCCGGGGAATGAGCCTGGTAGCCCTGCACAACGGAGGGGGAGTCGGCATAGGCAAGGCTATTAACGGTGGCTTCGGTTTGGTACTGGATGGCAGTGAACGGGTTGATAACATTATAAAATCAGCAATGATGTGGGATGTAATGGGAGGAGTAGCCAGGCGTTCCTGGGCCAGGAATCCCAATGCCATGCTGACCGCCCTTGAATACAATCATGCTCATCGCGGCAGTGCCCATATCACCTTGCCGTACATTCCCAGTGAGAAGTTGATAAAGGAGACGCTAGCCAGGGGAGGTTTTGAACAATGTCTCAACTAGTTGAATGTGTACCCAATTTCAGTGAAGGCCGCAATGCGCATATTATACAAAAAATTTTAACTCCCTTTTTCAAGACCCCGGGGGTTAAATTGCTGGACTACAGTTCGGATAAAGACCACAATCGTACTGTGGTGACCATCATGGGAGAACCGTCAGCGGTAAAAAAGGCCATATTAGAAGTAACCGGGATTGCAATTGAGAATATCGACCTTCGCAAGCACCAGGGAGCACACCCCCGGATGGGAGCCATTGATGTAGTTCCTTTCATACCATTGCGGGATTATTCGATGCAAGATGCGGTGATATTGGCCCGGGAAACCGCGCAAGCCATGGCTGAACAATATGATCTGCCGGTATTTCTATACGAAAAGGCAGCTACCGCTCCAGTTCGAGAGAACCTGGCTAACATCAGGAAAGGGGAGTTTGAGGGCTTAAAGGAAAAAATGCTGCAACCGGAGTGGAAGCCTGACTTCGGCCCCGATAAGCCGCATCCCAGAGCCGGAGCAAGCGCTGTTGGAGCCAGGATGCCCCTGATCGCTTTTAATATCAATTTGCACACCAGCAATCTGGACATTGCCAACCAAATCGCACGGTGTATACGCCACATATCGGGTGGATTACGTTATTGCAAGGCTATGGGAGTGGAGCTAAAGGAAAAAGGTATGGTTCAGGTCTCAATAAATATGACCGATTATACCAAAACCTCTCTTTACCGGGTATTTGAGATGGTAAAGTTTGAAGCCCGCAGGTATGGGGTAGCCATAGCAGGAAGCGAGATCATCGGTCTCATTCCTATGCAAGCCTTACTGGATGCAGCGGTTTATTACATGCAGATTGAGGATTTTGGCTTGGATCAGGTGATTGAATACAGAATGCTGGAATGAGGTGATAGCTGTGTTAGCGGACTTGATTATAAGGTCTGATGGCATTATCGACTGTAGGGACAATAGCCCTCTTATGGTTACCGATGGGTATATCGCTATTGCCGGTGACCGGATAATCGAGCTGGGTAAGGGCGACGTAAGTTCGCAAATATGTGGATCCCGGACAGAAATAATAGATGCCCGGGGCAAGGTAGTGATCCCTGGACTTATTGATGCGCATACCCACCTGGTTCACGGGGGATCGCGGGAAAAAGAGCTGGCCTTAAAACTAAATGGCATGTCTTACCTGGAAATCCTAAAACAGGGTGGTGGGATTTTAGATACTGTTGCTAAAACCAGACAGGCCTCTCATGGGGAGCTAAAAAAGCAGGCCCAAAAAAGCCTGGATCAGATGTTGATCCATGGGACAACTACCATCGAGGCTAAAAGCGGTTATGGACTGGACCTGGATACTGAAATAAAATGCTTGCAAGTTGCCCGGGAACTAAACGATGAGCATCCTATTGACATAATCCCCACCTATTTGGGAGCACATGCTATTCCAAAAGAATTTTCCGCCAACCCGCAAGGTTATATCAGGATGATGATTGAGGAGGTAATGCCATATGTAATCGGGCACAGGCTGGCCGAATTCATGGATGTATTTTGTGAGGAAGGCGTATTTTCACCGGAGGATGCCCGGGAATTAATGGAGGCTGGCCGGGACATGGGTTTCAAACTCAAAATTCATGCGGATGAAATCGTTTCCCTTAAGGGGGCAGAACTGGCCGCTGAAATGCAAGCTATTTCCGCCGATCATCTTTTAGCCGCCTCCGCAGATGGTTTGAATGCCATGTGCCAGGCCGGGGTAACCGCCGTGCTTCTGCCCGGAACCTCTTTCTACCTGATGTTGGGCCGATATGCCGATGCCCGCAAGATGATAGCAAAAGGCTTGAGAGTAGCTCTGGCCAGCGATTACAATCCAGGCACCTGCCCCACCGAAAATCTACAGGCAATTATGACTTTAGCCTGCTTTGGTATGCAGTTGTCACCTGAGGAGATATTAAAAGGCATGACCATTAATGCCGCTTATGCAGTAGACCGGGCAGCGGAAATAGGCAGCATTGAGGCCGGTAAAAAAGCCGACCTGGTCATTTTGAACGCACCTAACTGGGACTATGTTATCTACCATTTCGGGATAAACCATGTTGATAAGGTTATAAAAAGCGGTCGATTAGTGGTTGAAGACGGCAGATTGGTATAGAGAGGGGAATTTAGAGTGCTGTATGATATGACATTAAATGATTTTAATGAATTGCTGGCCAGCTCAAAACCGGCACCGGGCGGAGGCAGTACTGCGGCTCTGGCAGGGGCTTTTGGCGCTGCTTTGGCCATAATGGTATTCAACCTGTCTATGGGTAAGAAAGCCTATGAATCCCTGGATGAAGAGCTTAAATACACCATAGCCAGGGATTGCGAAGCTCTTAAGATACTGAACCGCCAGCTCTTGAAGTTGTCGGATGATGATACCAGGGCCTTTAACCAGGTGATAAAAGCCATGCAGTTACCCAGGCAGACCGAGGCGCAAAAACTAGAACGCAGCCAAAGGATACAAAAGGCTAATCTGTATGCCCTGGAGGTACCCTTAAAAGTAGCCGAGAAATGCCTCTTGGTATTAAAACACCAGGTCAATATTGCCCGCTATGGAAACCCGAACGCGGTTTCAGATATCGGGGTAGGGGCCTTACTGGCATATTCCGGGCTAGAAGGGGCTGTGCTCAACATAAGAATAAATATCCCCGGTATATCAGAAAAGGCCGTTATCCATGAGGCAGTCGAAAAGTATAAAGGTTACTTGGCGAAGGGAGAGAGGGCAAAAGCTGAAATCATGGCTATTGTTGACCAAAGAATCACGGGGGTGTAATATTGTCCCGCTATAGTCGGGCGTAAGCCTCACTGTAATCAGGCTTATTTGCATGGTCAAGCTCAGCTTGAAATGGAACACAATCAGGCCGAAGTAAGCTGTCTTCCTCGTATGGCGAGGAACTGAGGCGGTTCCCGGCGAAGCCCTGCACTACCGCCAGGGCCTGTTCAAAATCCTCGTAGAACATCACGATCAAATCCCCGGCGACAGCCCGGTCGATAGCTGTCTGCAAAGCCTCTACCTCCGGCAGTATTATTTCTATTGCGGCTTCAGCGATACCGCCCCTTATAGCACCGTTATAGAGGATAGCGGCAACTTCACCCGGAGTCCTGCCGCGCAGGTCGCGATCCTCTTTTATATATAGTCTGGAAAAGTGCTGCCCCGCAATCTGCCCGGCTTGAAAAATGGCTTCATCTCTTCGGTCTCCGGGCATGCCGATAACCCCCACCAGACACCTTGCATGCAGGCCTTTGATGAACTGCATGACGGAACGATACCCGCTGGGATTGTGGGCGTAATCGAGCAGTATCCTGAAATGGCCCAGATCAAACAGGTTAAACCTCCCCGCATTGCCCACCGGATCAGGCCTGAATGACCTTAAGCCCAAGCGCACCACATTATCGGGCACACCCAGGGCGATAAGGCTGGAGATGGCTGCCAGGGAGTTTTCTATGTTGCAAATCACTTGGCCGCCGAAAGTTATCGGTATTTCCTGCAATTTCAGAATCGGATACTTGGTATTGTTCCTGTATACCATCACCTGACCGCTTTCCGCCACTACCGCCATGCCGCCCTGGCTGATATGGCTTTCTATCAGTGGGTTGCTGCGATTTTGCGAGAAATAAACCAGATTGCAGCGCACCAGGCTGCTGATATACCCGGTCATGCTGTCATCAGCGTTTAACACGGCATAGCCTTTGGGCTTGATCGCTTCTACCACCAGGGCTTTGACGAAGGCCATGTCTTCCAGGGTATTGATCCCCTCAAGCCCCAGATGATCCTCGCTTATGTTCACTATCACCCCTACGTCTGCCAGATCATATCCCAGACCCCGGCGGATAATACCGCCCCGTGCGGTTTCCAGAACGGCCACTTCCACTTCGCGGTTGTAGAGAATAGCCTGTGCGCTTAAAGGTCCGGTATGATCGCCGCTGGAGATGCATTCCTCTCCGATGTAAGTGCCGCTTGAACAGGCCATGCCCACCTTTTTGCCGCTTATGGCCAATACATGGCGGATCAGCCTGGTCACAGTAGTTTTGCCATTGGTACCGGTCACGGATATGACCGGGATGGAGTAAGGGGCCCCTTTGGGATAGATGTAATCAAGGATGTCCGCGGCTACATTTCTGGGCTGTCCTTCCGTTGGATAAAGATGCATGCGCAGGCCCGGGCAGGCATTGACCTCGATCACCGCCCCGTTGGAAGTGGTCAGGGGCTGCGCTATATCGCTCAAGATGAGGTCGATGCCGGCTATATCCAGTCCGATGAGCTGGGCGGCTCTGACCGCTATGGCTGCATTGGCGGGGTGGACCTCTGCGGTACAGTCCCGGGCCGTTCCACCGGTGCTCAAATTGCCGTTTTCGCGCAGATATACCACTTCTCCCTCAGCAGGCACTGACTCTGGGGTAAGACCTGCTCGCTGCAGGATCTCCTCTGCGGTCTGATCAAGCCTGATTCTGGTCAGAGGCTTCTCATGGCCCACTCCCCGCCGGGGATTTTCGTTTTCGGCCGCTACCAATTCAGCCACCGTGTGAACACCATTGCCGACCACACAAGCAGGCCTGCGCTCTGCTGCCGCTACCAACCGGTCTCCTACCACCAGCAGGCGATAATCTTTTCCAGCAATATGCTTTTCCACGATTACTTGTCTGGAATAGCGGATGGCCTTCAAATAAGCGGAGTGTAATTGGGAAGGGTCATTGATATTGGCAGTAATGCCGTGGCCATGATTGCCGTCATACGGTTTTACTGTCAGGGGGTATCCCAATTGCTGCGCCAACCTGAATAAAGCCGCTTCCGAATCAACTGTGCTTCCCTCGGGAACCGGGATGTTGTGTTCATGAAGAATATCTTTAACCAATTGCTTGTTTTGTGCCACATCTACAGCTATACAGCTGGTTGTATCCAGCAGTGATGACTCTATGCAGCGCAGGTATTTTCCGTAGCCAAGCTGCAGCAGGCTATCATTCCCCAGGCGCCTGACCGGGATGTGGCGTTTTTTGGCCTCATCCCAAATAGCCCGGGTGCCGGGTCCAAGATCGCTATCCCGGCTCATTCGGCCTAGCCGGTTGACATAATCTTGTATAGCTACCGGCCGGCCATGGGCCAGATTGGAGATGATCTCTACCGCAGCCCGGCCAAATTCCAGGCATGAGCAGTCATTGCAGTATTCATAGATGATGGCATAAAGCGAAGGCTCCTTTACTACCCGGGTTTTCCCGAAGTAGACCTCATACCCGAGCAGGCATTGCAGCTCAAGCGCCAGGTGCTCAACCACATGGGAGAAGTATGTACCTTCATACAGCCTTTCCACAAATCCCCCCTCTCGCCCGGTACAACAGCAATGGCTATTCAATCCGGGGAAGTGATGCAGCAATTGCTCATTGAATCCGGCGATTTCATTGCTGCTAACTGCAGTTAAATCCTCAAGATCAACCAGCATTTTAACTACCGGTCGGTGGCAGTAAATATTGCGACCGCTGTAATTGCGTATATCAATAATCTGCAACGAGCAATCCTCCTCGATGTAACACAGGTTTCAATGAAGTCTTAATACCTGGCGCTTTTTCAAATCAAATCCATAACCGCTGGACAGAATGTGAATGGTAGCACTGGTTATGGTCAAAATCTCATCAGGCTTTAGTTCCGAAACATTGGTGCTGCGAATAGATGTGCCGTCAATAACCGTGACCGCATTATTTCCCAGCACCCGGAATGTATTGTCGGGGAAAACTATAATGGCGGTATCTTCATCGATGCCGATGCCTAAAATGCCGGGGTTCTCCGCTACCCCGCACATCAGCCGTCCCAAGCGCCCCCTTTGGTCAAAGTGCTGATCAATGATAGCGCCTTCCAGGAAACTCAGACCGGGGGCCATTTTCAAAGTACATTTCCTGGCGGCATCATTGCTGTTGCCTTCAACAATCATGGTGCTGCTCATAACCGATGCCCCGGCGCTGGTGCCGGCCACGGCTGTTCCTTTCCGGAAGGAGGAGGCCATAGCCACATAAGCCCTGGTTCCTCCTAAAATGCTGGTTATCCTGAGCTGGTCGCCGCCGGTGAAGAAAAATCCGGTAGCATTCTTGATGCGCCGGATAATATCCTCCCGGTTGGCCTCCTCGCGCGTGTTAATATTCAAAATGTCAGCCTCTTTAGCCCCCAGCCACAAAAAAGCCTCACGGTAATCCTCCCCTGCTTCCTGCGGGCGTTCGGTAGCCGTGGTTATTATCCCTATCCTGGCCTCCCTGCCTCCCATGTACTCCACAACCTCTTCCAGAATACTGCTGTCACCATATCTATCTTCAGCACCGCCGATGATTATTAAACACCCTTTTTGCTTGTCTCCCATGCCAGCCTCCATTCTGCCCGCTTTCGGCCTATGGTTCGAACCTGCCTTTTTTCAAGACCTTTTCATCTTGAACCATCAACTCTCCCCTGGCCAAAAGGCAAAAGATGCTTAAGTCGTTCTTCTTCAAAACCAGAATATCGGCATCACTGCCGGCTAACAAGGCTCCTTTCTTCGGATATAACTTTAGCAATTTGGCCGGGTTTTCAGTTACGGTTTTGATTACCGCAGCCTTATCCAGGTGAGGGCTCATTAAACAGGTCCGCAAATCATCCAAAAGCTGATCCATCCTGGATACCCCGCCTTCGGCAGCACTCCCGTTCCCATCTGAAGATATGGTAAGCCTTGCGAAATCAATGCCTTTGGCGGTCAGAAAATGTAAAGCTTCAGCTACGCTCAAACCCGCAGTCTCACCGGCGGTCAGATCAATATAGCCGCCTCGCTGCAGCATTTCTATACCTTGAGCAAATACCCGGGGATTGCGGTTTACATGTGTGGGCACAAAGATTTCCAGGGGAAAGTCAGACTCCTGGATAAGCTGAAATAAAGGCATCAGGCCCTGCTGCCCATCACCCACATGAATATGCAACACCCCTGCCTTGCCCCCTAGCATACCGCCTGCAAGGGCTTCTGCAGCCAGGACCTTCAAGTCCTGTAAAGTGGGGTGATTGGACCTATAATCCGAAATGGCTATTTCGCCGACCCCTATCACCTTGTCCAAAAACACGATGTCAGTCAACACGCGCCCGGTTAAGGTTTCAGTGGGACTGCCGTAGCTGCCGGTGTAGATATAAGTGGTAATGCCTTCAGCTTCCAAACCCCGTGACTTTTGCAACAATCCGGCTATATGGTGAGAAACGCTGTCAAAGCCCAGGATCCCTACCAGTGTGGTAACCCCGGCTTTGAGCACATCGCTCAGCGTGATTTCAGGAATACGGCTGATAGGGCCCTGCTCCCCGCCTCCTCCGGTAATGTGAACATGCTGATCGATTAGGCCCGGCATAACCATACAGTCATTACAATCAATTATTTCCGCATCCCAGAGTTTGTCCGCCGAAATATCCGGTTTTACCTCGCAGATGCGGTCATAGGCCACTAGTATGTCCATTTTGGCGGCACCATCGGGCAAATAGCATAAGCCGCCTTTTAATAGCTTAAACACCGGGAACCTCCATAATAATGGTTCTAATTCAGCATCTGCATTAGCTAATAAAAATAATCCTTTAAAGCCCTATGTAAAAACAGTCAGCTATGCCGTTGGTTGCCAGGGCAGGAACGATTGTAGTATTTTAGCCGCTGAGCGGTTGGGCTCAAAGCGGTCAAAAAGTGATGGTGAAGCCTGCATTTGTATTGCTGCCGGATTAATAAGCCTGCACAGGCTTCACGAACGCATCCAGACCCAATATAATAAAGAATATATGGAAAGCGGAGGTTAAGGGAGTTGCAGCACACATTCTTATTTGAGGAAGGCTATTGGAAAGCCAGCGGTTATTATTATACCGAAACCGGCCAGGCCTACCAGGTGGAGGGACAGGTCCGCATCTATCATGAGGATAATTTGTGGATCAATGACGGGGTGATGAAAGTGGTAGGGCAGGAATCCATCGAGATACGCAACCGCTATGAGGTAATACCCTGGGAAGAAGGCCAGGAGTTGACCACCTGGGTATCGGTGAATCCCGGTCTGGGGGTTTTAGAAGGTACTTTTACCATAACCGATGATTGTATCATTTCCGCATATAAGGCTGAAAAAGGCGAGTTTTCGGGTGCAGAGGTTTTGATCCAGGCCAGTGCGGACCGCTATTTAAACCGGGGAGTCCTGGTCTACAAAGGAAAAGAGAAGCTCTCTTCGTGGTCCGTGGAGCTTAACCGGGTACAGAACCTGCAGGCTTACTAAATAGGCCGGAAAACTGCCTCTGGGGCGGTAAACAGGCGTTGAGCTTATTTATCATGAAAATACTGCCCCGGGCATATAATTTAACAGGCTTGCAAATATATTGCCCCGGGTGGTAATATAATGCTCAGTAGTATGGTATTTACCGCTGTATAATACTTACTAAAACTGCATATGCGTAGGAAAAGTAGAATGGTAGGGTTTGGCATGTGATACCCCGGATGTCGTCGCTTCTATCTGGGGCTTTTGCATTTTTGTGACTCCTACGGGGGTCTTTTGCTTTTCCTGGGCAAAAACACAAAAGGGAGGATGAAAGGATGAATTTTGCTCAGTGTAGGATGGCAGGCAGGGGATGGAGAAAGACCGTCTCCTGGGTATTGGTGGTGGTGATGCTGCTGGCATTGAGCGCCCTTACCGGATGCGGTTCCCAAAGTGCCGGAACTGGCCTTGATGCCGGAGTTGTGGAATTGAAACTGGCTCATTTCTGGCCTTCGACCCATCCGGTGGAAACCCAGCTGATACAGCCCTGGGCCAATGAGATCAATCAGGTAAGCAACGGAAAGGTCAGGATAACCAGCTACCCGGGTGAGACCTTATTGAAAGCCAATGACATCTACGACGGGGTGGTAAAAGGGGTAGCGGATATTGGCGTATCCTGTTTTGCATATACGCGGGGGCGCTTCCCGGTTCTGGAAGTGTTTGAACTGCCGGGAATCATCTACGAGAGCTCTGAGGTGAGCAGCAAGGTGGCCTGGGAGAGCATACAGTCCATAAACCCTAAGGAGGTTCAGGATACCAGGCTCATGATGGTATTTACCACCGGCCCCGGCAACCTGTACACCAAAACAGCGGTAAATCGGCTGGAAGATTTACAGGGCATGGAGATACGGGCTACCGGTTTGAGTGCCAAAACCCTCAGCGCACTGGGTGCCATTCCGGTGGGGATGGCTCAATCAGAGGCCTATGAAGCCTTGTCCAAAGGGGTGGTAAAGGGCAATCTGGGGCCTGACGAAGTACTGCAGGGCTGGAAACAGGCCGAAGTAACTTCGTTTTTGACCAAGACCCCCTTTCTCTACAATACCTTGTTCTTTGTGACTATGAACAAAGAGCAATGGGAGGCTCTGGGGCCGGAACTACAGCAGGTCATAACTCAGGTCAATCAGAAGTACTTCGAAGAGGTGGCTGCCGGGTTGTGGGATCAGCAGAATGAAGCTGCTCTCAAATGGGCCGTGGAAGATAAGGGCATGCAGGTCATCGAATTGAGCCCGGAGGAGAGCCAGCGCTGGATCTCCCTGGTAGAGCCCATTCAGCAGGAATACGTCAAAAACATAGCTGGCATAGGGGTCAACGGTGAGGAGATACTGGATAAGGTTAAAGCCCTGGCAGCGGAATACAATTCCGGGTTGTAAGGAGGGCCCAAGATGGAGAGATTCAGCGGATTAGTGGAGAATGTAGGCCGCTTTTTAGACAATATCGCGGCTTTCTGTGTAGCCGCTACCATGGCGGTGGTGGTTTTGAATATCATCTTGCGAACTCTGTTTAACCGCCCCCTGTTGGGAACGGTGGAGTATGTCAACATATTGACCGCAGTGACCATCGGTCTGGCTTTGGCCTATTGCGCCTTCTGTGACGGGCAGATCGCGGTCGATTTTTTGATGGAAAAACTGCCCCTGCGCCTTCAAGCCACCTCAGAGATCATAACCGGGATTCTGGCCTTCGGCTTCTGGGCACTGGTGGCCCGTTACATGCTGGACTACAGTTATGAGATGTTAACTACCGGACTGGTTAGTTCTACGGTGCAAATACCCATGTATCCGGTGTCATATCTGATTGCCTTGGGGCTGTTGGCTTTGTGTCTGGTGATTTTATACCGCATAACGGAATCGGTGAGGAAGGTCTGGGAACTGGCATGACAGCATCGACTTTTGGCTTAATCGGAATAGTGGTATTTCTGGCCTTATTGCTGCTGCGCATGCCCATAGCCTATGCCATGGCATTGGTCGGGTTCGCCGGCTTCGCTTATCTGACCTCGGCTACGGCCGCTCTGGACATGGTGGCCAAGGAATTGTTCAGCACTTTTTCCTCCTACAGCCTGAGCGTAATCGCCATGTTCGTATGGATGGGATTCCTGGCTTATTACTCCGGCATCGGCACCCGCTTGTATATATTTGCCTACAAGCTGATCGGGCACTGGCCGGGGGGATTGGCCATCGCCACCCAGACGGCCTGCGCGGTGTTCGGCGCCATCTGCGGGTCAAATACCGCCACAGCAGCCACCATAGGCGCAATCGCACTGCCGGAGATGAAAAAATATGATTATGATAAATCCATGGCTACCGCCAGTGTGGCCGCCGGCGGGGTACTGGGGGTTTTGATCCCTCCCAGCGTCATCTTCATCGTCTATGGAATGGCCACCGAGATATCGGTAGGCAGGTTGTTTATGGCCGGCATTCTGCCCGGGATACTGCTGATGGTTTTGTATCAGCTCACCATTTCACTCCTGACCTGGCGCAAACCGGACCTGGGACCGGCCGGACCTCGCTCCAGCTGGAGAGAACGCTGGGATGCCCTGAAAGGCGCCCTGGGCCAGGTTCTGCTGGTCTTTATGATCTCGATGGGAGGGCTGTTCTTGGGCTGGTTTACTCCTACTGAGGCCGGTGCGGTTGGGGCTTTCGGGGTATTGCTGGCGGCCTTGATGGGAAAAAGCCTGAATTGGGAAGGCTTTAAAAAATCGTTATATGATACCACCAGAACCACAGCGATGATCATGCTGCTCATCGCTGGGGCCATGATATTCGGGCGGTTTCTGGCTATAAGCCGGGTCCCCTTTGAACTGGCTGCCTGGACTGCGGCATTGGATCTGCCGTCTTTCGCGGTGATGGGCCTTATTCTGGTAGTCTACCTGATTATGGGCTGTTTTATCGATGCCCTGGCCATGATACTTCTGACCATACCAATCTTTTACCCTATTGTCACCAATACCCTGGGGTATGATCCTGTCTGGTTTGGAGTCATAGTGGTTCTGGTGGTGGGAATGGGCATTATCACTCCCCCGGTAGGCATGAATGTGTTCATTATCAAAGGCATTGCTCCGGATGTGCCACTGGAAAACATATTCAGAGGGATCTGGCCGTTCCTGGCCGCGATCGCGGTTTGCCTGGTTATTCTGATGGTATTCCCGCAAATCGCGCTATTTCTGCCCAACTTGATGTCTTAAGAAAACGTGCCAGGCACCACAGTTATGCAAAGGGACGCCGAATGACACAAGGGGACGCGTTGAGACCACTGAAAAAGTACCCCTATCAAACCGCTATTGAGTACTTTTTGAACCGGTCCGTTGGATTAATCAATAATCTGCGCTGCAATAACCATGAAAAAATAGTATTTAAGCCTTGTAAAGCGGATACCAGTTTGGCTATCCGCTTTAAATTTACCGCTA
>LFSQ01000038.1 GCA_001512785.1 Syntrophomonas sp. DTU019
TGCTGAGACTAGGTTGATGTTTTATAGCCTGATGGAGGCTATAATAATATGTACACAGCAGAATAACCTGTGCCTGCAAGAAAGGAGTGAGTACCATGGATACCAACATGAAGACTATTCAAGTGAATGTCGATTGGGAACATGTCGGGGTTAAATCAATTGCCCGGGTTGGAGATCATACGGTATTGGAAATGGGCAGAGGAGTACAAAGCCAGGGCGAAGATAACGGGGCTTCACCTTTTGAAGTCTTGTTGTCGGCTTTGGGCGGGTGTCTCATGATATTCTTGACCGGTTTGGCCCGAAAGAAGCGTTTGACCATTAACAACATCAGGATTAATGTCGAAGGGGATTATGACCCGCGGGGGATGAGCAGTTCAAGCTCTGGCATAAGATCGGGTTTTCAGCAGATCAGGTATCAGGTGGAGGTTGACTCCCCCGATAGCCCTGAAGCAGTTCGCGAGCTGATCGAACAGGCGGCCAGGATCTGCCCGATAAAAGAAACCATAATGAACGGCACTGTGGTGGTTGAAGCCCAATAGGGCAAAGAAGCTCGAGCAGGATTACATAAGCACGAGCCATGGCATGCAGAGAGCCAGTCACTTTTGATAAAATGACTGGCTCTCAGGTATTAAAGGCCTGCCTTAATTGGTTGGGGACATCCGCAGGCCGGAACAAATCAGGAAAAGATCAGGTTGTTTGCGACTATTATAGGTCGGGATTATTTTACCGGGCAAGCCTTAATAGAGATAGAATATTGGTAAATAATATATCCAAAAGGAGACTGACATGACTATTCCAGACAAAGAGATTCGCAAGGCAAACCGCCTGATTCGGGAGAAATCTCCCTATCTTTTACAACATGCTTATAATCCCGTTAACTGGTATGCCTGGACCCCTGAAGCCTTTCAGAAGGCTGCCAGCGAAGACAAACCAGTCTTTTTATCCATAGGCTATTCTTAGCCCCTCAAGGGGCTAATGATTTTAGGGAAAGCGCAGGTATAATTTGTCTACCTGTCACTGGTGCCATGTAATGGAAAGGGAGTCATTCGAAGATGATGAGGTAGCCCGGTTATTAAATCAATATTTCGTAAGCATCAAGGTGGATCGCGAAGAGAGGCCGGACATTGACACTGTGTATATGAATGTCTGTCAGGGTATGACCGGCCATGGGGGATGGCCTCTCACCATTATAATGACCCCGGATAAAAAACCGTTTTTTGCCTCTACTTATTTGCCCAAACATGATCGCAGTGGCCTCGCTGGCATGATGAGTATTCTGCCGCGCATAGCTGAAATCTGGCAGACTGATAAGCTCTCCTGCTATGAGGTCGGCAATCGCATAAATGACTGGCTGAAACAGGCTGGCACATTAGCCCCAAGCCATGATAAAATCAAGGCTGATGCTTTCGATAAAGCCTTTCAGTATTTTGCCCATGTCTATGACCCTGAGTATGGCGGATTTGGCAATGCGCCTAAATTTCCAACCCCTCATAATCTCTATTTCCTGTTGCGTTACTGGTACTATACCGGGGAAGAATTGGCCCTGGAAATGGTGGAAAAAACCCTGCAATGCATGTACAAAGGCGGTATATATGACCATATAGGCTTTGGTTTTGCCCGCTACAGCACCGATAGATTCTGGCTGGTTCCTCATTTCGAAAAGATGCTTTATGATAATGCCCTTTTAGCCATTGCTTTTGTGGAGACTTATCAGGCTACCGGAAAGGAGCTATATGCCCGCATCGCCCGGGAGGTGTTTGCTTACCTTCTGCGAGAAATGACCTCGGCCGAAGGAGGCTTCTATTCAGCTCAGGATGCTGATTCGGAAGGTGAGGAGGGAAAGTTCTACCTGTGGACACCAGCCCAGGTGGTGGAGGTTCTGGGTGATTCCGCGGGTATGAAATTCTGCTCCTATTATGGCATAACCCCGCAGGGCAATTTCGAAGGCAAGAGTATACCCAATCTGCTCAATTCTGAATTTCCTGAAGAGGAACGGCAGCAAATCGAAGCTATGCGCTTAAAGCTCTTTGACTCCCGCTCGCAGCGGGTCGCTCCGTTCAAGGATGACAAGATCCTCTTATCCTGGAACGGGTTTATGATCGCTGCCCTGGCTTTGGGCGGGAGGGCCTTCAATGAACCGTTATATATTGAGAAGGCTCAGGCGGCTTTGGCTTTCATGGAGAGCCATATGCGGGTTGGGGGGCGCTATATGCTGAGATACCGGGATGGCGAGGCGGCTCATCCTGCTCTGGCAGAGGATTATGCGGCTCTGGTATGGGGGCTGTTGGAAATGCATCGCAGCACTTTAAAACCCTCTTATTTGCAAAAAGCCCTGCAAGTCAATGCAGAAATGGTTAACCTTTTTTGGGATGAAGAGCAGTACGCTTTCTTATATTATGGTAAAGACAGTGAGCAATTGCTCATAAACCCCAGAGAGGTCTACGACGGCGCGATACCTTCGCCCAATTCGCTGGCAGCAAGGAATTTGGTGTGGCTGGGGCGGTTGACCGGCGACCAGGAAATCAACCGCCGGGCCGAGATGATATTTGCGGCCTTTTCCGAGCAGGTGAGCCATAACCCCTGGGCCCACGCCTATTTCCTGCTGGCGGCCATGGCCAACCATTATGCGGGGAAAGACATCATCATAAGAGGGGACTGGCATGAGCAAGGCACCCGGGAAATGATCTTTAGGCTAAACCGGGCATTTGTGCCGGACACCACCCTGGCGTTAAAGACCGACCAGGACGAACTGCTGAGCCAATTGATCCCTTTCAGTAAAGCAATGCACAGGGTCAACGGCCAGGTGACAGCTTATGTATGTGAGGCTTTTGCCTGCCGGGAGCCGGTATTCTCGGCGGAGCATTTATATCAAGTCGTGACCAGCAGTCAGCATGAAGCTTAGCTGATGATGAAGAGAAGGAGGTATTATGTATGGAAACGATGGAATGCATCTTAACCCGCAGGAGTATTCGCAGTTTCATCCCCGATAAGGAGATAGCAGAGGAGACTATGCGCCAGCTCATGGAAGCGGTGCGATGGGCCCCGTCCTGGGCCAACACCCAGACCTGGGAGGTAGTGGTGGTTAAAGATCGCGATTTGAAGCAAAAGCTGGTTGATGCGGCCGGTGCCAATCGTGCTGCACAGGCCATTCTCGATGCCTGTGCAGTGATGGTGTTCTGCTCCCGCCGCGGTATTGCCGGGGCCAAGCAGGGGGAGTATTCGACCAATAAGGGAGACTGGTATATGTTCGATTGCGCCCTGGCCGCTCAGAATTTCTGCCTGGCGGCGCACAGCATGGGTCTGGGGACGGTTTATATCGGCCGTTTTGAACACCGGCAGGTCGATACTTTACTGGGCTTGCCCCAGGGTATAGAATCGGTGGTCATGATACCCCTGGGCTATCCGGCCGTTAAAGAGGTCAAAGCCCCACCCCGCAAAGCCTCGAGCGAGTTCGTGCATGCCGAAAGGTTTGGCCGCCGCTACTTCGAAGGCTGAAATTCACGGTTTTTCCAGGCATATTGTATTGCTGCCGGGGATATAAATAAAAAGGGATACGGTATAACCAGGGTAATACCCTGGTTTTTTTATATAAGCAATGATCGGGGGTTATCTGATTTGTACAGACATATTTGCGTGGTGATGCTGTTAGCGGCCCTGATCTGCCATGCCGGCAGCCTGACTGCGGTAACTCAGGCCGCAACCGAGGACTCCACATCCTCATCCGCAGCCAGGATTATTGACAGCACCGACTTTCCTTCTTTGTATTTGACCGAACCCAGCCTGCAGGGGCAGGCAATCTGGATGCTGCAGGCGCGTTTGCAGGAAATCGGTTACGAAATACAGCCCAGCGGCATATACGATGCCAGCACCAGCCATACCGTCAGCCTGTTCCAGCTGGCCAATGGTTTGGAGGCTGACGGTGTAGTAAACAAGGAGGAATGGCTGGCCTTACTGCCCCAGGAACTGGATGCCTCGCATGTCACCACTTCAGCGGCCACAACCGACAAAATGCTGATCGTAATCGATGTGAAAAGCCGTACCCTGGTGCTTTATAAGGATAAAGAGGTAGTCTGCAAATACCCCGTGGCGGTGGGCAAATCCTCGACTCCTACGCCGCTGGGAGAATGGCGTGTGGTTCATAAATCCCTGGGATGGGGAGGCGGGTTCGGCAGCCGCTGGATGGGCCTCAATGTCCCCTGGGGTATTTATGGTATTCACGGCACCAATAAGCCGGGATCGATTGGGACTTACGCCTCGCACGGGTGTATCCGCATGTTTAACAGCGATGTGGAAAAGCTGTTCCCCTTGGTGCCTCATGGGTGCCGGGTAAAGATCGTCAACGACGGCAGCATGACCCCGCAGCAAATGAAGCCGGTAAAGATGAAGAACGGCTCCAGCGGGCAGGCGGTAGTATATGTTCAGGCCCGGCTTAAAGAACTGGGGCTTGAGTTTGGGGCAGCTGACGGGCGTTACGGCAACATGACGGAACTGGCGGTAAAGTATTTTCAGGTCTGGAATGGCCTGAACCCCAGCGGTGAAATGGATGAGGCCACCTATCGCAAGATGGGGCTGATTAAATGAAGTAAATAACTGCGACCAGCCGGCAGTATGCTACAATAAGTGAAAAGACTAAAGGAGTTTGGGCCGTGAGGAAAACGGTGGATGGTCGCGGGCTTTCATTGCCGGAAACATGGCTGCGTACCAGTGAAGCCCTCCTGGACCGGCATTGCCTGGAGGTTCTGGCGATTATAGATGACCCCGGAGCAATGCGGGAACTCTCCAGCCTGATCGCAGAATTGCCATATAAGACCACGGTTGAGGAAAAGCAGGGGCAATATCATATAAATATCCAAAAACATCAAGCTGCCGCGGGATTGCGCGTATCATCGGCGGAATACGGGCATACGGTTCTGATCGTCAGCAGTACTTCTCTGGGGAAAGGCGAGGATCGCTGGGGCGGGCAGCTGATGAGCAGCTTCATTTACTCACTCACGCAACTGGAAGGTTTTCTGAAAACCATTGTGTTTATAAACAGCGGGGTATTCCTGGCAACTGAGGGATCGGATGTTTTGCCTTATTTACAGCATATGCAGGAATCCGGGGTGGAGATAATCTCCAGCCACACCTGTTTGAGCTACTACCAGCTGCTGGGCAAGCTGCGGGTTGGTACGGTGAGCAATATGTTCGCTATTACCGAAAAAATTGCTGAGGCCAAGCGACTGATAGTTTTTTAATCTAGAATGAAGGTGTGAAGCGGTCGATGTGAATCCTAAAGCGGTTCCTGCTCATGATGGCTATTCCGTCATACCCTTCAAAATGAATGGAATAGGACTGATTACCGGCATCTTTGATTTGGGCCACCTTGTCCATATTCACTACATAGGACTTGTGAACCCGCAAGAAGTTTGGGCCCAGCAATGCTTCTAATTCATTGAAAATACAAGTGCTCTCGTGCACTCCCCCTGTTGAGTGAATAAAAGCCTTTTTGCCCTGCTTTTCAATATAGTAGATGTCATCGATGTTAACAAACACTATGCTGTCGGCAGATTTGATAACCAGGCGATTGTTAGGGCTTTTATGCAGATTGACTCTCTGCAACTCTGCATCCAAACCGGAAATCGCCTGCATTACCTTATCCCGCCTGATCGGTTTGAGCAGATAATCATAAGGATGAACAGTGAAAGAATCCACGGCATATTTGGCGTAGCCGGTAACAAAAATGAATTCCGTGTGCGGACTAACGGTATTGATGGCCCGGGCGACATCGATACCGTTTAAATTATCCTCCGGTGCTAGTTCAATATCCAAAAATGCAATGTCGGGAGCGATTTCGCTGGCCATACGAATCGCATCCTGACTGAGCGAGGTTCCTACTACCTGTTCAACCTTGGGGTGCTCCGCAATCAGCTTCTCGAGAAAGCGTAAGGTGTAATGTTCATCTTCTAAAACCAGTACTTTAAGCATCATCGATTCCTACTTTTTGAGACTTTCGGGAATATCCGGCTCATACCAAACCAGCCAGCACAATGGCTTGACGGCGGTCAGCACAGCCAGCATAACGGCAAAGGACGCCAGGCTGGTGTAGGCTTTGGACAACAGTTTTGATTTCATACTGCACACCTCCTTTCCAATCTGTCAATACCTTGATCAAGGATATGAAAAAGCTTATATCCCCAGGGGGTGATAACAAATAAGCCGCACAGGCTTCCCAGGATCATTGCATTGGCCTGTTCAAGGTAACCGCTGTAAACCAAGCCCAAAGCTGCCATACTGCCCACCAGGAGAGTCCCGGTGGTAATCCGCTTTTGCTGTTTGATTTCTTCCGGTGCGGTGACCATCTTTTTTTCGGTTCCGGCTGGTACCCAGGCTTTTATAATCCCCAGTCCCATACCGGTCAAAACAAGGATTAATGCCAATGCCGCTGAAGCAGGCCAGCTAATCATCTCGCTAAGCTTGGCCATGCTCAGCATGACTAAGAGGCTGGCGGTCAAGCAGCGCGGGAAAGTGCTCAAATGAGCCCCTCCCCCTGGTACTCTGATCAGGGCAAAAGCTGTCAGGACCAGAAAGCACGGTAGTAAAAGGTCTGTGGCCCAGGCCAGCAGGAACAGTAACAGCAATTCTAAAAGGTTGTTGAACAAAGACTCCAGGCCATAAGCATAAACCTCAACCTCTGCCGGACTAGTTTGCAGATTTTGCCCTAAATGGGAGGCTATTTTCCATGACAGATGCTTGATCATTTATCCTCCTGCGATCGGGGAAGCTGATTATAAAAGTAGTTCTGGGATGGGTGACGATACGAATAGTACCCCCGTATTTGCCCACCAGGCGCTTCACGATATATAAGCCGAATCCCCGACCTGCCGACCCGCTGGTAGAAAATCCCGGCGCAAACAGCAGGTTTTCTTGCTGTTTGGGGATTTTAGGACCGGTGTTGTAAACATAAATCCCATAATGAGAATTGTCGTACTTGATTTCCAGGCTCACCCGGCGCGGCTGCGATCCTTTCAAACTGGCCTCCAGGGCGTTATCGACCAAATTGCCGATTATACTGCACAGATCCCAGGGAGGAATGGCCATTTCCTTGATGTCGCATTTGACCGCAAAATCAAAGTTGATGTTCTTGGTTTCCGCCAGCTTGCGCTTGGAGTTGACTAATGCGGTAAGGGCTGGATTGCCTACAAATACCAGATCTTGAATCTCCCAGTACTGCTCCGCCACACCGTCCAGGTAGTCGCGGGCCTGTTCCACCTCATCAAGGTATAGCATTGCCTGCACTGTTTGTATATGACGGGTATGCTCATGTCTTTGACTGTTAAAGCTGTTAACCAGATCCTCGATATTGTTCAGATGTTCTTTGAGCAATTGCGCCTCGATGATCTGCCGGCTGTACTGCTCGACCTGGCGGATGGATATTACCGCAAAACCGCTCAGCAACACTATTACCAGATTGGCAAAAGGAAGTACTGCTTTTAATGGTTCAATATTAGGCAAATAGCCAATCGTTATAAGGATGATGGCTATAAAGACGGTTTCGAATAATATGGTTGTAATCGCTAAAATGGGTTTATTATTATTCATTGTCCAGTATTCTCTGAACCATCGGATAAGTCGAAGATACATATCCGATTCTGCTTGAAATAAACGTATGCAATAGTTGCCGCTATGGCTTGAGCCAAAAAGATCAGGGATTCTACGCCGGGGTACAGCTTTACCGTTTCATAGCTGAACGATAATAAGGACAAACATACAGGATACCATACCGTCTGCGCAACTGCCATGAAGGCAAAGCCGGTTAAAACAGAATACAGCACTTTCTTAAAAGGATAATCGGTAAAAACGGAGCACAGTACAATCAATACTATAATCCCTATAAGAGAGTGCAATCCAAAATATATAGGCAGTTTTCTTACCAGGTATGAAGTTAATGCGCTGAGAGTAGCAATGCCTAAAGCATTTCGAAACGGTACCTCCAGGTTGTAAAGCTGAAACCCAATCAAAACCATCAATAAAGATTCGGGAATACCGACTGTAAATACAAGGTACCAGGATATGGAAATCAACTTACTTCCCTCTCTTCAATAGCTTAGTACATAAATTGGCATTTAATCAAATTACCACATAAAGCGTTATAATCCTGCTCAAAAGCCGAAAATAATAGGTTTTCCATCAAAAAAAACTTGCTGAGAGGGTATGAACTGCCGCAAAACATACATAAAAGACCGCTAAACGGGCATGAATGGACCTGAGCGGTAAACGACTTGTTTCCATATTTATATTGTGGGCAAGCAAACCGAACCGCTGCCAGTCTTTATGGGGGCGATGGCCTGGTAGTGCATTGCCGGGGCAGCCAATTAAATAAGCGCCTTTTAATCCTTTTGGATATGGATAAAATATTATATGAGGGCTAAAAAACAGAGCTGTGCGGTTTTGCTGTATAAAAAGGGATGATCAAACCAGCCCTGAAAACCCGGCCGGGTTTCGGGGCTTTGTCTATATAATGCAGATATGTGCTGGAATGGGGGCTACATATTGTTAATCGGTATAGATATAATTGATATTGACAGGGTAAGAGATGCCATCCAGAGGACGCCGCGATTCTTAACCAGGGTCTATACGGCGGCAGAACGCGAATACTGCATGAGCAAGAAGAATCCCTATCCTTCCCTGGCGGTTCGTTTTGCTGCCAAAGAGGCGGTGCGCAAATTGCACCCGGCCCTGGCCAAATGCAAATGGCAGGAGATAGAGATCAAGATCAATGCCGACGGCAGTCCGGCCCTGTGTTTGCATGGGCAGGCCCTGCAGGCCCAAATGGATGCCGGGCTTGGCTCTCCCCGCATAAGTCTGTCCCACTCGGCTCAACAGGCTGTAGCGGCGGTAATCGCTACGAAAGGATGACCTTATGAAACTGGTTAATTCTCGCGAGATGAAACAGATCGATGCCAGAGCGATCAATGAATATAACATTCCGGGCATAGTTTTAATGGAAAATGCCGGCATCAGAACGGTAGAAGTGATTGAAGAGATACTGCATGGTTCGGCCGGCAAAACGGTGCTCATTCTGGTGGGGAAAGGCAACAACGGCGGTGATGGGCTGGTCATCGCCAGGCATTTGATGAACGCCGGAGCACAGGTGTTGGTATTTGCCCTGTCCGGACCGGAGGTATTGCCGCCGGATGCCAGGACCAATTATGAAATCCTCCGGAAAATGGGGGGGCAGATTTGTGAACTACGGCAGGAAGCAGATCTGGATAGTTTTATGCTCGGCCTTTTAAACAGTGATTTAATTGTCGACGCTCTCTACGGAAACGGGTTTAAAGGCAGCCTGAACGATTTCGAAGCCCGCCTGGCAGACATGGTTAACCGCAGCAAAAAACCGGTAGTAGCTGTAGATATACCCTCCGGGGTAGATGCGGACACCGGCCTGGTTAACGGCACCGCTATAAAGGCTGCCCATACGGTTTGTTTTGCCCTGCCCAAAATCGGCCTGGTACTGGAACCGGGCAAGGACTATGCCGGCAGCTTGAGAATTGCCGATATCTCTATACCGCGATCGCTGTTAAGTGACGATCAATTGAAGACCAACCTCATTACCGCAGACATGATAAGCCCTATGATTAAACCGCGCCCGGCCGAATCGCACAAAGGCACTTATGGCCATGCCCTGGTGGTTGGCGGTTCGGCAGGCCTTACCGGCGCAGTGGTCATGGCTGCATATGCTGCCCTGCGCAGTGGCGCGGGACTGGTAACGGCTGCCCTGCCGGCTTCATTGGCGCCGGTTGTGGATGGGGTTATGACCGAGGTGATGGTTGCCCCCTTGCCGGAATCAGGCGAGGCTTTGATTGGTTTGGAGGCGGTGGCGGTTTTGCTCAACCTGATGGGCACTGTATCGGTTGCGGCCATAGGGCCGGGCATGTCAGGGCATACCGAAGCTACGGCGGTTATGCGCCATGTTCTGGAACGAGCCGGCATACCTCTGGTAATCGATGCCGACGGTTTGAATGCCCTGGTGGGGAATACCGATATATTCAAGGATCGCCAGGTGCCTATAGTGTTGACCCCGCATCCGGGAGAGATGGCCCGCCTGACCGGCAAAAGCATAGCTGAGATCCAGGCCAACCGTATGGAAATAGCCCGCTATTATGCAATGGAATGGGGAGTAACCCTGGTTTTAAAAGGCAACAAGACCGTAGTGGCTGATCCTTTCGGCAACCTGTACATTAATACCATCGGCAACCCGGGCATGGCTACAGCCGGAAGCGGGGACGTTTTGTGCGGCATTATAACCGGGTTGATCGCTCAGGGACTAAAGGCCTCTGAGGCTGCTATCGCCGGTGTTTACCTGCATGCCCGGTGCGGGGACCGGGTAGCTGAACAAAAGGGACAACGGGGATTGATAGCCGGGGATATGATCGCGGCGCTGCCAGAGATTCTTGGTTCCTTTGAGAAAACGCTGTAAAATAAATAGAGGCATTTCGGTAAGATACTTACCAGCCATAACAAGAAATGTCCTAATCTTAAGGAGGAAAAGCTATGCTGGCTAGGGATATCATGACCCGGGAGGTTTATGTGGCCAGACCTGATGATGAGGTGGATCGCATTGCTCGCCTCATGCTGGATAACAAGATCAGCGGCGTTCCGGTTGTAGATGAAAAGGAGCATGTGGTAGGTATAATTACCGAAAAAGACCTGATAATCAGGGCCAGGGAACTGCGGGTTCCTTTTTATGTCACTTTATTTGACAGTATTATATTCTTAGAAAACCCCATAAGATTCAATAACGAAGTAAAGAAGTATATCGCCACCAAGGTTAAGGATGCTATGACTGCCAAAGTGATAACCGTGGAAGAGGATACCCCGGTCAGTCAGGTAGTTAAGCTGATGCAGGAGAAGAAGATCAACCGCGTCCCGGTGGTGCGCAATCACAAGCTGGTGGGGATAATTACCCGCAATGACATACTGAAAGTTCTGGTAAGCAAACATGGAAATTAGACGGCCAACCTGGGCGGAGATTGACCTCTCCGCAATAAAACACAATATTGCTGTATTACGGGCTTATCTGAAGCCTTCCACCCGGTTCATGGCAGTTGTGAAAGCCAATGCCTACGGTCATGGCGTCATGGAAGTGGCAAATGTCTGTGCCGCCAATGGGGTTGACTTTTTGGGGGTGGCAACCCTGGACGAGGCCATGCCGCTGGTTGAGGCGGGAATAAAGCTGCCCATTTTGGTCTTAGGCTATGTACCCGGCGAATTCGCTGAGCAGGTGATTGAGCATGATATTCGCACCGTGGTATATGAAGAGGGTTATGCCCGGGAACTGTCGCGAGCCGCGCAAAGGTTGGGCAAAGATGCCTTGATTCATTTTAAGATCGATACCGGCATGGGCAGGCTGGGCTTCCCGGATGATGATGCGGGGATCGCAGCGGTGGTAGGGATCGCTGCTCTGCCGGGAATCAGAGCCGAAGGCCTGATGACTCATTTTGCCGAATCCGATTCTCCGCAAAGGGATTATACTTCTCAGCAGATCCAGCGTTTTATGGCCTTTAACCGCGAACTTGAAAAGCAGGGCCTGCATATTGCCATCAAGCACTGCGGCAACAGCGCTGCCATTGTCAGCTATCCGGAAGCCCATTTGGATATGGTGCGGGCTGGCATCATGCTCTACGGGCTTTACCCTGCTCCATCCATGAAAGCCTTGAATCTGGATATTATACCTGCCATGACCTTGAAGAGCCGGGTCAGTTTTGTTAAGACCCTGCCCTGCGGTGAATCGGTCAGTTACGGGCGCACCTATACATGCAGCGAAGACACTGAGGTAGCCACTATACCCATAGGTTATGCCGATGGCTATAACCGGCTGTTGTCCAATCGCGCCTACGCGATGATCAAGGGGATTAAAGCCCCCTTGATTGGAACCGTTTGTATGGATCAGTGCATGTTTGCCCTGCCCAAAGGCTCTAACGTCCAAACCGGGGATGAGGTCATTCTGTTCGGCAGGCCGGAAGACGGGATAACTGCCGATGATTTGGCCAACCTGATAGGCACTATCAACTATGAGATCGTAACCACTATCACCTCGCGAGTCCCCCGCACGTACAAACCCTAACTGTGTAATATTGGATTTGCGAGAGAGCCAAGCCTGACCATATAATATGGGTAATGGGATAGGTATGCGGCGGAGGTGTTTTGTTTTGCCAGCCTCGAAGAGAATCATTGTTACAGTGCCGGAAACATTGCTCTTTGAAATGGACTCGGTTACTGTGTCGGAGTGCAAAAACCGCAGCGAGATCGTCCGCGAAGCGATTCGTTTTTACCTGGGAGAGCGACGGCGCCTCTTGGTGCGTGAGCAGATGAAAAAAGGTTACCTGGAAATGGCAGAGATAAATTTAAGCCTTGCGTGTGAAAATATAGGGGAAGAAGAGGCCTTGGTGAACTGCATAGAAAAATTATTGGAGTGAGGCTGCCATGATAAAAAGGGGCGAAATCTATTACGCTCAGCTCAACCCGGTAGTAGGCTCGGAACAAGGCGGTATCAGGCCGGTGCTGGTAGTACAGAACGATATAGGCAATCAGTACAGCCCCACCACCATAATCCTGGCCATTACCTCGCAGATTAACAAAGCCAAGCTTCCCACCCATGTTGAACTTAAAGGCGAAGAGTTCGGTTTAGAAAGGGATTCGGTGATTTTGGCCGAACAGATCAGGACGGTTGATAAAACCCGTTTGAAGCAGCGAATATCGGTGCTCAATGAAGATGTTATGGCCAAAGTCAATCAGGCCTTAAGTGTGAGCCTTGGTTTGAGCGAGATCTGATACATAAGCAATTGCATATGAACATATTACCAAGCTGCAGGTCTTATGAGAGACCTGTTTCTTTTGTGTACACTGGTGCATATCCTGTAACAATGGGATACCGATTCCAAAAGCATTGTGGGAGGATATGCGATGAAACCAGTTATCGGCATTACCTGCGACATATCCGGGGAAAGCGGTCAGTTGACCCTGCGCCGGCAGTACCTTGACGCGGTGATAAAAGCCGGCGGCATCCCGGTGGTTCTGCCGCCAATGCAGGAGATAGGGCTGGTCAGCGGCTGTTTTAGCATCTGCCAGGGGTTTTTGCTGTCCGGGGGCGGGGATTTGGATCCCGGTTACTGGGGAGAATTGCCTTCGCCGGCCCTGGGGCCTATCAGCCCGGTGAGGGATCATTTCGAGATTGTTTTGACCAGGATGGCTTTGGCCTCGGGACGACCCATTCTCGGCATATGCCGCGGCATACAGGTTTTGAATGTGGCGGCTGGAGGAACCCTTTTTCAGGATTTGCAGACCGGAATGAGCCACCAACAAAATGCCCCGCGCAATCACCTTTTTCATGATATATTTATTGAAAAGGACAGCACTCTGGGTCGCATTTGCCATGTATCCAGGATGCGGGTCAACAGCTTTCATCACCAGGCGGTCAAACAGCTCGCTCCGGGATTCATCGCCACCGCTATGAGTCCTGATGGGGTTGTTGAAGCCATTGAGCTGGATAGCGGCGGATTTGTAGTGGGAGTGCAATGGCACCCCGAGGATTTGGAGGATTTTGCCTCCAGGGCTTTGTTTGAAGCCCTGGTTATTTCATCCCGGCTGCAATCAAGCCGGTAAGGTATGCTTTATAAGCCTTGCAGGCCACAGCTCCCAACCGGGGCCGGGCAGATAATGCCAGTGAGCACAGCGAACCGGCTGGGATTAGAACACATATGATATGGTGTAGGGGAAGGAGAACATTCATGATAGCGTTTACCGGCGGCACCATCATAACCATGGATGGGAAGGTATTCAGTCCCGGGACAATTCTGGTGGATGGGCCAGTTATTCACAGTGTGGGTGAAGAGTTGGAGATTCCCCCTGGCAGCAGGATCATCGATGTTACCGGGCATTATATTATTCCGGGTTTAATTGATGCCCATACTCATCTGGGGCTGGAAGAAGAGATCTACTCCATTGAGGGCGATGATGTGAATGAGATTGACGAACCGCTGACCCCGCAGTTGAGGGCTGCTGATGGGATCAACCTGTATGACCTGGGATTCAGCGACGCATTGCGGGGCGGTGTTACCAGATCGCTGTGCATGCCCGGCAGCGCCAATGTGATCGGAGGTCAGGCAGTTCTGCTCAAGCACTATTCACCAGGAGCCATGCAGATGATTGACAGGAATCCCTGGGGAGTAAAAGCTGCCCTGGGGGAAAACCCCAAACGGGTTTATGGCGAACGCAAAAAGTCGCCGGTTACCAGAATGGCCAGTGCCAGTCTGCTGCGCGAGGCTTTGTATATCGCTTCACAGGCCATAGAGGATGAGCAATTGCCCGCCAAAGAACGCTTCAAATGGGAACCGCTAATGCAGGTATTGAGAAAACAACAGCCCCTGTTGGTGCATGCGCACCGTGCTGACGATATTCTTACAGCATTGCGCATCAAAGACGAGTTCGACATCAATCTGATTATACAGCATGGTACCGAGGCCTTTATGGTGGCTGAAGAATTGAAGCAACGCCAGGTACCGGTTTGTTTGGGACCGCTGCTGATCAACCGGGCCAAGGTGGAACTGAAAGAGGTTTCCTTTAAAAATGCGGCCCGACTGGCAGAAATGGGAGTACCCTTTTGCCTTATTACTGACCATCCGGTTGTACCTGTAGAACAACTCAGGGTTTGCGCTGCTCTGGCGGCCCGGGAAGGGCTGGATGAACAGCAGGCCCTTGAGGCCATTACCATCAATGCCGCTTCCATTATCGGGGTTGCTGATCGCCTGGGTTCGATCACTGCCGGCAAACGAGCCGATCTGGCTATTTTTGACGGGCACCCCCTGGACTTCCGCTCCAGGCTGGTTAAGGTCATGGTGGATGGCTTACTGTGGGGTGATAATAATGAATAAAGGTGACATGTTTACTATATATCTCAACGGGGTCATTATGACCGTGTGCATATTGGGGGTATACAGAGAGGAATATAGCGGTGAAGAAATGGTGATCCTGGGTGTGATAGAACAGGAGAACATGATTCATGTCCCCTTAAATGAGCTGGAGTCCATATTCCAGACGAGTAAATTTATCAATTGACATCATCGGGTGCCAGGCACCACAGTTATTCACTTATTATGCTTCAGTGTGTCAGGGAACGCTTCCCTGACATATTGGTTTTGGTATGCTTCCTTGCGGGTTTCTTCTGCATTATAGTGAGCCAACCGTAAAACTCATTGCCGGATATGCGCATCAATTCACGCCTTACTGAGTCCCAAGGCCTCTTTGCACTGGATCAGCCAGGTGATGACGCGGTTGACCGGTGTTTCTATCCCTAAGCCTTCACCCAACCTTACTACCGCACCGTTTAAGGCCTCTATTTCGGTCTTGCGGCCTTGTTGAATGTCCTGCAGCATGGAAGCCCGGTGAGCTGCGGTGGAAGGAAGCAGCTGCTGGTAAAAGGTGCTGCGATAAGCCTCAGCATCCTCCCAGGGAACGGGCTGCTTTAGGGCTTTTAGGACCGCAAATATTTCGCTGATTATTTGGTCCATCAGCTGACGGCTCCACTCCATCTCCGCCAGTTTCCCGTAAGGTACCTCCAGAATGGCACCCAGAGGGTTTAAGGCCGAGTTATAAATGATTTTTGCCCATAAAAAATCCATGATATTGGGTGAAACCCGGGTGGGAATGCCGGCCCGGCTGAAAACCTCAGCCAGTACCTGCAACCGGGCTGTATCCAGCAGTTGCTCCGGCTGGCCGATGAGCACATCATCAGCTATAACCGTTACTTCTGAAATACCGGGCTGTAAAGTTACCGCACCGAAAATCACCCGTCCCAGAACCAGGTGATGAGCGGCAATGTATTTACAAGCGGCTTCGTAATTGCCGTAGCCGTTTTGCGCCAGAAGCACATAGGTGGTATCCTTAATATAGGGTTTCAGCACTTGAGATACAGCATCGGTCTGGAATGCTTTAACGGTAACAATGATCAAATCAAAATCAACCTCATCCAATTGGTTGATGCAGGTTGCAACCCGGTCCAAAAATGCCTGGTGCTCACCCCAGATGCCCCGCACCTGTACACCCTGGCGATCTATACAGGACGCGACCGAAGGGATGTCGATACCAAACACTTTATGACCGGCCTTTTTTAAAAGACACGAATATACTGTTCCCAAAGCCCCCAGGCCAAATACTAAAACGTTCATTTTTCCATTATACTTTATGTGTGGTGCCTGGCACCACAGTTATTTACTTATTGTGGTTGACCGCGACTTAAATTTGGGAAAGGGAGAAGGATATGCCCGATTACAGTTATGTGGACCAGCCCCAGGTGTTGCAGTATCTGTTTTACCCCCGCTACGATGCCAGTGAGAATCCCCCCGGAAGCTACGATCATTTTGTTGAGGTAGGAGATAATGTGCGGGTGGCCTGTCGTTTTTATTTGGCTGACCCGGATTGGCCGTGGATGCTGTACTTTCACGGCAACGGTGAAGTAGCCAGCGATTATGACCAGATAGCCCTCTTTTACCAGTTCTGCAGGGTAAATCTGGCAGTGGCCGATTACCGCGGTTACGGATTGAGCCAGGGCAGGCCGACGGTGGCAGCTCTCATCAGCGATGCGGAAAAGGTCTGGACGGAAGTAAACCGGTACGTCAAGGAAAGCTATGCACAGGCGGTAAGCTGGGTTATGGGGCGCTCCATGGGCAGTATCGCAGCATTGCACCTAGCTTATCGATTCCCACAGGAGATGCAGGGTTTCATCATTGAGAGCGGCTTTGCCTGCGTAACCCGCCTTATCACCCATTTGGGAATTATGGCCCCAAATCCACAATTAAAAAGCATCGAAGCAGAGTGTTTGGAGATGATAAAGCAAATTGAGGTGCCGGCCTTGATCCTGCACGGGGATCGCGATACCCTGGTACCCTGGTCTGAGGGCAAACTGGTATACGATACCCTTGGTTCAGCTGATAAGCAAATGCTTGCCATACCCGGAGCCAGTCACAATGACATTATTTTCTGCGATATGCCGCGCTATTTTGGGGCTATTGAGCAGTTTGTAAACAAATGTTAAGCATACTCTTTATACTATTTTGTCCAGGCAAGGGGAATAGTAAAGTATGATAACATCGAGGTGTGGAAGGCTGATTCACCTGGATAAAGCCTGGATACACAGTGATCCCTGGGGGGCTTATCGCCTGGTGCTGCTGGCGGCGCGATTCGATATGGCAATTGCCACCGACACTGTAGAATTGATCAAGTCGGTTGATTTCACCCGGTTGGACAAAGGGCACATCTTCCCGGAATTGAGCAAACTGCTGCTATCAGAGCGGCCCTCACAGGGTCTGCGCTATATGTTTAGATGCGGCATCCTAAAGCAGGTCCATCCCCTGCTTTTTGCCCTGGTGGGCTGCCGGCAGGAAGAAAGCCATCACCCCGAAGGCGATGCTTTTCAACATACCCTCCTGGTGGTAGAGCAATGCCGGAAGCGCTTACAGGACTCGGCCCATCCCCTGGTATTGATGTGGGCGGCTTTGCTGCACGATATCGGCAAGCCAGCAACCACCGCTTATCATAAAGGCAAGCTTACCGCTTACGGTCATGATGTAGCCGGCAGCAGGCTGGCGGTCAGTTTTTTAACCGAGCTCAAGGCCCCGCCAGAGGTGGTAAATGCTGTGCAGCAGCTGGTCAGAGAGCATATGCAGCCGGTGTTGTTGTATAAACAAAAGGACAAGGTCAGCGATAGAGCCATTCGCCGCTTGCTGGCCAGAGTCGATATCAAAGAATTGTTGCTGCTGTCGGAGGCCGATTATACAGGCAGGGGAATCACAAGGGACTATCAACCCATAAAGAACTGGTTGTGCCGGCGCATAGAACAATTGCAAATGCCTGGTGCGGATAAATCGTAAAACCAGTCCCCTCATAATTCAAAGCATGGCAGTATTAACTGCAACAACCTGATTTAAGGCTGCCGGTATTGGTGATAGCTCATAAAATGCTTCAGCGCGATCATCGCCCCGAGTACAGCCAGCCAGGTTAAGGGACCGGTGCTCAAGGCCAGGATTGCTACGGCTATTGCCCCGCATGCTGAGGCTACGTCATCCTGCCGCCTCAGAGCATAAACCAGCAGCCATGCAATTACAAAAACCGCAATGGCTAAATGCTGGCCTGACCACAAGAGACCGCCCAAGCCGGCAGCCAGACCTTTACCACCCGAAAACTTCAGCCAAACAGGCCAGATATGGCCGCTCACCGCTGCTGCCAGCCCCAATAAAGGGTCAACCCCGCAATAGGCCGCAATACAGGCTGCGATGGCCCCTTTTCCACAGTCCACCGCAAACACCGCCACAGCGGGCAGCCAGCCCATGATCAGGCGCGTGTTCATAGTGCCTATATTGCCTGAACCATGCTCTCGAATGTCCAGATTGTAGCAGAATTTGCCCATCAGATAAGCGCTGGGAATGCTCCCTATCAGGTAACAAAGGGCTATAACCCCAATTATCAGCCAGTAGTCATGTGCCATGCTTCTCTTCCCATCCTGCCTGGCATTATTTTGCCGGGATACGGGTAAATCCCCGCAGCAGTGCCAGGAAACTGCCGGTATTTCCCGGTTATATAATTCCGGCCGGTCATACTTTGTTCCGGGCTAATTGCCTTATGCCGGTGTAATTCGGCACGGGTACAGGGATAGTCCTGCACGCTCCGCGAAGTCGCACAGCAAAGCCAAATTGACTCATTGAGTCGGTCAAAAGCAGCTTCATGGCGAGGGCAGTTTTTAACATAACCAATTATTATTTAATGTATAATCATCTATATGATATAGTAGGGTTAGACACAGATTAACAAGCCGAAAGGATGAGAGCATTGCCGTACAAAATAGATGCCCGGGGTTTAAACTGCCCTGAACCGGTAATTCTCACCAAGAAGGGCATAGACCTGGGTGAGGAGCATATTGAGATAGTGGTGGACAATCTGGCTGCACGGGAGAATGTCAGCAAAATGGGCATCAGCCAGGGTTATGAGGTAAATGTTGAAGAAAAGGGTGAGGAATTCCACATCACCCTGTTGAAAAAAGCCGCTTCCCGGGTCGCCGCAGAACCGAGCCAGGAGGTTTCGATTTTGGTCAAAAGCGATCTCTTCGGGAACGGCGACGTTGAGTTGGGGCAGACCCTGATGAAAAGCTTTTTATACACCTTAAATGAGACCGCCGGGGTAAAATATGTGGTATTCATGAACCGTGGGGTCTTGCTGACCATCGCCGGCTCTCCGGTGCTGGACCATTTAGAGGCCCTGGAAGAAAAAGGGGTGTCGGTTTTGAGCTGCGGCACCTGTCTGGATTATTATCAGGTCAGGGATCAGCTGGCGGTAGGAGCGGTCACCAACATGTATTCTGCCCTGGAGATTCTGACCAGTACAGCGCGCAACCTCACCATTTAAAAGAAGGCAGGTACTTTAAATGATTTATATGGACAATGCCGCTACCAGTTTTCCCAAGCCGGAAGCGGTATACCGGGCAATTGATCATTTTAACCGCAACCTCGGGGGCAGTCCGGGGCGGGGCAGTCATCAATCCACATTGAGAGCAGGGGCCATCCTGCTGGAATGCCGGGAATTGCTGGCCAGATTGTTCAATATTGGCGATGCCGCCCAAATTGCCTTTACCGCCAATATTACTGAAGCCATCAATATCGGGCTAAAAGGGGTGCTTAAGCCGGGTGATCACATCATTACCAGCAGCATGGAGCATAATGCTGTAGCCCGCCCGCTGCATGCACTGACCCGGCAGGGTATTGAATGGACCAGGATTCCCTGTGGCCCGGATGGCAGTTTGGATCCGGCTGACATCGAGCCGGGCATCAAGGCCAATACTCGTATGATCTGCATGCTGCATGCCTCTAACCTGACCGGAACCATCCTTCCCATCGCGGAGGTGGGGAGAATCGCCGCCCGGCATGGGCTGATTTTTATGGTGGACAGCGCTCAGACCGCAGGTGTGCTCCCCATCGATGTAGAGCAGTATCATATAGATATTCTTACCTTTACCGGCCATAAAAGCCTGTTGGGGCCTCAGGGAACAGGGGGTATTTATGTTGATCCCCGCATCGAGCTAGGCCTGCTCAAAGAAGGCGGTACGGGATCCTCTTCCGAGCTCCTGGATCAACCTGTAACCATGCCGGATCGGCTGGAATCCGGTACCCCTAATACACCTGGTATCGCCGGGCTGGCTGCCGGGGTTAATTTCATTTTAAAAACCGGCCTGGAGGTTATTCGCCGCCATGAGCGGGAGCTTACCGATATACTGATCCGTGAGCTTAGCCGTATACCCGGTCTTTCAATCTACGGTCCGCTTGACAGCCGGCGGCAGACCGCGATAGTATCCTTCAACATCGATGGGATTGATTGCGGGGAAGTGAGTCTACGTTTGGACCAGGATTATGGCATCATAACCCGTTCGGGAATGCACTGTGCCCCATTGGCGCATCAGACCATAGGCACATTTGAGCGGGGGGCTTGTAGAATAAGCCCGGGCTTTTTCAATACTATTGATGAAGTTGAAAAGGTTATCGAGGCCGTGTGGCATATGGCCAGAACATGAGATTGCCTGAAAGCGTTTCAGCTGAACTAAGCTAGGCAACCACCTTCACTCGGCCGGGCTACGGATAAATTAGCCGACTGGCTAAAGATTTGGTAATTGGATGAAAGATGGTAAGCTTGTATTCTCATGTCCATCAGGAACAGTCTGTTTATAGCAAAGAAAAAATAAGTGGGTTTAATACCCACTTATTTTTTAAAACCATCGTTTTACTCGAGTACCCCGATAATCTTATGAGACCTGGGGAAGCTCCATTTCCATCCTGTTACAGAATGAAAAAACAGCCCAATTCGATTACTATTCGACTTTGGCTGCTGCGGGCTTGATCAAGGGACTGCCAACTGGCAGTACAACCTTCTTAAATTCTGTATTTAGTACAATCGCGGCGCTCATGTAGATACCGCATATACCAGCAATCAGCAGGAAGATACCGGCGATGGGAGCATATTGAGCTTTAGGCAGCCAAGTGCCGTCGGTCAATGCCACCAGAGGTACAGCAACGTCCAGGGCCAGTACCAGTATGGTCATCACCAGGGGAGCTTTGAAATATGATGGGGTCCACAGCCATAGTACAAACCACAGGGCCATCCACGCCCATCCGTCTATCCTAGTGTCGACCGCTATCCCGGTCAGCTTTTGGGAATAAACCTTAACAAAGAATTCTAACCCGCCAACCAGCATGAAGAATGCTGAGAAGAACAGGAAGATGTTACCACCGGTAACTGCGCCCTCCATCAATTCAATTAAACCCACTATCAACTGTACAACGAAACCACCAATAATCCAGCATCCCAACAAAGGTGCTGCGGTCCCATCTACCTTACCGGTCAAGATTGCATAGAAAGTGAAACACGCTACCGCCAGTGCCACCAACCCTGCAGGTGCAGGATTTGCCCAAGATGAATTACCTGACATCTAAACTCCTCCTTTTTTTCCTCTTCTTAACTTTCAGGATTGCGTTAGGCTGGTTCACCTCCTTTTACAGAAATCCAATGGGCTTGCTGAAGTAAAACCAGTTTTCCTCCCGTAAGCCCAAAACAGTGTCACCGGGTTAGAGATTTGTAGATGGTGGTGTATATTCTCTCTGCTTTCTCTATACATACACCACAGGAAGGTACTGTACCTGAAAGGTAATCAAGGTTGGGCAATTAATAGTTTGTTTTGGCTCTGCTCCCTGCTGCGTTGGCTATGACGAATACAGTATTTCCGGTTTTCTGTGATCTCCTCGGCCTATCCTTCCTGAAATCGAGGATTAAGTTGGAGGAAAACGTATAATGCTTTAGTTACAGCACATACCCGAAACCGGGCTTCACCTGAACGCCTAAACTAAACTAATGTTCGTGCTTTGATTAAACTATTTAATATATGCAATGAGTGTAAATTCTATACATAAGTGATTTTATTGTATTGGACATGTAGGGTTTTGTCAAGAACCTATGCTCCAGGCCCAGTGTGATGTTTTTATGATTATATATATGTGTGCCGCAGCAAAAATATGGACAAAAATTGTGCCGCAGTCGTTATAGCTAATCGCCTGGCCGGATTGTGCAGATAGTTCAATTCAGTGGTTATAGCTTTGGTCTACAGGTATAATATAAGGGTAGTGTATACAGAAATATATGCAAAATAGGAGGATATAGAATGAGCTCGGAGGTCATTAGGGTTGAGGTATATCAAGGCGTATCTCCCGCTATGGGGTGAAGCTGTTCAACGGGTTGTACACTCGGAGACAGTTGTGGAGCAACTGATGCGGAAGCAGTGGAATTACTTCAGGCCGAATTACAGCGAGTATATGGAGATAGAGTACAGTTTGCCTGCATAGATACCACTCAAACCTCACTTGATTCATTCCCGCTGATATCGCGTGTAGTACAAATGGGTTACAATTTCCCCATTACAGCCATCAATGGAAAACCGCGCCTGGCTGGAGGGATAGATATCGACCAGATTAAAAACTTGCTGGACGAGATTTTACCATAGGGTGCAGCGCTTTGAAGCAGGAAAGAGAGGAAAAAACGGGAAAAAGTGAAGATAGCAGGCATCACCCGCTTGAGGGTCTGGTATGTCTGGTAACCGGGGCCTCCCGGGGTATCGGCAGGGCTATTGCCACGGCTGTGGCTGCTGCCGGGGCTGCGGTAGCCATAAATTACCATCATTCGGAAAAGGCTGCCTTAGCCCTGAAAGAAGAATTGACCGCCAGCGGGAGGCAGGCTATAGCAGTTCAGGCAGACGTGAGCGATGCAGCCATGGTTGACCTTATGTTCTTGCAGGTAGAAGAGCAGCTGGGTACAGTGGACCTGCTGGTGAATAATGCCGGCATCGCTTTTAAAGCCCTGTTGACCGACACCACAGATGAGGATTGGGCCAGGTTATTGGCTGTTAACCTTACCGGGCCGTTTCTCTGTTCACGCCGGGCTTTACCCTCGATGATACGCAAGCGTTTCGGCCGCATCGTCAATATCGCCTCTATGCAGGGCGTATGTGGAGCATCCTGTGAGGCTGCCTATGCCGCTTCCAAAGGCGGGCTGATCGCTCTGAGCAAATCCCTGGCGGCGGAGGTGGGACCTTCAGGCATTACCGTAAATGCCATTGCGCCGGGGCCGGTTTTCACCGATATGCTGTGCCAGGACCTCGATGAAGGAGAGCTGGCCGAGCTGCTATCATTGCTGCCGGTAGGGCGCTGGGGGCAGCCGGAGGACATCGCCCGGGCCTGCCTGTTTTTACTGTCGCCTCAAAATTCCTTTGTCAATGGAAGCGTACTGGCTTTAGACGGCGGCTGGAAGGCCTGACAGCCGATTTGGAGGTAATCAGATGTTTTTTCGACGTATAAGCAGAAACGACCCCTGCTGGTGTGGCAGTGGGAAAAAATACAAGAAATGCCACATGGAAATGGACCAAAAGCTAAATGAACTGAAAGTGCAGGGTATACCCGTGCCGGGGCCTGAGATTATAAAGAGGCCTGAACAGATTGAGGGCATTCGCCGGGCCTGCCAGGTAAGCAAAAGCATTTTGGATAAGCTGGAACCCTTGATCAAACCGGGGGTTTTGACCATAGAAATCGATGAGTTCGTCCATGAGCAAACCATTTCTGCAGGCGGAAGACCAGCCCCATTGAATTACAAGGGTTTTCCCCGCAGCTGCTGCACTTCGGTCAATGAGGTCATTTGTCATGGCATCCCGCAGCATTATGCTTTAAAAGCAGGGGATATAGTAAATGTTGATGTCACCACCATTTTGGACGGGTATTATGGGGATATCAGCCGCATGTACTTCGTGGGCGAGCCTTCTTCAGAGGCCAGGCAGCTGGTCGAAGTAACCAAACAATGCCTTGAACTGGGTATAGCCCAGGTCAAACCCTGGAATCGCACCGGTGACATTGCATATGCTATCGAACAGCACGCCAAAAAATTCGGTTATTCCGTAGTGCGGGATTATGGCGGTCACGGTATTGGCCTGCAGTTCCATGAGGATCCCTTTGTGCCCCATTATGGCGGCCGCAACCGGGGCATGGTTTTGGTCCCTAATATGGTTTTTACCGTTGAACCGATGATAAACGCCGGCGATTACCGCTGTCGGGTCCTGGATGATGGCTGGACGGCGGTTACCCTGGATGGTTCCCTGTCCGCACAGTGGGAACACACCGTGAGGGTTACGGAAACCGGAGTAGAAGTCCTGACCGCATAAAAGAGCCTGGTGCTGCTCCGGGCGGTGGCAGCAGGCTATGACTTGAGCGGTCACATATAATACTGGGACAAGTAGTAAATCGCTGTGTTATCATGGCCCGACTGCTTGGGCAGAAACGCTGAACAGACAGGGGGAGGGTTGACATTGAAGCCTCGGCCGAGTAAAACCGACTATTATCTCAACATTGCCCTCGATGTAGCCTCCCGGGGCACCTGCTTGCGCAGGAATTACGGGGCGGTAATAGTGAAGGACGATGCTATTGTCTCTACCGGGTACAGCGGAGCCGCGCGCGGTTTGCCCAATTGCTGCGACCTGGGGGTTTGTGAACGGGAAATCCGCAATGTGCCCCCGGGAGAGCGCTATGAGCTGTGCCGCAGCGTGCATGCTGAAATGAACGCCATAGTAAACGCAGGCAGAGACAAGACGCTGGGGGCCACCCTTTATCTGGCCGGGTATGATGTGAAGAGCGGTGAACTGGTGGATGCGGAACCCTGTTTTTTGTGCAAAAGGATCATCCTCAATGCAGGTATATATAAAGTCATCTGCCGCAGCCAGGATGGCTCCTTCTGGGGAATCGTCCCGGAAGGGCATCCCAGCTACCATGAATAATATCCCTGAGCAGCCGGGACTTAAGCCCGGCTGGCCCGGTAAACGCTCTGTACTTGAGCCAAAGCCTTTTCACGACTCACGAACCAGGGCTTGCGCATCAAGCTGATGGTGAGGCGTTGAGCTGAGGCATCGTGCTGCACCCGGGCCATAAAATCCAGCTTGGGCTTGCCTTTTTTGCTGGTCAAAACCACATGCCAGACCGCATCAGCGGCTTCGGGCACTCTCCAGGTGTGGATCGCGTACCCATTTTCGCGCGCATATTGGCTCACCCGCTGTCGCATTATGGCTTTCATGGCCGCCAGGCGCCTGCGGCTGACGTTTTCAAACACCTTTGTGCTCATCTATTCATCATCCTGTTCATTCCATTTATATCCAGTATATTCTTGAGGAGATATATGTGTTCACAGCAGGGTGATGCGCCTGGCCAGCCCATCACAGCAAGGGGCTAAAGCGCTGGCCCGGATGATAGGCCGGGTTGTATAAATTGTTTAGCTGCTGTGCGATAATGGGTATTCCCCGGCTTATATCCTCTAATGATAAAGCCGCGAAACTGAGCCGAAAGAATCTACTGTCGCGGTTGTCGGGAAAAAAGTGACTCCCCGGGGCGATAACCACCTGGTGGGCCAGACAGGCCTCGTAAAGGCGATTGGAGGACAGGCCCGGATAGCCTTCCACCCAAAGGCACAGGCCGCCTTCCGGTGCCCGGAAACTCACTTCAGGGGGAAAGCTGTCCTGGATAGCCTGTAAAATATGATGGTAACGCTCCCGGTAGCATTCTTTCATGTATTCCAGATGAGTTTTCCACAAATCCCGGCGCAGGTACACATCAAAAACCCTCTGCACCAGTCCGGAGGTGGATATATCGGCAATGTGCTTGGCGGCCATCAGCTGCGGCAGCAGGCGCTGCGGTGCCAGCATAAAAGCCAGGCGCAATCCCGGCATGAGTATTTTGGAGAAGCTCTTGATGTAAATGACCCGGTCATCTTCATCCTGCGCTTTGATGGCCTGGCCTTGCTCACGGTTGTAAGCCAGCTCGGTAAAGGAATCGTCTTCAATCAACAGCACATCCCAACGGCGGCATATATCCAAGAGGGCTTTCTGTTTTTCAGGGCTGTAACAGATCCCGGTGGGATTCTGAAAGTTGGTCATCACATATATCAATTTGGGCTGCTGTATTTTTAGCTGATTTTCCAGGGCTTCCAGGTCGATGCCGTCATCCTGCAGGGGGACCGCATGTATTTGTGCGCCCCGGGAGCGAAATGCAGCCATAGCTCCGGTATAAGTGGGGCTCTCGGTGAGTATTCGATCTCCCGGCATAATGAGGGAACGAGCGATGAGATCTATGCCCTGTTGGGCTCCGGATATGACCTGTATGGTTTCAGCGCCGCATTTGATGCCTGATTGGGTGAGATAGGCGGCCGCACTGCAGCGCAGCGGATAATAGCCCTGGCTCTCCTGATAGCCGAAGGCCTCACCTCGATCGCGATTCAGCACCTGGTTTATTATGGCCTGAAAGTCATCAACTGGAAACAATGCGGCGTCCGGGGTAAGGGTAGCGAAGTTGATGGCCTCAGGCGGCAGCGCTACCTGCCAGCTATCGGGGAGATCCAGGCCTGGCTGATCGGGTTCAACTGTTCCCGGCGGGACGGGTTGGTCCGGAATAGCCTTCCTTTGGTAAGCAACAAAAGTGCCGCTGCCTACACGGGCTGCTGCCAGCCCGGCTCTTTCCAGGCAGCGGTAAGCCTGCACTACGGTTACCGTATTGACCCCTAACCTGGCGGCCAGCCGGCGAATGGGGGGCAGCTTTTGGCCGGGCTCGAGCCGTCCCGAGAGTATTGCTTTTTCAATGTGAAGATAAAGCTGCCGGTACAGCGGCAGCGGATCATCGCGCTGCAATTGTATCGAAACAAAAGGGTCTGACATAATAAAATCCCCTCGTTGACACCCAATAAGTGGTGTGCAATAATTTATTACGTCATAAACAGGTCACAAAAAGTGTATCGATACAGTAGAATCGCTACACACAGTATATCATAAGTATTGGCATAAAAGGGAGGAAGCAAGATGGAGGATAGGTACAGCCTCAACAAGAATCTGGCCCAAATGCTCAAAGGCGGGGTCATAATGGATGTCACCAATGTGGAACAGGCCCTGATCGCCGAAAAGGCCGGCGCAGTGGCGGTTATGGCATTGGAACGGGTGCCGGCCGATATTCGCAAACAGGGTGGAGTGGCCCGCATGTCCGATCCGGCCATGATAAAGCAGATAAAAGCCGCGGTGAGCATACCGGTGATGGCCAAGGTAAGGATCGGGCATTTTGTGGAAGCCCAGATACTGGAAGCCATCGGCATTGATTTTATAGATGAGAGCGAAGTATTGACCCCGGCTGACGAGATGTTTCACATTGACAAGCGCAGCTTTAAGGTTCCTTTTGTGTGCGGGGCCAGAGACCTGGGCGAGGCCTTGAGGCGCATCGGCGAAGGGGCTGCCATGATCCGCACCAAAGGCGAAGCCGGCACCGGCAATGTAGTGGAAGCAGTGCGCCACATGCGCCAGATAATGGCGGAGATAAGGCAGGTGCAAATGCTCCCCAGAGAAGAGCGCATGTCCTTTGCCAAACAGATCGGTGCGCCTTTTGAGCTGGTGGAATATGTTGCCGAACACAAGAAACTGCCGGTGGTAAACTTCGCTGCAGGCGGGATCGCTACCCCGGCGGATGCAGCCTTGATGATGCAGTTGGGTTGTGATGGCATCTTTGTCGGCTCCGGCATTTTTAAATCAGAAGATCCGGCCAAAAGGGCCCAGGCCATAGTCAAGGCCACGGCTCATTACAATGATCCGGCGGTGCTGGCCGAGGTATCGGCCGGTCTGGGCGAAGCCATGGCCGGGCTGGAAATTGACAAGCTGCAGGATCAATATGCACAGCGGGGATGGTAAGATGGCCACTATTGGGGTGCTGTCCCTGCAGGGAGCGGTGACCGAACACCTGGCCTGTCTCAACCAACTTGAAATTGTACGGGGTGTGGCGGTCAAAACCAGGCCACCGCTGGAAAAAGTCGATGCCCTGATCATACCCGGCGGAGAGAGCACCGCCATAGGCAAGCTGCTTAAGGAGTACGATCTGATAGCTCCCCTGCAAGAGCGCATCAAAGGTGGTATGCCGGTATGGGGCACCTGCGCCGGCATGATACTTTTGGCCAATAGAATCGTGAATCAGGACACAACCTACTTGAATGTGCTCGATGTGGCCGTGCGCCGCAATGCCTATGGCAGCCAGCTGGACAGCTTTCAGGCTCAGGCGGTAGTGGAAAAAGTATCCCCTGAGCCTTTTCCGCTGGTTTTTATCCGCGCCCCTTATATCGAACAGGTCGGCCCTGAGGTAGAAGTCCTGCTGTGTTTGCACGGCCATATTGTGGCGGTACAGCAGCAGCACATCCTGGCCACTGCTTTTCATCCCGAACTGACCGGCGATTTGCGATTTCACCGGTTCTTTGTCAATATGCTGAATGAAGCTGCTTAGTCATCTGCTTGTCAGCCGCCGGTTCATCAAAACCAAGCCTTTGGCGCACATCGATTTAGCCCTCCAATTTTTTATAAGCCAAGTATACTTAATCCTTTGCACTATTTTCTTGTTCATTTGTGATAGAATGCTTGTATAATGACAAATAACGACATTTTTTCAAAACCATGTGAAATACTTGGAATAACAGGTTGAATTTAAACATTAGAACAATTGCAGAACAATGCTAATACTAGGACTGATTGCTTTTTGCATTTATGGGCGGATAACAAGCAGTTTGAAGGAGGCCTGAATAGATGTCCGATCATGCCACCCTGGGGGTATTCTTGCTGCTCACCCTGGTTTTCCCGCTGGGAGCAATGCTGGCAGCCTGGCTTTTTCGCCCCAAGCCCAGGCCGTCTGAGGAAAAACTGTTGCCCTATGAGTGTGGGGTAGACACCAAGGGACCTACCTGGATCCGCTTCCGGGTCAACTATTTTCTCTATGCCCTGGTATTTCTGGCCTTCGATATTGAAACCATTTTCCTCTTTCCCTGGGCGGTAAAGTTCCAGCAGTTGGGCTTATTCGCCTTTGTAGAGATGATTATCTTCATAGCCATTTTATTGATAGGCCTGTGGTACGCCTGGAAGGAAGGTGCCTTGAAATGGTATTAAACGAGGCTGATAACCGGGATGACAGCGCTGATGTTGAACTGCTGGAGAAGCACAATATCATTGTTACCACCCTGGAGAAGATATGGAACTGGAGCCGGGCCAGGTCTTTTTGGCCTTTATCCTACGGCTGCAACTGCTGCCCGATAGAATTGATGGCCGCCGGTACGGCCCGCTTTGATATAGCCCGCTACGGTTACGAGGTTTTCCGGGCTTCACCCCGGCAGGCTGACCTGCTCATTGTGGCCGGCCCGATCACATTAAAGATGGCCTCGGTAGTAAAAAGGGTCTATGAGCAAATGCCCGGCCCCAAGTGGGTACTGGCGATGGGCAACTGCGCCGCCAGCGGGGGACCGTTTCGGGATGGATACAGCGTTCTTCCCGGAGCTGATGCCTTGTTTAAAGTGGACATGTATGTGCCCGGATGCCCTCCCCGTCCGGAAGCCCTGTTCCACGGGCTTTTGGAATTAAAAAAGAAGGTTGAGCGGGGTGATTACTGAAATGGCAAAGCAGCCTGACACTGTGCGGGACAACCCCATGGGAGAGCTGGCCAACCGGCTCAATGAGCGCTTTAAGCCGCTTGAGGTCAGCTATGATCAGTATTTCGTCTACCTAAAAGTAGAGCCTCAGGCGCTGGTCTCGGTTATGCAAAGCCTTTACGAGGATTGGGGCATGAACTATCTGGGCAATTTGGATGCCGTGGACTATGGGGAAGAATTCGAAGTGGTATATCACCTCTACGGTATTCCAGCCCATAATAAAAAGATCGCGGTTAAGGTGAGGGTTCCGCGCCACACCCCGAGTGTGCCCTCATTAACCTCTATATACCCTACCGCCGACTGGCAGGAGAGAGAGGCTTATGATCTGATGGGGATTCAATTTGCCGGCCATCCCAACCTGGTCAGGGTTTTGCTGCCCGATGGTTTTACCGGCCACCCTCTGCGCAAAGATTTCGGGAAGGGGGCTTAAGGCATGATCGAAACGCAGACCTACACCATCAATATCGGCCCACAGCACCCCAGCACTCACGGCGGCCTGCATGTGGAAGCCATCATGGACGGTGAGGTGGTCAAAGATGCCATTGTGCATGTGGGCTATGTGCACCGCTCGGTGGAAAAGATAGCCGAAAGCCGTACCTATGCGCAGTTTGTGCCTTATGCCTCGCGGCTGGATTATCTGGCCTCACATCTTCCCACCCTGGGATATGTTCAGGCAGTGGAAAAACTGGCAGGGATCACTGTTCCGGAAAGGGCCGAATATATCCGCATAATACTGGCTGAACTGTCAAGGATCGCCTCGCATATGATTTTCGTCGGCAGTCTGGCCATCGACCTGGGGGCCACCACCGGTTTGGTTTACTGCTTTCGTGACCGGGAGCGCATCATGGATATGTTTGAGATGAGCAGCGGGCAGCGCCTGATTGCTTCTTATATGCGCATCGGCGGAGTGGCGGCGGATCTGCCGGAGGAGTTTTATCCCGCCGTAGAGAGCTTTCTTAATGATCTGCCGGGGATGATAGCGGAGTATCACGGGCTTCTCAGCGGCAACGAGATCCTGCAGCAGCGCTGCAAAGGCGTGGGCATACTGCCTGCTGAAGATTCCGTGGCTTATGGGGTAACCGGCCCCAATTTACGGGCCAGCGGGGTCGATTACGACCTGCGCCGCGATGAGCCCTACGGCATATACTCCCGCTTTGATTTTAAGGTGCCCGTAGGACAGAACGGGGATTCCTGGGATCGCTTCATGGTAAGAATCGAGGAAATGGAGCAATCCGGGCGGATCATAAAACAGGCCCTGAAGGATATGCCTTCCGGGGAGATCCTGGCCAAAGTGCCGCGAATCCTCAAACCCGCGAAAGGCCGTGAGGTGTATCACCGCATCGAGTCCGCCAAAGGCGAGTTGGGCTTCCATCTGGTCAGCGATGGCAGTGACAGGCCTTACCGCTTGCATATACGCGCCCCGTCGTTTATCAATCTGATGGTGCTTCCGCTGATCTGCAAAGGCGGCACACTGCAGGACGTCATCACCAATATCGCCACCCTTGATCCGGTTTTGGGCGAGTCAGACCGTTAAGGGAAGGGGGCTTTATACCTTGGAACACCTGTTTACCGATACGGCCTATATGCTGACCTCCTGGATGGTGGGTTTGGGGATCAAACCAGTTTGGGCTGATTTGATACTGCTGGTCGTGCAGTGGGCAATTATCATCGCCATAGTTACAGTCAACGTTATCATCCTCATATGGCTGGAGCGCAAGGTATCGGGTTTTATTCAGGAAAGGCTGGGCCCCAACCGCCTGGGGCCTTTTGGCGCCTTTCAGACCATTGCCGATGCCATGAAACTGCTGACCAAGGAGGATATTATCCCCTCGCGGGCGGATCGCTGGATTTTTATGAGCGCACCGCTGCTTTTCATTGTGGTGGCGGTCATGCTTTATGCGGTCTTGCCCCTGGGAAAGGACATGGCGGTGGTGGATCTGAATGTAGGCCTTTTTTATTTTATTTCCCTGGGATCGCTTTCCACCATCTGCCTTTTGATGGCGGGTTGGGGTTCTAACAACAAATGGTCGCTTTTGGGCGCGATGCGCTCGGTGGCGCAGATGATCAGCTACGAAATCCCCCTGGCTTTTTCCCTGCTGGGGGTGGTGATGATAGCCGGTTCCCTTAATCTTGGGGAGATAGTGAACGCGCAGAACCGGTACTGGTTCATCCTCCTGCAGCCAGTGGCCTTCCTGGTCTATTTTATCGCGGCCACTGCCGAACTGAACCGGGGGCCTTTTGACATGCCTGAAGCCGAGCAGGAACTGACCGCAGGTGTATATACCGAGTACACCGGAATGCGCTGGGCGCTGTTCTTCCTGGCTGAATATACCAATTTGGTGGCCGTATCCGCCCTGGCAGCCACATTGTTCTTCGGCGGCGGTCAGGGGCACTGGCTGCCTTCCTGGATATGGATAATTATCAAAACCTATTTGATCATGCTGGTATTCATGTGGATGAAATGGACTTTCCCCCGCATCCGCATGGATCACCTGATGGCTTTCAGCTGGAAGGTGCTTATCCCGGTAAGTCTGGCCAATATACTGGTAACCGGGCTGGGAATCGAGTTCTTCCGCGGGATGGGGTGGTGATGAAAATGTTTGGCAAAGGGCTTTTGAAGGGTTTGGGGATAACCCTGAAACATGGGGTGGAAAAACCCAGGACCATTCAGTATCCGGAACAGCGGCCGTTTTTGCACCAGCGTTTTCGGGGCTGCCTGGAGTTCGATTATAGGAATTGCATTGTTTGCGGTATGTGCATCAAAGCCTGCCCCAATCGTGTGCTCAGCTTTGAAACCGCGCCTATCGAGGGATCCAAGAAAAAACGGCTGCTTAGCTACACCATCGACCTGCAGTACTGCCTGTTCTGCAACCTGTGCGTGGAGGCCTGCCCGACTCATACGTTGTTTTTTGTGCACAATTTCGAGCTGAGCACCGACCGGCGCGAGCAGATCAAAAGGGTTTATACCCCGCCGGCCGGTGTACAGGTACCGGTTGCCGCGGCAGGAGCAGAGCTGATACCCCCGGAGGCCCTTGAGCCGGAAGTGGACGCCGCAGCCGAAGCCAAACGCCGCAAACAGATTGAGGCCATTAAGACCGCTTTATCCAAAGGAGGCCAGAAGGTACTGGCCAAATATGTGGACACAGAAGAGGATGCGGCTATACTGGCGGAGCTGCTGCAGGCTGATGAAAAGAAACGGGACAAGGTGGCCGCCTTGATAGTGGATGATAAGGAAAAAGCCCGCAAAGCGGCGCAGGCCCTGGTAGCCAAAGAGAAAAGCCGGCCCGCCGGAGGTGAGACGCAGTGAGTATGGTGACCATCAATGATATGGCATTCGTTTGCATCGCCCTGTTTACGATCTTAAGCGCCCTGGGAATGGTGTTGAGCCGCAACATAGTGCACAGCGCCCTTGCCTTAATCATGACCTTTATCGGCGTGGCCATGCTGTTTTTCCACCTTGACGCCGGCTTTCTGGGCCTGGTACAGATTCTGGTCTATGCCGGCGCTATCTCGGTATTGATCATATTTGCCATCATGCTGGTGATGCATGGTGAGCCCAATCAGACCAATCGCTTCAACCCCAGTTTGGGAACGCACCTCTGGGGGGCATATATTGCCCTGCTGATGACCGCAGGTCTGGTTGCCGCCATCTGGTTCAGCGGGCTGCCCGAGGTCAAAGGCCGAACGGTTGAGGATGCGGTAGGCCTCTTGGCTGAATTGTTACTGGGCAAATATGTCATCGCCTTCGAAGTGGCCGCGGTGCTTTTGCTCCTGGCGGTAGTAGGGGCTATTATACTGGCGAGGGGGGTTGAAGAAAAGTGATTGGGCTGACGCATTATATGATCCTGTCCAGCTTGCTTTTTGGCATCGGGGTTTATGGGGTGTTGTCCAAACGCAACGCAGTGGCTATTCTGATGTCGGTGGAATTGATGCTGAATGCCGTAAATATCAATTTTGTCGCCATCAATCGCTTTATCAACCCTGATCAGGTGGTTGGCCAGCTGTTTGCTATCGTGGTCATAGTGGTGGCAGCTGCTGAGGTCTCAGTGGGTTTGGCCTTGATCATATCCATATACCGGCACAGGAAATCAGTTAATTTAAGCGACTTCAACCTGCTGAAATGGTGAGGAGGGGGAACAGCACATGAACCAAATACTTCAGGGAGCCTGGATCATACCTGTCCTGCCCCTGCTCGCTTTTGTGATCATAGGTATGTTTTTGCATCGCTGGCCCAAATGGGCAGCAACTGTCTCTATACTGGCGATTGGACTGGCAATGCTGTACTCTCTCTTGGTGGCGTTGGAGGTTTTCAGCGCTCAGCCCGGAGAAGTGTTCGTAATGGCTGTGCCCTGGCTCAATATGCCGGGTTTGCAGGTGAACATGGGTATTTTGATCGATCCTTTGAGCACGGTGATGCTTTTGGTGGTAACCATCGTAGCATTGCTGGTACAGGTCTATTCTTTGGGGTATATGGAGGGCGACCCGGGGTTTGCCAGTTATTTCGCCTACCAGAGCATTTTTGCCGGTTCCATGCTGGGCCTGGTCTTATCCAGCAATTTCGGACAGGTTTTTGTCTTCTGGGAATTGGTGGGGCTCTGCTCCTATTTGCTGATCGGCTTCTGGTTTGAGCGTGAAAGTGCCAAAGAGGCAGCCAAAAAGGCCTTCATTACCAACCGGGTGGGGGATTTCGGCTTCCTTTTGGGCATACTGTTTTTGGCAGTATTGTTCGGCAATCTGGATTATGCGACACTGGAAGCCAGGCTGGCAAATTATCAAAACCTGGCGGTATTAATCCCCATAGCATTCTTGCTGTTCGCCGGCCCGATCGGCAAATCGGCCCAGTTTCCCCTGCATGTATGGCTGCCTGATGCCATGGAAGGCCCTACCCCGGTCAGCGCATTGATACACGCCGCAACCATGGTAGCCGCAGGTGTATATCTTTTGGCCCGGGCCTTTTTCATCTTCAGCGCGGTTCCGCAGGCTATGCTGTTCATAGCGGCGGTGGGCGGTTTTACCGCTTTGTTTGCGGCCAGCATCGCCCTGGTGCAAGACGACATCAAGCGCATCCTGGCCTATTCCACCCTGAGCCAGCTGGGTTACATGGTCATGGCCTTAGGCATCGGCGCTATGACGGCTGGCATGTTCCACCTCATGACTCATGCCTTTTTCAAGAGCCTGTTGTTTTTAGGGGCGGGCAGTGTGATCCATGCCCTTAACGGTGAGCAGAATATCTGGAAGATGGGGGGCCTGGCTCCTAAAATGCCGGTGACCACCTGGACGTTTGTCATCGGCGCCCTGGCTTTAGCCGGGATTCCGCCCTTATCAGGGTTCTGGAGCAAAGACGAGATACTTCTCGGGGCTTATGCCAGCGGAAATATGCTGCTGTATGGCCTGGGATCAATAGTAGCCTTTATGACGGCCTTCTATATGTTCAGGCTTATATTTGTGGCCTTCTTCGGCTCAAGTAAGCATGACCGGCATGCTCATGAATCAAAGCCGGTGATGACAGTCCCCCTGCTGGTACTGGCCGTACTGTCTTTCGGGGCCGGATTTGTCGGCTCTCCATTGATGGGCAACGTTTTTGCCCATTATATTACCGCCCCCGGGGTGCTGCATCATCAGCCCAATGTGAGTATAATGGCGATTTCCTCGCTCCTGGCTATGGCCGGCATAGCATTGGCCTGGATCATTTACCAGAAACAGGCCATATCCCATCTCAGCCTGCGCCGGCGCTGGGCCGGGGTCTACCAGCTGCTGTACCACAAATACTATATCGATGAGCTCTATGCCCGCCTGGCAGCGGTGTTTGTCGATGGCACGGCCCGGGTCCTGGAGTGGGTGGACTTGAGAATCGTCAACGGAGCGGTAAACGGCCTGGCCTACTTGACCGCATGGACGGGGAGAACCCTGCGCTACACCGAGGATGGACAGGTACAAACCTATGCGCTCTACCTGTTTGCCGGGGTGGTAGTGATTCTGATCAGCGCCCTGCTGGTCGTCTATACAGCCCTGGCTTGAGGAGGTAGCATGACATGCAATCATTCCCGGTATTGACAGTGACACTATTGGTTCCCGTGATCGGGGCGGCTTGCATTATGCTGCTGTCCGCGGATAACAGGAAAACCATCAAATATATCGCGGCATCCAGTACCTTTATCAGCCTAGTGCTGACCCTGGTGGTGTTCTTCGCTTTCGACCGCAGCCAGCCGGGCATGCAGTTCGTGGAAAGCATTCCCTGGGTAAAGGATCTGGGGGTTGCTTACGCCCTGGGGGTTGATGGCATCAGTATCCCCATGCTGCTGCTCACCAACCTGATCGGTTTCAGCGCGGTTTATGCCAGCTGGCAGGTTGAGGAGCGGGCTAAAGAATTCTTCGCCCTGCTGCTCTTGCTCATTACCGGGGTTATGGGTACCTTTGTGGCCACCGACTTATTCATCTTCTTCCTCTTCTATGAGGTGGTAGTCATACCGATATACCTCCTGATAATAATGTTTGGATCATCCAAACGGGTTACTAGGGAATACGCCGGGATGAAGCTGACCATTTACCTCTTGATCGGGAGCGCCTTTTTGCTGGTCGGCCTGATCTCACTGTTCATCAAAGCGCAGGCCATCCTGGGCTTTCCCACTATGGATATCAGTACCCTGGCCGCGGTGGATTTCCCGGTGTGGTTCCAGGTTTTTGTCTTTGCTCTAATGGCTTTGGGCTTCGGCACACTCCTGTCCATGTTCCCATTTCACGCCTGGTCACCGGATGGCTACGCCGGGGCGCCGACAGCGGTCAGCATGATACATGCCGGGGTGTTAAAGAAGATCGGGGGCTATGGGCTGATCCGCATCGGTCTTTATATACTGCCCCTGGGCGCCAAATATATTGCGCCGTTAATAGCGGTGCTGGCCATCGCCAACGTGGTCTATGCGGCTTTTATATGCGTGAGTCAAAAGGATTTGAAATACATTGTGGGCTACTCATCGGTCAGCCATATGGGTTATGTGTTGATTGGCATCGCGGCCTTAAACCTGATAAGTTTAAATGGGGCGGTGATGATGATGTACGCCCACGGGGTCATGGCGGCACTGTTCTTCGCCATGATCGGCAATCTCTATGAAAAGAGCCATACCCGCGAGGTGACCGATTTCGGCGGGCTGGCGCACCAGATGCCCCGCCTGGCCACCGGGCTTATGCTGGCAGGCCTGGCCTCACTGGGGCTTCCCGGCCTGGTGAACTTCATCGGTGAGTTTACTATCTTTGTCGGTGCTTTTCGGGAGTACCAGATTTTAACCATAGTGGCGGTCTCCGGGATCGTTCTCACCGCGGTTTATATCCTGCGTACCCTGGGGGATGTATTGTTCGGGCCCCGCAAAGCGCAGTGGGACCACCTGGCGGATTTGAGAGGCGTGGAGATGGTGCCTTTAATAGTACTGGGAGGGGCTATTGTCATAGGGGGCATACTGCCCTTCACGCTCATGGAGCTGATCAACAGCGGCATGGGCCAGCTGCTGGCCCATGCCAGCCTTACACAGATGGGAGGGGGCCTGTAATGCCGTATCAATTGCTGGCTCCGGAAATCCTGGTGGCTTCGCTGGGCTTGATCATACTGATGGCCGGTCTGCTATTGCCACCTCAAGGCCAAAAAGCCGCCGGATGGTTGGCCATTTGCGGGGTTTTGTTAACCTTAGTGGTGGTGATCCGGCAATTCAGCCAGGAAGCGGTGTTTTTTGCGGGTATCTATCAGGTGGACAGCTATAGCAGCTTTTTTAAGCTGCTGTTCCTGAGCGCGGCGGTGCTGATTTTTGCAATGGCGGGCAGATATGCCGATTGGTTTGGCCGGCGCAAGAGCGAATGGTTCAGCTTTATGCTCTTCGCTACCCTGGGCATGATGTTAATGGCATCATCCGGGGATTTGATAACTTTATATATCAGCCTGGAACTGATGACCATCAGCTTCTATATATTAAGTGCATATCTGCTCAATGACGGGCTTTCGGCTGAAGCCGGGCTTAAATACCTGATATTGGGAGCCCTGTCGTCAGCGGTTTTGCTTTTTGGCATGAGCCTGATTTATGCTTCCAGCGGTTCCACGGTTTTTGCCCGGATTTATGAGGCTTTGCAGCTGCTGCCTGCAACCCCGCCGGTGCTGTTTGCGGGAATTATCCTAGTAATTGCCGGATTCGGCTTTAAGATGGCCCTGGTGCCTTTCCATATGTGGGCTCCGGACATTTATCAGGGCGCTCCGACTCCGGTCACCGCCTATCTGGCGGTCGGTTCCAAAGCCGCAGCTTTTGCCGCCTTGTTGCGCATGCTTATCTTTGCCCTGCCGGTGGAGCATTATGACTGGACATCGCTGATGGCCATTCTGGCCGCGGTCACCATAGTTGTGGGCAATCTGATAGCACTGGCCCAGAGCAATGTCAAACGGCTCCTGGCCTATTCCAGCATCGCGCAGGCGGGGTATATACTGGTTGGCCTGGCTGCCGCCAATGCGTACGGCTTCAAAGGGGTTTTGTTCTACGCCATGCTCTATGTGTTCAGCAATGTAGGGGCTTTTGCGGTGACTGCTGTGGTGGAGACGCAAAACGGCAGTTCCGATCTTGGGGCCTTCAGCGGTCTGGCCAAACGAGCCCCGATGCTGGCCGCTGTTATGACCATCTGTATGCTGTCCCTGGCGGGGATACCGCCCATGGCAGGATTTGCCGGTAAATTCTATCTTTTCTCCGGAGCCATACAGGCCGGTTATGTATGGCTGGCTTTTGTGGGACTGATAATGAGCATGGTCTCGGTGTATTATTACCTGAATGTATCCCGGGTAATGTATATTGGCAATAGTAACGGCAGCCAGGCGGTGGCAGTACCGCTCATGGCACGGTTGGCTCTGGCAGTCTGTGTAGCCGGCACGCTTTTAATCGGTATATATCCGGAACCGCTGTCACAGCTGGCTGAATTGGCGGTACAGGTGCTGCGCTAGCTGATTGGAGCCGGCCTGACCTCAAAAGATGTAAAATAACCTCTACAAGTCATCCTTGAGGCTCAAGTTGCAGCATAAGCTCGAATTTGGGCCTTTTTTATGCGTAAGCCTGTTCCATCATGGAGTGCTTTGAATAAGAAAATAGTTTAAAATGGAACCATATCGCCAAGCCTTATAATTTTTCCCCTAAATTGGGGAAAGATTCTGGGACATTGAGCGTCATAATTAATAAGGCTTTTTTGTCCGGGTTTTTTGTGGTGTAATTTAATAAAAGGAG